>JAZJZP010000064.1:6349-11272 GCA_040389805.1 Pseudomonadota bacterium
GGCCGCGCGCACGGTGTCGACGAAGGCTTGGAACAATGCAAAGCCGTTCGGGTCTTTCAGGTCGCCTACGTCTTTGCCGTTGAGTTCCGGTTTGGTCGGGTGCATGACCATGCGTGCTTGCATGTCATTGATCCAGAAGTACTGGATCTTGTCGTAGCGCAGCTTCTCGATGGCTTGAAAGGCCATCTGTTGTGCCTGCTCACGAGGCATCTTGCCTGATGACTCCTGCGCCTGTGCCCAGGCGAGTAGTCCGTGCGCGATCTCCACATGCTGGCGCGTGGCATCCATGCGTGTTTGCACGGCCTGGTCATATTGCGTGTGGATCTGCCAGCCCATCAGCCCCATCAGCGGAACGCTGAAGGCAAGGGAAATGATCAGGGCCTTGGATGCAAAGCGCAAGCTGCGAAAGAGTCGCACGCCGGGGGCCCAGAAGCCGTGATGGGCAAAAAATCTGCTGTCGCTGGAGGTGCGCTTTGTCGCCGCAGCGTGATGGGCGTTTGCGGGAGAAGACAAGGTCGTCATGGTTTGAGTCTTGGGTTGACTTGTTATATGGGGCAGCCGTAGCGGCGGATGGCGTTGCTACTGGCACTTACATTTCGGCAGAATGTCCGTGATTCTTGAGGTCCATTGCATGCCCATTGCACAGAGTGGCTCCCATGCCTATCACCCGTTGTGACGCATTGGGGTGTGCGTGCAACGCGTCATGATCGTGCTCATAAAGCGCACGGGTCTTTGAAGTGCTTGCGTTGTGAACAGCAGTTGCAATGTTCTTCGGCGAGTTCAGTGTTACGAATTCCATGGTGTCTCCTGTGTTGGTAGCTTGTTGCTACCTTTTATTTAGCAAACTTCGCAAATAAACACAGGAAATCGGCGGGCTATCGGTACGTTGCCTTCGATTGCGTTGGGACTATGTCGAAGCCATTGTCAGCAAGCAAGATGTGAAGATCGACCATGTGCACTTGGCACTTCGGACCCTGAACGATGGACACCACGTCAGAAGGCGCAAAGCTGCGTTCGAAGTACGTACAGATCCTCTTCTTCGAGACGCGTTGCTTCAGAAGGTTCGGCCCTGGCGCTAACCTCGGCGCTCTGTCAACGGGTGAGAATATGATCGGCGGCGCATAGACCAGACGCCACTCGTGCTCCTCCTCAAATGCAGGATTCTTGAGTGCCACTGTCAGACCAGCGAGCTTCGCAGCCGCAATACCTAAAGCTTCACTATGGGTGTCAGGGGCGCTGTCTCTCAGTTCCTTTGCTAAAGCGAGCACTATCTTTGCTGCTGCATCTTCCTGTTCCTGCTCTGAGTACACCACCTTGCACAAGGTCGCTGCGGAATCCGCCGGTCTTGCGTTGACTTGCGGATACGGGTAGTACGGAAAGGCTGAGTGATCGAAACCTATTGCAAACCCATGCCCGTCATCCGCGTAGGCCCGCCATTGGCTCAAAGTGTCCCGACCTTGTGAGAGTGAGCAGACGAACCTTGCGAATCCGCACGTGCTCGTAAACAAATGGGTGAGCAGTTTCTTATCGTCAATTAAAAGCGTGTTCAGCTCATCTATGACCCTGTAGATGACGTTCTTTCCCCAAGCAAGTTCGCTGTGATCGTTCAGGTTGTGCGTGCCTGACAACCAAAGTTTCTTCTTCGAGATGATTTCAAAGAACCCATGGACATCTGTGTAGTGGTAAAGCGTTGGCATGTTGATTAATCGCCAAAGTTGTCAGGATCGCTCATCCAGTCAGGCTCAAGATCAGTGAACTCAACTCGCACATCCGAGAAGCTAACCTCAATGTCGATGATTTCCGGGTGGTCTGGCAGTTTGCCTCCAATCGTTAAGACGATCTCAGCTTCGACTTCAGTCGACTGTGCAGCAGATCCACTACCCATCGCCATGTACTCTCCGTCGATGCCATCCCATTTTTCAAAACTGAAATAGGCCGTCACGTCAACAGGGACCGTCACGCTGAACTTTGCGACCAGTTCATCGTGATCTCGGTCCAGTGCTTCAAGCTCGGTCAGCGTGCTCAGATCCATTTCGCCGACCGATGCTTCGGCCATAGATGGCTCACAGCGAAACTGGGAGTCTCCATCGGCTGATACATCAATGCGGTCCTCATAAACCTTTAGTGCCGCATTGATCCGGGGAACAAGTTTCTCAGGATCCAAACCTTGGATCTGTTTACCAATGACTTGGCAGAAATAGCGAGTTTCCTCCTCTTGAAACAGGCTTAAGGCAGTTCCTAGGTCATCAATCGCAACCAACCGTTCAGAGGTCTTGCAATACGCTTTCCAATCGCCGTCCTTGGTGACGGCAAGGATCTTGGTGTCACGTTCTGTGGCCCATGCCTCAAGAGCAAGGAGGGCCAAGGCATCTGGGAACTCGTGCTTCTTTGTCTCACTAAAGGGCGGGGTGAGTTGGAAGTACATCTGAACCAACTTCTCAACATTGACACGCTCGCCTGCAAGCGCGTACTTGGCGCCAGTGGACTCAAAGTAGCTTTGCATCCGATCATCGGCGTTTTCTTCAGGCGTTTGCTTTTTAAACGCAGTGTTGACCAACAAGTCGCGCTCTTGAATCGAGTGGCCCCAAGCCGATCCGAGAGCTGAGGTCGCCTTTCTAAATGCCGCTTGGGTCTCTGTCGCCTCCTTGATCATGTGCCCTCGCAGCTCTTTGGCCACGATATCTGAGAGCACGAAATCTGTAGATCCATCTTTGAACTGCGCAAGCCGCTTTAGGGCGCCGAATTCAAGGCCTAGCTTGGCTGCATCGAAGACAGATGTGTCGATGGTTATCGCTGTGATGTCACCGTCAAGAATCGCATCCTTAATTTCGGATGATTTCATTTCCATAACTACTCCCTGAACCAATTCTTGGCTATTACCACCAACCTGCGTACTTTGATCCTGCCGCGAGTGTCCCCAACGCAGCCAAGATCGCCGGCAGTCTTTGCACAATCAAAGCTGCAAGCTTCCAGCCCGGGCCGTGTCCGTCGAAGTGACGCACATAGTCATTAGAGGTGAGCAAGATAGCAACTTTTGCGTTGCTTTCCGCTTCCTTCTTGATGATAACTGGCTGGTTCATGAAAGAGATTCTAGGGGACCACCCTCTCTGTGTCTCGTACCATTGTCCGAATATGCTGGTGCAAGCGTCTCCCAATTACGGGGTTGTATTTGATGAAAAATTTAGGCAATTAAATACGTGACCGGACTTCGTGCAGCATGCGCCGCAAACACGAAAGATACAAATGGTTACACAAACTCTTGATTGTTCCCGCGCTGACTCTTGCGTTTGCGTCTTCCTATGTCACAATGCAAGCATGACGGAACCAAACACCGACCCATTTTTTGTCCTGCTGCTTGAAAAGCAGAAGGCGCTCACTTCAGCCGAGGCGGCTGTGACTGAACTTCGGGCTCAGATTGAGACCATCAAAACGCTCAAGCCAACTCAATTTGAGCAGTTGCTGAAGTCCAGCGCCAACCCGGTTGAGAGTCCTCCTTTGCTTGCGCAGCATGAGCACCTGATAAAAGAGGCGCCGCAGCAAGAGAAAGACGGCAAACAAGCCGCTGTAGCGGCAAAAAAGGTCAAAGGCGCAGTCTCCCAAGCAATCGTTAACGTAATGGTAGATGGCAGCGTTAGAACAATTGAAGATGCATTGATCGAGGTGAACAAAGTGCTTCCAGAGCCAACCACTCACGGATCGGTTCGATCAACCCTTGGAAATCTAAAGAGCCAAGGACACGTTGTCAGTGTTGGGTACGGGAAGTACAGGATCGCACCCGAACCAAAGCAAGACGACCTCGGCCTTCCTATCGAGGAAGACGACAGCCTGTAAGGCGAACGGCCCGCAAGTTTGCACCTTGGGGCCGTTCATTTTGTTCAACCAAAAGCCACGTCAGGCAGCGCAGGCTGAGCGCACCAATCAGCCAGAAAGACTAAAAGGTGACTAGCAACTACCGACACGACATATCGTGAAAGCGGCGCCAGTGCATCCATTTTAACCCCTGCAGGTGCACCTGTAAAGGGTGGATTGTCGCGCTGTTGCGCCGCTCCTTCAAAGAACCCCCAACGCGTGAGCGTTGGGCTTCCACCTTTGAATAGGAGTTTGCCATGCAAACCTTCCGTCAGAAGTGCGTTCACGTTCGCCAGTACGTCCGATACCGATTCGGGCGCTGGGAAAGTGTGATCCAGCACTATCGCTCGGGCCCTTGGTGCCCTTTCGCCTAAGCAGCTAGGCTAAGCGGCGCTTGATGCTGAACCCATCAGGCGCCGCCCACAGGATGCATGATGACAGATCAATTGCAAGAAGCAATCCGCATTACGAAATTCCGGATTGATGAGTTGGAGAACGAACTCAAGCGTGAGCGTGACTTCATGGCGCGCCTGATTCCTGCGGAGATACGGGAGACCAAGCGCAAGGTCACGAATCAGCCGAAGTGGGTTGAGGTGTTCTCCGCCATCGAAACCAAGCCAATGAAGCATGAACACATCATTGACTTCATCGAAGAACACGAGCCGTGTGCGTATTTCAGCGATCGTGGACGCCTGTTTCAGGCTGATCGTGGACGGCGTTTCAGCGCCATCGTGGACGCGCAAAGGGTGCGCGCAAGCGGGGATTCAAATGTATCTCAATCGTCCACGATCAGTTTGAAATGACTGTCGTGTGGGCTGCCGTCAGGCAGTCTCTTTGGGGGGCAATCTTCAACCTCAGGCCCCTGCCAGGCCGCCGGAGGCTCCCCCCGATGCTTCATCCTTGGTGTCGCGCAATGACTTGCCCTTGAGCTCGATCTTGTGGCTGCTGTGCACGATGCGGTCCAAGATGGCGTCGGCCAGTGTGGGGTCGCCCAGGTAGGTATGCCATTGCTTGACCGGCAGCTGGCTGGTGATCAAGGTCGAGCGTGTGCCGATGCGGTCGTCCAGCAATTCC
>JAZJZP010000064.1:11282-15136 GCA_040389805.1 Pseudomonadota bacterium
CGGCACCCATGGGCGAGATGGCGAAGTCATCGATGACCAGCAAATCGAGTTTGGCCAGTTGAGCCAGGCGTCGCGCGAAGCTGCCGTCGCCGTGCGCCACTTGTAGTTCATCGAACAGGCGTGCTGCGCGAACGTAGAGCGCTGAGAATCCACTGCGTGCGCCCTGGTGCGCCAGCGCGCAGGCCAGCCAGGTCTTGCCGCAGCCCGTGGCGCCCGTGATCAGCAGATTGCGAGCATGGCGCAGCCAGTCGCCCTCGGCCAGCGTGGCCACCAGTGCGCGGTCCAGTGATCGGCTGGCGCGCCAGTTGATATCCTCGATGCAGGCCGTGCTGACTTTGAGCTTGGCCGCTTTGAGCAGTCGCTGCACGCGCCGGTCATCGCGCCAGGCTATCTCGCGCTGCACGAGCAGCGTCAAGCGCTCATCAAAGCCCAGCGCGGTGGCCGCGGTGCTGGTGGTCTGCTCTTCAATGGCGCGCACCATGCCGTCCAGACGCAGGCTGCGCAGTTGGTCAAGTGTGTGTTCATTCAACATGAATCGATCTTCCTTGGGGTCAGTGGTAGTAATCAGGGCCACGCACGTTCTCGTGGCCAGGCAAAGGGCTGGTGGTGGTAGGCAAGTTGGTGGGCTGGCGGTCCAGGCCGCTCTTGAGGATGTTGTCCACGCTGCGGTAGGTGGGCGAGCGAATGGCCAGGGCACGCGTGCAGGCACCTTCCAGTCGCTGGGGCGTGTACTGGCGAGCCAGGCGCATCAGACCCAAGCAGGCGCGGTAGCCTTGTTCGGGGTGCGGGCGGTGCTCAAGCTGCCAGGTCACCACGGCCGCAGCGCTCACTCCAATGCCCTGCGCCCAGGCGATGAGCTTGGCGGGCGTCCACTCCAGGTGCGCACGGTGCGAGGCGGGCATGTGCTCGCTCACCGTCGTGTGGTGCCCGCGCCGATGGCTCAGGGCATGACAGGCTACGCGCTGGTTGGCTGCAAAGCACTCCACCAGGGTGTCCGTGGCGCGAACGTCCAGGCGAGTGCCAACCAGGCGGTGCGGCACGCTGTAGTAATGGCCCTCGAATTCGACGTGGTAGTCGATGTTGACCTTGACGCCCTTCCAGCGGCCAACGACGTAACGGGTGGTTGGCAAGGCGCGCAAGGCTGGGGCGTCCAGTTCTTCGAAGGCGCTGCGCCTGCAACCGGGCAGCTTCTTGAAGGCGCGTGAGTTGAGGTCGACCAGCAAGGCGGCAATGGCGTCATTGAGCTCGCCCAGGCTGAAGAACTGGCGGTTGCGCAGGCGCGCCAGGATCCAGCGCTCGACCAGGAGCACGGCACCTTCGACCTTGGGCTTGTCACGCGGGTGCGCCGGGCGTGCGGCCAGCAGTGCGCAGCCGTAGTGCTCGGCAAACTCTTCGTAGCTGCGGTTGGGTTGAGGGTCGTAGCGGTCGGGGTTCTTGATCAAGGCGCGCGCCTGGTCCGGCACGATCAAGCGGGGCACGCCGCCGATGAATTCCAGGGCACGGATCTGGGCGCCAATCCAGTCGGCCGTGGTCTGGCGCGCCGTGGCGCAGGCATAGGTGTAGTTGGATGCGCCCAGCGTGGCCACGAAGATCTGCGCGGCGTTGATCTCACCGGTGATGGGGTCGATGACAGGCACCGTTTGCCCGGCATAGTCCACGAAGAGCTTGTCACCTGCGACATGGTTCTGGCGCATCGAGCGCTTGAGGCCTTGTGCGAACGCCCGGTACTTGACGCAAAAGCTGGTGTACTTGTAGGCCTGCTCATTACCACGGGCGTACTCCTCCCACAGCAGCATCAGGGTGACACCGGCACGCTTGAGTTCCTGGTGGACGTGCGCGAAGTCAGGTGCCAACTGGTGGCTGGAACGCGGCAGGGCTGGCCGGTACAGCCGGGCTTCAAGCTCCTCGTCGCTGAGCGTCTGGGCCAGCGCCCAATCGACGCCGGCCACGCGGGCCAGCGACACGTACTTGCCCACAGCGCTCTTGGAAATTTTGAGCGCACGGCCGACCTCGGTGTAACTGAGATCGGCTTGCAAATGCAGGCGCAATGCTTCTCGGATCTGGCGCATCGTGATTCTGTTTGTTGGCATCAGCTCGGACCGCATAAAGCGGCGAGCTTGAGGCCGGGTCAAAGATCACTTGCGCGCACCCCGATCGTCCACGATGGCGCTGAAACGCCGTCCACGATCAATTTGAAATGCCGTCCACCATCACGCTGAAACAGCGTCCACGATCAGCCTGAAATGCCGTCCACGATGGGCTGAAATACGCAGCCGTGCACGCACGGTGTTGTCGTACGTTGATCTGTTCATGTCGCCTTGGCGCGGCACAGAGAGTTCCTTGGCTGACCTTACGCAGGTCTTCGGGAACCAGTCGAACCCGCTGTCCAGTCACTTGCGCTCGATGCTGCTTCGTGAAGCAAGATCCTCGTACAAGGTCGGGCAGTACTCCAAGCTTTGGACACTGAACAAAGACGGTCGGGATGAACTTGCTCGCCTAACCTCTGACCCGAAAGAAGTAGCAAACAATGGCGGCGGACTTTGCACGCCCGAGTCGTACGCGGTGAAGAAGTACGCGTCAGAGCTACAGAGCTTTGACTTCAAGTACAACGACAGTTCGAACAGGCTCTTTCACGGCTTGCAGAACATCAAGCGTGAGCACAAGCAAGGCTTCTGGTCGCACTTCGGCTTGCCGTTTGACTACGACATCGCGGCCTGTGCACCATCGATCCTGTTCCAATTGGCTGAACAGTACGCACTCTCGGACAGTCCGGTGAAAGCCAAAATGACACGCGGCACTCTGAACCTGCTGTTCGGAACGCTTCAGGAGTACCTGAATGGTCGAGCGGCCTTCCGTCAGCACGTGGCTGACCTCACCGGCTGTTCATTGAGTACTGCCAAGCGGCTGATTAACAGCTTGTTCAACGGTGCTCGGCTGTCTCGGACGGTGCAGTGCTCTGCGTACCAGGCTCTGGAATACGACTACGACGCTATGACGCGGCTGCAAGACGACTCGAAGGTCCAGTCCCTTCGAGGCGACATCGCCCGGATGTGGACAAAGATTGAGCAGGCTCGGACGAAGAAGCTCGGTACTTCGAAATCAAAATGGAGTGTGTACTTCGAGCACGAGCGCAAGGTACTCGACACGATCACAGAATTTTTGGCGGCACGGGATACGAAGTTCTTCACTGAACACGATGGATTCAGAACCTCACGTGAGGTCAATTTGGACGAACTTCAGGCGGCAATCAAAGAGCAGACGGGCTTTGATCTGAAGGTAGAGAGAAACAAGGAAATTGTCTGAGAACACGCACGAGCACGCGTATAGCTTTGTTTGCTACTTCTTTTCCAGGCACCAAAATACCGCCGCCATTGTTTGCTACTTCTTTTTAAATGCCACCCGGTGGAAATTAAGCTTCCTCGGGTGATTCCCATACCTGTCGGAATGTGCCAGTTGTCGGAACGCGAAGTTCAAACCAATTTTGTTTGAATACTGCACGCTGCTCGTCCTTGACGGAAAAGCCAGGGCTCAAAACAACCTCATCGCCCGGAACACCAGTTTCTGCATTGACGACAATGACGTTCAGAGCGGGTAGCGAGTCGTTCACACAGAGCTGACCAACAATTCCTAACTGGCGTGAAAGCATGTGACCAGCCCTGCGGTCCTCGTAGCCCATTTTCAATGCCAGTTCCCCATAACTCATGGTCTTATCGCAGTTAGGGCCTTTTTCTTTGTTGCTCTCAACAAAAGCCACCAGGATCAGCCAGATCTGCTGGGCCTGAACATAGAGGCGGTCGCCTCGGCCAAAACGCTTGATGACAGGGATCTTGTTCATTATTGATGTTCAAAAAATG
>JAZJZP010000065.1:0-2311 GCA_040389805.1 Pseudomonadota bacterium
ACCGACAGCGGAGTACTGGCGGACGGGGGTTCAAATCCCCCCGGCTCCACCAAATACGAAGCAAAACAAAACCCGCCAAGTGCGGGTTTTGTTGCATTTGGGGTTTGGTCATTTCTGTAGGCAGCATCACCATCCCCCGCAAAAGCAGGCCTGCCCGCGATAAGGCTCGCAAGACCACCACAAAAAACCCCGCGGCCAAGCCATCATCGTCGCGCCCCCCACGGAGACGCCCATGCGCCAAGCCCTCCTCATCATAGACGTCCAGCCCAGCTGCGCCCCACCTCAATAGCTCCTATGCTGCGGGTGCACCTGCAACTGCTTGAGCAACCAACGCACTCAGGAAGATCAACATGAACGTATGGATCGCAGCCGTCCTGGCCGCCATGGTTTCTGTGCCTGTACACGCCGCGATTGAGATCGCCCCTCATGTCGAGCAGGTCACCTTCAAAAAGGGCTCAGACACCATCAGGTTCGCCCGATCCATCAAAGGCCCGCTCACCGCGCAGTACCGTCTAAACGCGAAGGCTGGCGAAATGATGACCGTGGACTTCAAGTCTTCCAGCGCCTCTGCCTACTTCAATATCACCGCGAAAGGTGCGGACTACGCGTTGTTTAACGGATCAATCATGGGCAATCACTTTCTGGGACCATTGCCCGCCGATGGCGAATATACGGTTCAGGTATACCTGATGCGCAACGCCGCTCGGCGCAATGAAGTGGCCAACTACAGCCTTTCATTGAGCCTCTCGGGTGATGCGACGGATAGCAACCAGCCGTTCGACCAGACACTTGAATTGCAGGGCATTGGCTTTCATGTGACGAGCGTGTCGGTCGCTGGAAATCGTGCTCTACGCATTGCTCCCCAAGGTCTGGAAATCGATAACTCAGAGATCGTACGCCCCCTCACCGGCACCATCGTTCGAGCAGAGGTCGCCGACCTTGATCGCAATGGCTCTCCAGAGATTTACGTCTTCATCAGGTCTCCGGGGCGCGGGATGCCGGGCGAGCTCATTGCTTACGCTGCCAACCGCAAGAAGTCACTGAGCGAAATTTATCTACCACCTGTCAGCGAGAACCCGAAAACAGCGGTCGGCTACCAGGGCGAGGATGAGTTTACCGTGGTGGAAAATGCGTTGGTGCAGCGGTTCCCGGTTTATGACAGCACGGATGCCGATGCGGGCAGGACGGGGAAAATGCGGCAGGTTCAGTACACGTTGATGCCTGGTGAGGCCGGGTGGGTTTTGAGGGCTTTGGGGGTGGCTGAGTATTGAAGGATGCTCGTTGGCGAAGTGGCTCAATAACTCAACAGAAGGTTTCACTTAATGTGACTTACTGGTGAGTAAATCAAAAAGCCAATAGACTTTTCCCATGTACCGTCACCCTCTCACTTTCAATGCCCCCGAATGACACCACCTTCTGCGCGCTACGGCTCGACCGTCCCGCCACCAAGCTCTCGCACATAGGCTGCCAACTTCAATTCGCTCTTGCCAAGGGAAAGGTCCCGAGCATTGCGCGCAATACTCAGTGACCGGTCGAGGTATTGCTCAGCGGCCGAATGATTTCCCTTGAGGATTTCGTGCAACGCAAGACAACGGGGTCGCAAGACGGGACAACACCAGTCAACTTCATCGCTCAACAAGTCATCTCGCATCTCACCCGCCTCCCTTCGAAGCATTGCTCGAGAGAAACCCAACTCAACTTGCAGGATTGCAATTAACAATGCCATTGAGTCCGGGCTTTGAGATGGCGTCTCCAGCAATGCATGTAAGGTTTCGCCTTCTTGCACAGCGCCATGCCAATCGCCCCGACTCTGCAGAGCGTTCAAGCGATACCAAACAGCCAACAACGGCGCAGGCATGGGCTCAGATGAGAGTTGAGCAATGTCGCCAGCGGGTAATTCTTCACTGGGAACCCCGGCAACAGAAAGTGACAGCAATCGAGCGTTCGCAAGCAGCGGAGTTCGCTCATCCTTAAGAAAGCACCATGCGATCAGTCCGGCACCATCACTGATGCCCCCTAGATAAGTGGGAATCAGATTGGAGATGCCCATGGCAATGTTGCTGGCACCGAAGGCCAGCGCAAACATTCGTATGGACTCCTGCGACAGCAGACCTGCTGCAATGCAAAGAACTCCAACGAACAGGTTCAATACGGGCCCCATGGCAGTAAACATAATGGTCTGCCTACGCATCGATCGATAAGGGTCGGACGCGGCCATCACATAACCACCCACATTCAATCGCTTTAGCCGAGGCGACCAACGCATACGCCACCCACGTCGAAGCGGTAGTAATTCTACGGCCGCAATACG
>JAZJZP010000065.1:2321-2740 GCA_040389805.1 Pseudomonadota bacterium
TGTGGCTCCACTTTGCCCCTAGATAATGGCCGCCTTCATGGACGCAGATGCTCAAAATGGTCAACACAGATGCCATGAGCAACGCCAAAAAGGGTGCAAGATCCGAGTCGATGCCAATGGCGAGAAGAGTAGTGGCAGCGAGCACCCCACACATGGAGATCAACATCTGCACCGCCGAGAGCAGTCGAAGTACGCCTATTACCAATTTGTTGCCAATCATTGAACCCGTACTGTATTGACTGAGGTAGGCCTGAAACTTTAGGTGATGTCGATCTTCGGCTTCAACCGCCGCACTTCGTAGGAATCAGCTCGCAAAAATGCAGGCCACGTCCTACAGCGTTCATACCTCAGCCAACTATTTCGATGCACCAATTGCCATCAATACTCCCACCAGCAAATACCCCATCGCCATCCAGACA
>JAZJZP010000066.1:0-3893 GCA_040389805.1 Pseudomonadota bacterium
GAGGAGCACAGCGTCGAGGTGGGCGCGCGCAGCGCGCATCGTTGACTAGCTCGCCGGAGTTGTTTGAGTGCAGTGGCCGTCAGGCCACGGAGCGAGTTCTCCGGCACCACCTCGGCGCGAGCACCACAAGGCAGTCCCGCTTCCAGCGGGACCCCCCACATGAAGCCCGACCGGCCGTCACCCCAGACCCCCGCCCCGCGCTCCAACCTTAGGGTTTCAACCGCTGGGACATCCAGCCACGGCCGATAGCATGTGATCCATCTAACGATTTCCGGAGACAAAGACATGAACACGACCTCTGCACGCCTGGTGCGTCGCACCCTTCTGCAACTGGCCACCGGCCTCAGCCTGCTGGCCAGCAGCGTGGCATTTGCCCAGGCCAACCCCTTCCAGCGCGGCCCCAACCCCACCGACGCCTCCCTGGAGGCTGCTGCCGGCTCCTATGCCATCAGCAACGTGCGGATCAGCTCGCCCCAGGGCTTCAATGGCGGGCTGGTGTACTACCCCTCGGGCGCCACCCAAGAGTCCTATGGCCTGGTGGTGATCATGCCGGGCTTCCTGGCGGTGCAGGGCTACTACACCTGGTTGGCTACCAAGACGGCCTCCAACGGCTTTGTGGTGGCCGTGATCAATGCCAACAGCATCGTGGACCAACCCACCAGCCGCGCCACGCAAATGGCCGCAGCGCTCAAGCAGGTGGCCGCGATGAGCACGCAGTCCGGCTCGCCCCTGTTCGGCAAGGTCGACCTCTCTCGTCAGGCCGTGATGGGTCACTCGATGGGGGGTGGTGGCACCCTGGAGGCCGCGAGCGCCAACCCGTCGCTCAAGGCCGCCGTGGCCCTGGCGCCCTGGGATGCGGACGTCAAGGACTTCAGCGCCATCCAGGTGCCGACCCAGGTGGTGGCCTGCGAGAAGGACACCATCGCCCCCAATGACACGCATTCCGACGTGTTCTACGCCAGCCTGAGCGACGCCATTCCCAAGGGTTATTTCAATGTGGCCCAGGCCTCGCACCTGTGCGGCATCGCGCTGGAGTCGATCAAGTACCGCACCATGGTCGGCAAGGCCTCGGTGGCCTGGCTCAAGCGTTTTGTGGACCGGGACACGCGCTACGACGCCTTCCTCAAGGGTGTGAGCGATCCTCGCTACCTCAAGGTCACCACCTCGGGTTTTTGATCTGAGTCAGTTTCCGCGTTGTTTCGGCCATGGAGCCCCCGCTGTGGCCGAAACGATCAATTTTTGGTGGCGTTTGAACATGGCGTGAACGCCGCCGCGCAAGCAACATGGCATCAGCTTCGGAGACAAGCCGAAACCGATCAATCACCGTCAACAAGGTGCTGCCATGACTGCTCAAAATTCAACGCCTTCTGTCCGCCATGTCGAAGTGGCCATCGCCGGAGTCGGTTTCGGTGGGCTGTGCATGGCCGTCAAACTCAAGCTGGCCGGGATCGATGATTTTGTCATCCTGGAGAAGGCCAGCGAGGTGGGCGGTGCCTGGCGTGACAACACGTACCCCGGCGCCGAGTGCGATGTGCAGTCGCACATGTACTCGTACTCCTTTGAGACCAAGGCCGACTGGTCCAAGCGCTACGCCCCGTGGGACGAGATCCAGCAGTACATCCTGGACGTGACCAAGAAGTACGGCATCCGCCCGCACATTCATTTCAATCAAGAAGTGGTCAGCGCGGTCTTCAATGAAAACAATGGTCGCTGGACCATCAAGACGGCGGGTGGCGAAACCATCAGTGCCCGCCATTGGGTGCTGGCCTCCGGTCCCTTGCATGTGCCGGCCTTTCCTGACATCAAGGGACTGAACACCTTCCAGGGCAAGGTCATGCACTCGGCCCAGTGGGATCACAGCTACGACCTGAAGGGCAAGACCGTGGTGTCGCTGGGCTCGGGGGGCAGCGCCATCCAGTACGTGCCGGAGATCGCCCCCCAGGTCAAGCAGCTGCATGTGTTCCAGCGCACGCCGGCCTGGGTCATTCCGCGTGACACGCGCACCTATTCAGAGTTCAGCAAGAAGATGTTCGCGGCCCTGCCCTTCACCCGCACGCTGCACCGCTGGCGCTGTTACTGGACCAACGAGTCGCGTGTGTGGCCGATCTTCAACCCCTGGATGGCCAAAATCGGCGGCGCGGCGCTCAAGAAGTTCATCGCCTACCAGGTCAAGGACCCGGCCCTGGTCAAGAAGCTCACGCCCGACTACACCCTGGGCTGCAAGCGCATCCTCATCTCCAACAAGTGGTACCCCACCTTCAACCGCAAGAATGTGGAGCTGGTGACCGAGGGTGTCCAAGAGATTCGCGCCAACAGCATCGTCACGGCCGATGGCCAAGAGCGCCCCATGGATTGCCTGATCCTGGGCACCGGCTTCATCGTCGACCCCCGCATCTACATGAAGCACTTCGAGATGCGCGGTCGCAATGGCCACACCCTGCAAGAGGATTGGAAGACCAGCCCCACCTCGTACCTGGGCATCACCACGGCCAACTACCCCAATATGTACCAACTGGTGGGGCCGCACACGGGCCTGGGTCACAACTCCATCATCTTCATGATCGAGGCGCAGGCCGACTACATCGTCAAGTGCATCCAGCTGGTCAAGGACAAGGGCGTGGACTACATCGACGTCAAGCCCGCCGCCATGACGCGCTTTTTGGGTGAAGTGACGCAAGCCCTCAAGGGCACGGTGTGGTCCTCGGGCTGCAAGAGCTGGTACCAGACGGCAGAAGGCATCAACTTCGCGATCTGGCCCAACTCGACCTGGAAGTACTGGTTGCAGACCCGCCACGTCAATCTGGCCGACTATGACTTGGTCAAATGCGGTCAGCGCAGCAACCCTCAGCCCGATGGCACGTTCTCGGCTTCCGCACGCGCCGCCTGAGAGCCACGTCGGGATCAAAAAGAAGGGGCTGCGGCAAAGCCGCTAAACTGTGACCCTTTAGAGGTCTCACTGCCCCATGGCTGTTGTCTCCAAAGGGAACACCCCCCCCATCTTTGATCTGAAAAGTGCCACGCTGACGCTCGTCGCCGTGGTGCTCAAGACCACCGACCTCCCGGCCTTGGCGCAGGAGCTGGAGGACCGCCTGGGTGCGACCCCCGAATTCTTCAATCAGGACCCGGTGGTGATCGACCTGACGCCCGTGCATGATGCGGCCGCAGTGCTCCACTTCAAAGAGCTGGTGGCCCTGCTGCGGCGCTACAACATGGTGCCGGTGGCCGTCAAAGGCGGCAATGGCCGTCAGATGGACGCGGCCCTGGCGGCCGGGCTGTCCGAGGCGCCCGATGGGCCGGGCAACCAGCCCCGTGTCGAGACCGTGGTGCAAGAGGTCGTGCGTGACGTGGTGCGCGAGGTGATCCGCGAAGTGCCGGTTCACGTGCCCGGCCCCGCGGTCCCCACCATGATCATCGACAAGCCGCTGCGCTCGGGCCAGCAGGTCTATGCCAAGGGCGGCGACCTGATCGTGTTGGCGGCGGTCAATAATGGCGCCGAAATCATCGCCGATGGCAACATCCATGTGTACGCCCCCCTGCGCGGCAAAGCGATCGCCGGCGCGCGGGGCAACCTTGATGCCCGCATTTTCACCACCTGCCTGGAGCCCGAACTGCTCTCCATCGCAGGCATTTACCGTACCTCTGAGACCGCTTTGTCACCAGACGTGTTGGGCAAGCCCGCACAAGTTCGCCTTGAGGGTGAAAAGCTGGTGATGGAGCCGATCAAACTCACTTCATTCAATTAAAAGGACTCGAGACCGATGGCCAAAATCGTCGTGGTGACCTCCGGCAAGGGAGGGGTGGGCAAGACCACCACCAGCGCCAGCTTTTCGTCCGGCCTCGCACTTCGCGGCCACAAGACCGTCGTGATCGACTTTGACGTCGGTCTGCGCAAC
>JAZJZP010000066.1:3903-4977 GCA_040389805.1 Pseudomonadota bacterium
GTGCGAGCGTCGCGTGGTGTATGACGTCATCAACGTCATCAACGGCGAGGCCAACCTCAACCAGGCCCTGATCAAGGACAAGCAGTGCGACAACCTGTTCGTGCTGCCGGCCTCGCAAACGCGCGACAAGGACTCGCTGTCCAAAGAAGGCGTTGAAAAGATCCTGGGCGATCTGGCCGAGATGGGCTTTGAGTACATCATTTGCGACTCGCCCGCCGGCATCGAAACGGGCGCCCTGCTGGCCATGCACTTTGCCGACGAGGCGCTGGTGGTGACCAACCCCGAGGTGTCGTCCGTGCGCGATTCGGACCGCATCCTGGGCATGCTGGCCTCCAAGACCAAGCGCGCCATTGAGGGGCAAACGCCCATCAAGGAGCACCTGCTGATCACCCGCTACAACCCCAACCGGGTTGAAGAGGGCCAGATGCTGTCGATCGAAGACATTCAAGAAATCTTGCGCATTCCCTTGATCGGCGTGATCCCGGAGTCGGAGGCCGTGTTGCAGGCGTCCAACCAGGGCGTGCCCGCCATCCACATGCAGGCGTCGGATGTGTCCGAAGCCTACAAGGATGTGATTGCGCGCTTCCTGGGTGAAGAAAAACCCATGCGTTTTGTGGATGCGGTCAAACCCGGCTTCCTCAAGCGTTTGTTCGGTGGGAGGTAAGCCAATGTCGTTCCTCTCCTTCTTTCTCGGGGAAAAGAAAAAATCTGCCAGCATGGCCAAAGAGCGCCTGCAGATCATCTTGGCCCACGAGCGCAACGGTCGCCAAGGCAACCCCGACTACCTGCCCGCCTTGCAGCGCGAGTTGGTGGCCGTGATCACCAAGTACATCTCGATCAATCCGGACGACATCAAGGTCAGCCTGGATCGGCAGGACAACCTGGACGTGCTGGAAGTCAAGATCGAGCTGCCCGACGGGGTGCGTTGATTGAGGCGCACGCCGGTGCGCCGCCCTCCTGAGTTTTCCTGAGGCGGGTGGGTCCGGCTGCGTTTATCCTACGAGCAATCGTATTGAACAGCAGGTGTAGCGTTATGGCCATTTATCAGGATTCCAAAATATCGCCACGCGTGTG
>JAZJZP010000066.1:4987-6369 GCA_040389805.1 Pseudomonadota bacterium
GTGGCTGGTGGGGCTGGGCGTGTGCGCCGTGGCCGGTCTGGGCTTGTGGTGGTGGTCTGGACACTCCGGCGAGTCGTCGAGGTCTGCCGAGCAGGCAGCCGCTGCTTCTGCGGCCGCCTCAGGGGGTGCCGCGATGTGGGCCAGCGCAGGACGTGGCATGCCCTCTCAGGTGCCTGGCGCCGAGGCCGCCGCTGACGTGACCCCCGATGCCTTGGCCATCTTGAAGGCGGCCATGGTCAAACAGCCCAACTCGGCCGGCGAGGCCGAGCGGGTGGTCAGCTATCTGAACTATCAGCACCGCTTTGAGTATTGGCAATCGCTGGAAGGGTCTCGCAATGTGCAGCAGCGCCATCAACTGGCCGAAAGCCTGTTGGAGGAGATGCCGGCCCGCTTGGCCAAGAGCGAGTTCTCCATGCCGGAGTCCTTGATGATGATCGCGGTGTTGTTGGCCGATCTGGAGCCCGACGAAACCAAGCGTGAGCAGCGCCTGCAGGAATGGCAAGGCAAGCTCAATGCGGTCGCGCCCCAGCCGGCAGAGTTTGACGAGCACATGATGCTTGAAAAGCAACGCGTCACGGAATTCAAGCGTGCCCAGGCCGTGGCCTTTGCCGAGTGGCAAACCTTGCCTCCCGAGCAGCGCACTCAGGCCAAGTTGGAAGAGGCCCTTGAAGCGGCCCGCCGCGCCTCTTACAGCGCGCCCCAACCGTAAACTTGTCGGCGGTTCATCGGTGGTGCAACACGTCGACCGCCGAGATCGGGGCCGCCTGGTTGCCCCATGAGCCTCGGATGAAGGTCAGCACCGCCGCGATCTCGGCCTCGTTGAGCGTTTGGGTGAACGGCGGCATGCCAAACGGCCTGGGGTTGCCCTGGGTCGAGGGCAGGAACCCCCCGCTGAGCACGACCCGCACCAGGTTGGCCGCAGAGGCCATGGTCACGGCCCGGTTGCCGGCCAAGGCCGGGTAGAGGCCCGGGCTGCCCTGCCCTGCGGCGCCATGGCATTGAGCGCAATGCTGGTCGTAGAGCTCGCTGCCTTGCTTCATCCGGGCAGGCGAGGCGGACTCCACCACGAGGGGCGCCACGGTGGCGGGGGGCGCTGGCAAGGCCCGCAAGAAGGTGGCCATGGCGCTCAAATCATCGTGGTTCAGGTGCTGGGTGCTGCTGAACACCACTTCGGCCATCGGTCCCATCACCGAGGCACGGGGTGAGGTGCCTGTCTGAAGCAGTGCCACGACCTGTTCGAGCGGCCAGTCGGCCACGCCGGCTTCGTGCGGGTCGCTCAAGGAGGGCGCATACCAGTTTTGCACGGGGATCAGTCCCCCGCTGAGTTCCCGCGTTTCGCTGGTGGCGCCCAACAGATTGCGGCTGGCATGGCAGGCATTGCA
>JAZJZP010000066.1:6379-12623 GCA_040389805.1 Pseudomonadota bacterium
ACCAGGTAGGCCCCTCGGTTCCAGTCCGGCGACTGCGAGGCCTCCGGCACGTACACCCCCGGCTTAAAGAACAGCGCGCGCCACGTCGCCAAGGCCCAGGCGCTGTTGAACGGAAAGCGCAGATCGTGGGCGCGATTGGACTGCGACACGGCTGGCAGGCTGCGCAGGTAGGCCCAGATCGCATCGGCATCCTCACGCGTCACCTGGGTGTAGTTGGGATACGGAAATGCGGGGTACAGCAGGCGCCCGTCTTTGGAGCGTCCGTGGTGCATGGCCCGCCAGAAATGGGCGGACGACCACGTGCCCAGGCCGCTCGCCTGGTCCGGTGTCAAGTTGGAGGTGTAGACCGTGCCGAACGGGGTTTCGATACCGCGCCCCCCGGCATAGAGCGCCCCGCCGCGCGCGGTGTGGCAGGCGGCGCAGTTGCCGGCGCGTGTCAGGTAGGCGCCGCGGCTCACCTGCGCCGGTGTGGCTGGTGCGGAGGAGGCGGTCTCGGTCTCGGGGTCGACCTCGTCGCGCAGGTTGAGGCGCCACACCGTGCCCACCCCCAGGGCCACCAGCGCCAAGCACACCCCCAGGCGTTTGAGGAGCGTGGCCGTGCTCATTTCAGCGCGCTGCCACAAGGCAAGGGCCAGGGCGTGGTCGGCGCCGCAGCGGGGTGGGCGGGCTGCGGCACCACTTGCGCCGACAGCCAGGTGGACACGGCACTGATGTCTTCCAGCGCGAGCGCGCCCGTGATCTTGGCCATGCAGTCCGGTACGGTGGCGCGTCGGTGCTGGGTGCGCCACGACCCCAGCTGGCCATTGAGGTAGTCGCGTGACAAGCCCAGCAGCCCCGGCGTGGCTGGTTGCATGCCGGTCAGCGCCGAGCCATGGCATTGCACGCACGCCGGGATCTTGGTCGCCGCATTGCCGTGGCGCACCAAGGCTTCACCGCGCGCCATCATGGCTGGGCTGCCGGTGGTTGGCGCTGGTGCCGGGTACGGCAGGTCCTGGGCGGCGAAGTACTGCGCGATCTCCCACAGGTAGGCGTCGGACAGGTGCTCGACCAGGTAGCTCATCAAGGGGTAGTCACGCCGCCCCTCCCTGAAGTTGATCAACTGGTTGTACAGGTAGCCCGCCGGCTTGCCCGCAATGCGCGGGAAGTAGCCCTGGTTGGTGGCGCGCCCTTCCTGGCCATGGCAGACCGTGCAGGCGGCGACGCGTTGCGCCAGGGTGTCGGCCGCCGCCGGCAAGGGGGCCGATCCCGAGTGGGCGATGGCGGGCAGCAGGCACATCAGCAGGGCCAGTGTTCGCCCCAGGACGGCATTCAACGGGGACATGATTTGGGGTAGTGACGTGGCACGAAGCGAGCCCTTTGGCCCGGGTGCTGCGTGCGCAAGGCGGTGGCGCGCGCCCGGGCGGCGGTGGCTTTGTCCGCCTGCCCCGATTTTTGCAGGGACTGGGCCAGGTCGTCCTGGGCATTGGCCAGCCCGATGGGGTCGCTTTGTCCGACCCCCAAACGCTCGGCCATGGCCACGGCCCGCTCGTAAAACCCCGCCGCCAGGGCAAAGTGGCCCTGGTCAAAGTGCAGCCGGGCCAGCTCGAACAAGCGCTTGCTGAGGGCGCCGCTGTTGGGGCCCGACAAGGGGGTTTCCATGTCCAGCGATTCTTGCAGCAAGCGCTCGCCTTGTGTCCAGTTGCAGGTGTAGCCCGCCATGCGCCCCCAGTTGTAGAGCACCGCCGATTTATAGGCAGGCGTGGCGCCGCCCTCACGGGCCTTGGTCCACGCGCGCCAGAACGCCTCGCGGGCCGCCGCAAAATCACCGCGCGCTTCCGCTTGCAGGCCCTGGTCGTAATCCGGGATCGCCGGTTTGACCGAGGCGCTGGGCGTGGCCTGATGGGCGCAGCCCACCAGCAAGGCACTGCAGGCGATCAGGGTCAGGGTGGTGATTTTCATCATGGCGGGTGCTGGCTTATTTCAGCAGCCCGGTGGCGCGGCCCACTTGCTCGATCACGGCAAAGTCTTCGATCTTGGCGGGCACGAACTTTTTGGCGCCTTGCAGGTCCAGCACCGCTTTGTCTTCAGGCTTGCTGGCGTCCAGCGTCAAGAAGGCATTGGCGAATTTTTGCACCGTGGCGGCGGGCAAGTCCTTGCGGGCGGTCCACACATAGTCCACAAAGGGGGGCGTGGTCCAGATGGCTTTGACCTTGGTCTTGTCAAACTTGTCGCCGGCCACCAGGCGGTTCCAGACCTCGATGTTCAAGGCACCCGATTGCACCTTGCCCGACTCCACCATCTTGACCGTGGCATCGTGCGCGCCGCTGTAGAGCGGGGCGCCGGCAAAGTCCTTGTCTGCATCAATGTGGAATTGGGTGCTCAAAAAATACCGGGGGAACAGGTGCCCTGAGGTGGAGCTTTTGGAGCCGAAGGTGAAGCTCTTGCCGCGCAGGTCTTCGGGCTTGTTGATGCCCGCCGCGGTGTTGGCGATGAACACGCTGTGGAACTCGCGGTCGATGTCGCGCATCACGACGGGTTGCGCGCCGGACATCACCTTGGCTTGCACAAAGGTGAAGCCGCCCAGCCAGGCAAAGTCGATCTTGCCCGCGCCCAGCGCCGACACCGCCGCACCGTAGTCGATCACGGGCACGTAGACCACTTTGACGCCCAGGTGCTTTTGCAGGTGGTCCACCAGCGGCTGGTACTTGCGGGCCAACTCGGTGGGGTTCTCGTCCGGGATGCCGGAGACGCGGATGATGTCTTGGGCGTGCACCGCGGTGGCGGCCAGTGCCAACAGGGAGGCGAGGGTGCAACGTCGGGCTAGGCGGTGGATCATGTTCATGTCGTGATGTCCTTGAGGTTCAGTGTTTTAGCCGATTTGAGAAAGGGCGCGGCCAGTATGCGCGCCCGGATCCGGTCGCCCACGGCGTCCACCACCGAGACGAGCAGGAGCATGGTCAAGAGCAGCAGCGTCAGATCCCGCATGTGAAACAGGCTGATGGCGGTGTTCAGCGCATCGCCGATGCCGCCCGCGCCGACAAAGCCCACCATCGCGGTGGCGCGCACATTGACCTCAAAGCGGTACAGGGTGAAGGCCGCCAGGCGCGCCTTGATCTGCGGCAGCACCCCAAAGAGGAAGGTGGCCAGGCTGCCGGCGCCTTGCGCTTGCAAGGCCGCTGGCGGGCCGGGTTCGACCTCTTCCAGCACCTCGGTGTACAGGCGCCCCATCACGCCGATGTTGTGCACCGCAATGGCCAGGATGCCCGCCAGCGGGCCACCGCCCACCCACACCACAAACACCAGCGCCAGCGTTAACTCGGGCATCACGCGGGTGGCTTGCAGCACGGCGCGGCTGGCCCATTTCAGGGCAGGGCGCCACAGCGCCGCCATGCCGCTGGCGCGCGGAGGATCGGGCAGGTAGCTGCCCGTCATCAGGTGCGACGTCGCCATCGGCGCCAGCCAGAACGCCAGCCCCCCGGAGACCAGGGTGGCGACCCAGGCCATCATCAAGGTCTCGCCGATCTGGGCGCAAACGGTCTGGATGAAGGGCCCATCCAGGGCGAGCTTGTCAAAGGTGAAGAGCGGCGGGGCCTGGCTGGTCCACAGATCCGCCCAGGGGATGTCGAGCTGGTGCAGCGCCAGCGCCGTGCCGATGGCCGCAAAGGCCAGCGTCCAGCCCAAACGCCGTTGACGCAACTGGGCGCTCACCACCTCCAGCACGCCCACAAAGGCCAGCACCGCCAGCAAGGCCGTGGCCAGCTTGTCGTACTCGAAGTAGCGGATGCTGAGGGCGATTTCGCTGCCCAGGCCCCCCGCGCCCACCACGCCCAGGATCGTCCCGATGCGGATGTTGCATTCCAGGCAAAACAGGGCATAGCCCGTCCATTGGCGGCTCACCTGCGGCAAGACCGCGAACACAAAGACCCCCCAGCGCGAGGCCCCGGTGGCGCGCAAGGCCTGGATGGCACGCGGGTCGATGGCCTCGGCCAGCTCGGCGTACAGCTTGCCGATGTTGCCGCCCACCGTGAGCCCGATGGCCAGCACGGCCGCACCCGGCCCCAGGCCGATCACGCGCACCAGGATGTAGGCCCAGACGATCTCGGGGATGGAGCGAAACACCCCCAACACGAAGCGCGCCAACCAGCGCGTCAGCGCCAGGCTGGTGCGCACCCAAACCGGCACGCGCCGGGGGGGATCCGGCAGGTCCGGCACGCGGATGGCGAAGAAGGCCAGCGCGGTGCCCAGGACCACGGCGAACACCGTTCCCAGGATGCCGATCAGCAGGCTCTCGATCGACAGGGTCAGCACCCGGCTCAGAAACTCGCGCGACAGATCCGGGTGCGCAAAGCCACTCAGGATGTCGCTGGCGTTGTGCCAGCCCTCGCGGTCAAACAGCTTGCTCGGCTGTGCGCCCGTCAGGGCCAGGCACCACCAGCCCGACAGGCCGATGGCCAGCCACAGGGCGTATTGGCGCCAGCTGGCCAGGCGTGCCTGCCGCGCGCGTTGCGCGTGGCGTTCAGAGGCGCTCGTCACTGCCGGCATACAGTTGCGCCAACAGCGCATCGGTGGCTTGATCGGGGGCGCAATCGAACAGTACCTCACCGGCTCGCAGGCCGATGACGCGTGTGCAGTCGCGTCGGGCGATGTCAAACCAATGGGTGCAAAACACCAGCGACATCTGGCGCGCTTGCGCCTGCTCGATGATCAGCTGGGTGACGGCCTTGGCGGTGTTGGGGTCGAGCGAGGCCGTGGGCTCATCGGCCAGCAGGATCGACGGGTTGGCAATCAGCGCGCGGGCAATCGCCACGCGCTGCATCTGCCCGCCGCTGAGCTCGCCGGCCGTGTCCCACTGGTATGCGGCCATGCCCAGTTCTTGCAGCAGCGCGGTGACCCGTGCCACGTCCACGGGCATCAGCGCGGCCCGCAGCACCTGGTGCCAGGGCCAGGTCGACAGCAGCCCCGACAGCACATTGCGGTGCACGTTCGATTGCGGCACCAGCAGGTTTTGCTGCTCAACGATGCGGCACATCGAGCGATGCCGCTGCAACTCGCGCCAGCTGAAATCCGCCATCGCGCGGCCATCCACCTCGATCACGCCGGCGGTCGGGCGCAAGGCCCCGGCGATCAGGCGGATCAGGGTGGACTTGCCCGCCCCACTGGGGCCGATCAGGGCCACGCGCTCGCCGGCGCTCACCCGCAGGGTGATGTCCTTGAGGACCGCTTGCCCGGCCCAATGCCGGCTGACGCCCCGCAGGTGTACCTCGGGGGCGTTCATGGCAGCGCCAGCAAGGCCAGCGCCAACTGCCGCACCGATGCGTCATCCAGGGCCGCACTGGGCAGTGGCGTGCGCTCGCTCCATTGGTGAAAGTTCACCGCCTGCGAGCGCGCGTAGGCCGGGTCGTAATGCAGCCGCGTCAACTCGGCAAACAAGGGCGACAGGTCCGATGCGCGGGCCCAGTCTTGCCAGCGGTTCACCGTCTCGTGGCCATGCAGGGCACGCAGCGCCTCAAACCGCAGCGCCAGGGCGGCGCCGTCATCGCCCAGGTAGGCATAGTCCCGCAACAAAAACGCCAGCCGGGCCTCAAAGGGGGCCACGACCTCAAAGCAGCGGCTGGCCCGCATGCGCTCGATCAAGACCGTCGGCAGCGACAGGCGCCCGATCTTGCGGCTCTCGGCCTCCACGAACACGGCTTGGCTCAGATCGAACCCTTCAATCACCGCGGCCATGCCGGTCTCAAACGCCTTCTGTGAGGGTTGATCCAGTCCGGGCATGGCGCCCAGCAGCGAGCCCTTGTGACAGGCCAAGCCCTCCAGGTCCAGTACCTGGGCACCCTGGGCGGCCAGGGCATGCAGCACCCGGGTCTTGGCGCTGCCCGTGGCGCCGCACACCACCCGCAATTGCAGCTGGGGACAGCGTTGTTCCAGCGTGGCGATCACATGCTGTCGCCAGCTTTTGTAGCCCCCGGCCAGCTGCTGCGCATCCCAGCCCACCAGCCGCAACCAGGTCACCATCGAGCCACTGCGCAGGCCGCCGCGCCAGCAATAAATCAGTGGCTTCCAGTTGTGCGGCTTGTCGTTGAAGCGCGTTTCAATGTGACGCGCCAGGTTGGCGGCCACCATGGCGGCCCCGACGCGGCGGGCTTCGAAGGCACCCTGCTGCTTGTACAGCGTGCCCACGATGCGGCGCTCCTCGTCGTCCAGCACGGGGCAGTTGATGGCGCCGGGGATGTGGTCCAGCGCGAACTCGGCGGGCGAGCGGGCATCA
>JAZJZP010000066.1:12633-23630 GCA_040389805.1 Pseudomonadota bacterium
CGACGGGGACCGGCCCACGGGCACTCATTGGGGCGCCCTGGCTGGCACAATCGCTCTGAACTTCTGATGACCCATGACTTCCATTGCCCTTACCCAGTTTTCACACGGCGGCGGCTGCGGTTGCAAGATCGCCCCGGGCCTCCTGGCCGAGATTCTGTCACGCGCGCCTGCGGGCCTCGTGCCGCCGGAGCTGATGGTGGGCCTGGAGACCAGCGACGATGCGGCGGTCTACCGCCTCAATGACACGCAGGCGCTGGTGGCGACCACCGACTTTTTCACGCCCATCGTGGACGACCCGCGTGACTTCGGGCGCATCGCCGCCACCAATGCCTTGTCCGACATCTACGCCATGGGCGGCACCCCCATCCTGGCCCTGGCCCTGGTGGGCATGCCCATTGCCAAGCTGCCGGCCGATGTGATCGGCCAGATCCTGGCCGGTGGCGCCGAGGTGTGCCGCGAGGCGGGCATCCCGATCGCGGGCGGTCATTCCATCGACTTGCTGGAGCCCATCTACGGTCTGGTGGCGCTCGGTCTGGTCCACCCCGACCGGGTGCGCCGCAATGCCGATGGACGGCCGGGCGACGTGTTGGTGCTCGGCAAGCCGCTGGGCGTGGGCATCCTCTCGGCGGCCCTGAAAAAAGGCCTGCTGACCGAAGCAGGCTATGCGCAGATGCTGCGCCACACCACCCAGCTCAACCGCGTGGGCATCACGCTGGGCGGCTTGCCGGGGGTGCATGCCATGACCGACGTGACGGGTTTTGGTCTGGCCGGACACCTGCTGGAGGTCTGCCGTGGCTCGGGCCTGGATGCGCAGGTCACGCTCTCCAACCTGCCCTTGATCGACGAGGCCGCCGCCTTTGCCCGCGAGGGCATCGTCACGGGTGCCTCGGCGCGCAACTGGGCCGCCTATGGCGAGTCGGTGACGTGGCCGGCCCGTGCGCCAGCCTGGATGCATGCCCTGGCGTCTGATCCGCAAACCAGCGGGGGCCTGCTGGTGAGTTGCGCGCCCGAGGTCGTCCAGACTGTGCTGGCCACGTTTGCCCAGGCAGGTTTTGCACAGGCTGCGGTGGTCGGCCACTTGAGCACGCCTGCAGGCGCCAAACCGCAACTGGCGTTTGCATAAGCACCGCCATGCAGGCGCTGGCGCAGCCGCTCCAGGGCGTCGTCAAGGGACAAGGCGGGTTTGCTGAGCATGGGTGCCTCCTGGGTGAGCCGTGCGCCGAACTGGTGCCTGGGTCAGGGGGACGCAAGGATCAGACCTGGGGAGTTGGTGGACGCTCTTTGTCCTAGGTTGCGGACATTGTCTCCAATGTCTGTGCGGCCCGTTGCAATCCGCTGAGCACGGCATCCGCCACTTGAGCGGACAAGCCTGCAGGCATGCTCTCGCGGACTTCGGCAATCGCCGCTGGCGTGCGTGCCAGGATGTCCTGGATGATGGGTTCTGCGCTGTCGCAGTACCCCACCTTTTGCGCGGTGCTGTTGAAGTGTCGGCGCTGAATGTCGCGCATCAGGTAATGCTTGCGCTTGCCAAGCAGCGCCATGGCCAGCTTGAGTTCAAAGGGCGACCATTGGTTCGGGCCCGTGCCAAGTACCGGGTAGGCCGACATCACGTCGTACAGCCGTGTCAGCTGGAACCGTCCCCCTGCCTGGATCTGGATGCTGAAGTTCTTGGCGTGACCATCGGGTGCGCGCAGCATCCAGAACAGCACCTGCGAGGCCATCAAGGTGCGCGCGTCTTCTTTCGCGTGTGTGGATTGCTTGAGCGTGTCGAACAGGGCCCTCAACCCCGGCCCGCCATCGCTTTCGTACTTGGTCAGGGGCGAGACACCCTCGACCTGACAAAAGTCTTCCTGGGGGAGCCGCAGTAGTTGTTGGCCGCCCTGGGTGCGCCGACGGTCGAAGCGCTCGACCACCAGAACCCGTTGCGAGCCAAACGTGGCGATGTTCGCCTCTGCCACACTCAGCCCATAGGCCTTGAGCACACGCAGACACAGCCACTCGTTGTCGACCGAGGTGCTGAAGTCAGCCCCGCGACCTCCCACCAACCCCATGGGCATCTTCAGGATGTGGGTGGTTGGCGTGCTGCCATGAGGCCGTTGCCATTGGCCGTTCCACCACAGAAGGGCGGTCTTTTCCTGGGCGCCAGCCAGCGAGATTCGAAAATCGGCATCGGGGTCTCGCGAGGCAGCAAACCGGTCTGGGGCCACGGTCTCCAGAAGATGGCGCTCGATGTCCTCTTCTGACAGCGGCGTGCCTTCCACCCGGGTCACATCCCCGGGCACCTGGTTTTCATCGAGCAGTTGCACCGCCCCGACGCAATCGCGGCCAATGGCTTTCAACAGATCAAAGGCATCGGTCGAGCCGGTCTTGAAGCGCTCGGCCACCCGTTTGCGGATGGCATCACTGTCGGGCAGGAGGTTGTCGAAATAGTGGAGGACTCGGTCGCCCGTCAGGGGCCGGTTGTCCAGATTCATGGGACCTCAGAGCGGACCCAGTCGGCGTCGTACTGCAGCGCCATGTCGCCTCGTGCGGGGATGGTCCACACCCCCACCCTGATGCCGTTGGACCAGATGGACAGGCTCTGGCTGTGAGACTTGCGGCCCATGTCACCACCCCTCTTTGCTGGGAGATTCGACCCGCTCGGGGCGCAAACCAATGGCCAGCTCCAAACCCAGCGCGGAACACCAGCTCATCAACTGCGCCACGCTCAGCTCATGGGGATGCTGCTCAAGGTGCGACACGCGCGACTGGCTGATGCCCACACGACTTGCCAACAAAGCCTGCGACATCTTGCGCGCCTTGCGAGCAGACAACAACTGCAGCCCCAATTGAGAGGCAGTCATCAAGGGCAGGTGAAGAGGTGGCATGAAGGTTTCATTCGATATGCGAATAAATGCACTTTATCTGCATATGTCATAAACGTCAAATATCTGAATATCAGATCATTCGTTTGAGCGGCACATGCGCTGTCATTCTTTGACATAGGAATGACAGACCGATCAAAATCATTCCCATGACAAAGAATGGGCCGCCTATGGCAAGTCGGTGACGTGGCCTGCCAGTGCGCCCGCCTGCTGGTGAGTTCGCCGCCAGAGGCCGTCCAGACCGTGCTGGCCACGTTTGCGCAAGCGGGCTTTGCCCAGGCACCTCACCTCAACTGGTTTTTGCGTCAAACACGCCGGCGCCGACCAGGTAGGTCAGCACGATGGCGAGGGTGACCAGCGTGAGCCAGCCCACCATCAGGCGCCGCCACAGGGCCGGGGCGTGGCGCAGCTCCATGAAGTCCAGGATCACCAGCAGCCCTTTGCCATAGGCCAGGCCAAACATCACCAGGATAGGTGTGACGCCCGCGCTGCCCGACAAGCCGCTCTCGCCCAGCCAGAAGGTCACCAGGGTGGCGGCCAGCAGGGCCAGCCAGATGCGGTTGATCGTGTTGTTCAGCATGGGGGTGTCTCAGCGCATCACGTAGACGAGGGGGAACAGGATGATCCACAACAGATCGACCATGTGCCAGAAGGCGGCGCCCGTTTCCAGCGCATGGCAATCGTGCCGACCGTAGGCACCCTGCGCGGTCTTGACCAGCAAAATGCTCAGCAGAACCATGCCGACGACCACGTGCATGAAGTGAAACCCCGTCAGCATAAAATAAAGCATGTAGAAGTCGTTCGTCGACAGGTCGATGCCCGCATGGAACTTGGCCGCGTACTCGGTCAGCTTGAGCGCCAGAAAGCCCGCGCCACACACCAGCGAGCCCATCAACCAGCGCGTGCCCCGCACGGAATCGTCAAGGCGTACCGCCTGAACGGCACGGGCCACGCACCAACTGCCGGAGATCAACAGCAAGGTGTTGATCACGCCGGCATGCAGGTCCAGGGTGCGCTGCGAGTCGTTGAACAAAGCGAGGTGGCGCGCACGCGTGACGGCATACGACAAGAACAAAATGCCAAAGGTCAGCAGCTCGGCAAGGATCACCAGCCAGATCGCCAGATCACCGACCAGGTAGGGCGCATCGGCCTCGGCCAAGGTGACGGATTCGTTGGTGGCGGCGTTCAAATGGGGCGGCTTTGAGGATTGGTTGGCAACGAGAATACGGCATCCGCGTCAAAAACGTCAAAATGACGTCGCACACTTGACCTCCATGAACCTACAAGCCGCCATCATCGACCTCGACGGCACCCTGGTCGACACCCTGGGTGACTTCGTCGTGGTGCTGCACCACGCCTTGTCCGACCTGGGCTGCCACGCCGTTGAAATCGCCCGGGTCGACCGCGCCTTTGTCGAGCACACCGTGGGCACGGGCACCGAGGATCTGTTGCGCCGCACCCTGGCCCATGCCTGGGGCGTGCTGGACGACGATGCCGAGGTGGCGCAGCAGGTGCCCTTGGCCTGGCAGCATTACCAGGGCCACTACACCCGCCTCAATGGGCAGCATTCACAGGTGTACCCCGGCGCGGTCGAAGGGCTGCAACAACTACAAAGCCTGGGCCTGCCGCTGGCCTGCCTGACCAACAAGCCCACGGCCTTTGCCGAGCAGCTCCTGTCCAACAAGGGCCTGCGGCATCATTTCAAACAGGTGTTTGGCGGCGATGCCTTCGCGCGCAAAAAGCCCGACCCCTTGCCTCTGCTCAAAACCTGTGAGGCGCTGGGCACGCTGCCTGCGCGCACCGTCATGGTGGGCGACTCCAGCAACGACGCCCAAGCGGCGCGGGCAGCGGGTTGTCCTGTCGTGCTGGTCACCTATGGCTACAACCACGGCGAGCCCATTGAGCAGGTGCCCGCCAGCGCCCACATCGCGCGCCTGGATGCGCTGGACTGGGCGGCGCGCGTGGGGGTCAATCCAGCGCGTTGAGCACCGAAGGCGCGTGGTAATCCAGCAGCGCGTCTTTCAGGCCCGGTGAGTTGGGCTTATTGCCGAGCCAGACGCGCAAGACCGCGACAAAAAAGCCCGGATCTTCAATGGGCAGGCCCACCGGTTGACCGTTGACCACAAACACCGAACCCCGTTTGGGCACCCATTCGATCGAAAAAGTGTCGCCGGGGGCCATGCGTTTGATGTGGGCAAACTGCTCGCCCATCACCCGAATCGCCGGGATCATCCGGTAGAACTCGTCGCGGCTGCTGTTGTTCTCGATGCCTGAGGTGATCAGCCGCCCCAGTTCGTCAATGCGCATGCCTTGCAGCATCACAAAGCGCAGTTGCTTGGGGCCGGTTTGCGCCAGGATCTGCGGGGCTTTGTCGGTCTTCTTGGGGACGTACAGGCCCACGGTGTAAACCTTGGCCACGGCGCGGTAGCTGATGCCGCTGCCATTGAGCACCAGCGGCACCCCTTCCACGTTGATCGTGGTGGGGTAACTGACCCCGGCCAGATCGGCCCCCTGCGCCTGCACCTGACCGGGCAGGCTGAGCGCCAGGCTCAGACCCAGGGCCGCCAAGCCCGCAAGGGCCTTTTTCGAATACTGCTCATACAACATGGTGATCTTCCGTCCGTCTGTCTTGCCGCGCAAAGCGCCAGTCGGCCCCTGCTAAACTCATCTGATGTTTATATCGCGCAAACTGACAAGAGGTTCACACGACCGGGGGGCTTGGCCCTGGCGTCGCTCGAACCTGACCGTTCAGTCAGCCGCGTGAACACTGCCCCGGATCGCGCATCATAGGTGGTGATCCTCAGCGGCTTCAGAGGGTTCCTCTGCATTTTTCAGATCTGACCAGACATTGACCTCGGCCTATGGGCTGTGAGTGTCGCCGGGCTTGGAGGCCCTCACCATGATCACCGAAGCCGAATTCAGCGAATTGGCCGCTCAAGGCCACAACCGCATCCCCCTGGTCGCCCAAGCCCTGGCCGACCTCGACACCCCCCTGTCGCTCTACCTCAAGCTCACCCGCAGCCTGCCGCACAGCTTCTTGCTGGAGTCCGTGGTCGGGGGCGAGCGCTTTGGTCGCTATTCCTTTGTCGGTCTGCCTGCCCGCACGCTGGTGCGCGCCACAGGTCGCCACGTCGAGGTTGTGACCGACGGGGTCGTCGTGGAAACCTTCGAGGGCAACCCGCTCGATTTCATCGCCGACTACCAGGCGCGCTTCAAGGCCGCGGTGCCCAGGGGCCTGCCCCGCCTTTGCGGCGGCCTGGCCGGCTATTTTGGCTACGACACTGTGCGCCACATCGAGCCGCGCCTGGCCCATGTGCACAAAACCGGCGGCATCGGCACGCCCGACATCCTGCTGCTCCAATGTGAAGAGCTGGCCGTGATCGACAACCTGTCGGACCGGCTCTACCTGATCGTCTACGCCGACCCCGCCCAGCCCGAGGCCTATGCCCGCGCCAGCGAACGCCTGAGCCAGCTCAAGGCCCAGTTGAATGAGACGGTGGCCGCGCCCTCCGTCTCGCCCACCGAGCCGCAGCCGGTCGAGCGCGAGTTCGCCAAAGAGGACTACCTCGCGGCCGTGCTCAAGTCCAAGGAGTACATCGCCGCCGGCGACATGATGCAGGTGCAGATCGGTCAGCGCCTCAAGAAGACGTTCACCGCCCACCCGCTCAGCCTGTACCGGGCGCTGCGCTGCATCAACCCCAGCCCCTACATGTATTACTACGACATGGGCGACTTCCAAGTCGTCGGGGCCTCCCCTGAAATCCTGGTGCGCCAGGAGCACGGCCCGGCGGGGCAGACCATCACCATCCGCCCCTTGGCCGGCACCCGCCCGCGGGGCTCGACGCCGGAGCTGGACAAGGCCCTGGAGGTCGAACTGCTCGCCGACCCCAAAGAGCGCGCCGAACACGTCATGCTGATCGACCTGGCCCGCAACGACATCGGCCGCATCGCCCAGACGGGCACCGTCAAGGTCACCGACGCCTTCGTGGTCGAGCGCTATTCGCACGTCATGCACATCGTCAGCAATGTCGAGGGCCTCCTCAAAGAGGGCATGACCGCACTGGACGTGCTCAAGGCCACCTTCCCGGCCGGCACCCTCTCGGGCGCGCCCAAGATCCGCGCCATGGAAATCATCGACGAGCTGGAGCCCGTGCAGCGCGGCATCTACGGCGGCGCCGTGGGATACCTCAGCTTTGGCGGCGACATGGACGTGGCCATTGCCATCCGCACTGGCATCATCAAAGACCAGGTGCTCTACGCCCAGGCTGCGGCCGGCATCGTGGCCGACTCGGTGCCTGAGCTGGAATGGAGAGAAACCGAAGCGAAAGCCCGGGCCCTGCTGTACGCAGCCGAGCTGGTCGAACAAGGTTTGTGAACGGGGGATGACATGCTGCTGATGATCGACAACTACGACAGTTTTACCTTCAACCTCGTGCAGTACTTTGCCGAGCTGGGCGAAGAGGTTCGCGTGGTGCGCAACGACGAAATCACCCTGGACGAAATCGCCGCCCTCAAGGCCGATCGCCTGGTGCTCTCGCCCGGCCCCTGCTCGCCTGCGGAGGCGGGCGTGTGCGTGCCGGCGCTGCAGCGCTTCACCGGCCAGCTGCCCATCCTGGGCGTGTGCCTGGGACACCAAAGCATCGGCGCCGCCCTGGGCGGGCATGTGATCCGCGCCAAAACCCAGATGCACGGCAAGACCAGCGTCATCACCACCGACCGCAAGGGCGTCTACCAAGGCCTGCCCGAGCACTTCACGGTGACCCGCTACCACTCCCTGGCCATTGAGCGCGCCACCCTGCCCGACTGCCTGGAGATCACCTCGACCACGCCCGACGGCGAGATCATGGGCGTGCGCCACAAAGGCCAGCAAACCGATCCGCGCTTTGCGCCGCTGGAGGGGGTGCAGTTCCACCCCGAGTCCATCCTGACCGAACATGGTCACGCCATGCTCAAAAACTTCCTTGAGATGTAAGAGAAGAGACCGCGCATGACCATGATCACCGACACGCAAGCCCTGCAACGCGTCATCGAGCACCGCGAAATCTTCCACGACGAAATGCTCGGCCTGATGCGCCGCATCATGCGCGGCGAGATGTCGCCCGTGGTCATGGCCGCCTTCATCACCGGCCTGCGCGTCAAGAAAGAAACCGTCGGCGAAGTCGCCGCTGCCGCGCAGGTCATGCGCGAGTTCTGCACGCCCGTGGCCGTGGCCGACACCACCCACCTGGTCGACCTGTGTGGCACCGGCGGCGATGGCGCACACACCTTCAACATCTCGACGACGGCCATGTTCGTGGCCGCGGCGGGCGGCGCGCGCGTGGCCAAGCATGGTGGGCGCAGCGTCTCGTCCAGCACCGGCAGTGCCGATGTGCTCGAAACCCTCGGCGCCCACATCAACCTGAGGCCCGAGCAGGTGGCGCAATGCCTGGCCAGCACGGGGGTGGGCTTCATGTTCGCCCCCAACCACCATGGGGCCATGAAGCATGCCGCGCCCGTGCGCAAAGAGCTGGGGGTGCGCACCCTCTTCAACATCCTGGGCCCCTTGACCAATCCGGCCGGGGCCCCCCATCAGTTGATGGGGGTGTTCCACCGCGATCTGGTGGGCTTGCAGGCGCGGGTGCTGCAACGCCTGGGCTCGCAGCATGTGATGGTGGTGCATGGCTGCGATGGCCTGGACGAGATCACCCTGGCCGGCGACACCTGGGTGTCCGAACTCAAGGACGGCGAGGTGCGCGAATACACCATCAACCCGGCGCAGTTCGGTCTGGCCGAGCACGACGGCTCGGCGCTGAAGGCGCACAGCCGCGACGCCTCGGTCGCCATCATGCGCCGCGTGATGGACAACGAACCGGGCCCCGCCCGCGACATCGTGCTGCTCAACGCCGGGGCGGCGCTCTACGTGGCCAATGTGGTCGACTCACTGGCCGACGGCGTGCACCGCGCGCGTGAAGTCCTGGCCAATGGCGGGGCCGGTGAGTCCCTGCTTCACTTCATTCAGACAACACAGACCCTGGCGACATCGTGAGCGCCTCCAGGGCTTGTGGCTGCAAGGCGCAGCGGTTGCGCCCCCCGTGTTTGGCCTCATAGAGCAACTCATCGGCGGCATTGAACAAGGTTTCTGGCTGGCTGTGGGCGGCCGGGATGGTGCAGGCCACGCCAATGCTCACCGTCAGCACAATGGCTTGGTCTGCGTAATGCACGTCCAGTGACTGAACCCCCAGTCGGATCGACTCCGCCATGTGGGCCGCCCCCGCCAGATCCGTCTGCGGCAGGATCACCAGGAACTCCTCGCCCCCGTAACGCACGGCATGGTCACCCGGGCGGCGAATGATCTCGGACAGCACCGCCGCCACCTGCCGCAAGGCCTCGTCGCCCGCCGCGTGGCCATGGCGGTCATTGACCTGCTTGAAGTGATCAATGTCGATCATCAGCACCGACAGGGGCTGGTGCCAGCGTTGCGCGAAGCGCCACATCTCGGGTAAGCGCTCGACCAGGAACTGGCGGTTGTGCAGGCCTGTCAGCGAGTCCCGCACCGACAAATCCTGCAGGCGGGCATTGGCCCGGGTCAGTTCTGCCATGGCTTTGTCCAGATCTCGGGTGCGTGCCAGGACGCTGGCCTCCAGCTCCGCCGCATGCGCGCGCTGCAGGCGCATATTGGCTTGTTGGGACAGCTTCAGGCGATGGGCCAGGGCGAATGACAGCAAGGTGATCTCCAGCAACGAGCCGATTTGCATGCCGTAATCGGTCAGCAGACTGCTCTCCATGAGGCCAAACCGGTTGAGTGAGTTCAACATGAAGCCCAGCAACAGGCCGCCAAACGCCCACAGGAAGTAAAAGGCCTGGCGCACGCCCTGTCGCAGCAAGGTGGCCGTGAAGATCAGCATCAGCAGCGGGGCCACGAGGGTCAAGAGGGTGGCCATCTTGACGGTCCAAGCGTAGGACATCACGAAGGTGGCGGGCACGATGGCCACGAACACCCATTGCAAGCCACGCATCACGGCGTCGACGTGGGGCGCATGCCGCCGGGTGTCAAGGAATTGGCGGCTGAACAAGGCCAAAGACCCACCCGCCAGCCCCATGAACACGGGCGTGGCCAGGTTGCCCCAGTGGGGCGCGTTGGGCCAAAGGTATTGGTAGGCGAGGCCGCTGAGCGTGGACTGTGCGATGCCGAATAGCACGATGTAGACAACGTAGTAGAGGTAGGCGCGGTCCCTCAGCGACACATACAGCAACAGGTTGTACAGCAGCATGGCCAGCAAGGCGCCGCTGTAAAGGCCCAGCAGCAGTTGTTCGGTTTGGGTCCGCTGTTCGTGATGGGGGCGCGTGCTGATCTCAAGCGGGGCTTGCAGCGAGCCCTGGCTCTGGACGCGCGCAAACACCTGCACCTGCTCGCCTGGCCGCAAGGTCAGCGGAAAGTAAAAGTTGTGGTCCTTCACCGGTCGGCTGGCAAAGGGGCGGCGATCACCGCTGGCGTGGTGCTGAACGCGCCCATCCGGCCACACCACGTAGAGGTCGACATAGTCGAGCAAGGGGTAGCGCAGGCTCAGCAGCCATTCGCTCCGATGGCTGGCGCGGTTGACCAATTCGCCGCGCAGCCAGAACGCAGAGTTGCTGTAGGCAAAGTTGAGGTTGTCGCGGTGGCGGTCACTCCATTCGGGCGACTGGGCGGGCTTGCTCAGGATCTCGGTCAGGCCCAGTTGGGCGGACGTGTCCTCCAGCACGCGCACATGCCGTCCCATGGACAAGGTGGTGAACGCGTCATCCAGGACCACGACATCCGCGCGCACCGGCCCCGCCAGCAGTCCCGATAAAAGGAGGGTCAGCAGACTGATCCAGCAGCGGTGAAGGGCGGCTTTGGTCAAAGCGGAGGTTCTTCCTGAGATAGTTGCATTCACTCTTATCGGCCGCGTCGAGCGCATTCCTCAGCGGCCCATGTCCGACAAAACGGTTGCCTTTCACGGTGTAGCGACAAACGCGGATAATCCTGCTGATATCGATCACGGGGCCTCCATGTCAGACATCCTCAAACAAATCGTCGCCGTCAAACACGAAGAGATTGCGGCTGCGTCCAAGCGCATTTCTTTGACCGCGCTGCGCACGCAAGCCGAGGACCGTCACCGCGCCCAGGTGGAC
>JAZJZP010000066.1:23640-25614 GCA_040389805.1 Pseudomonadota bacterium
TGCGCGACTTCATCGCGGCCCTGATCGCCAAGATTCGGGCGGGTCATGCCGGGGTCATCGCCGAGGTCAAAAAGGCCAGCCCAAGCAAGGGCGTGCTGCGCGAACACTTCGTGCCCGCCGAGATCGCGGCCAGTTATGCGCAACATGGCGCGGCCTGCCTGAGCGTCCTGACCGATGCCCAGTTCTTTCAAGGACAGGCCAGCTACCTGCAGCAGGCCCGCGCCGCCTGCGCCTTGCCCGTGTTGCGCAAGGACTTCATGGTCAGCGACTACCAGGTCTTTGAAGCGGCCGCCATGGGCGCCGACTGCATCTTGCTGATCGCGTCCTGCCTCAGCGATGCGCAGATGGCCGAGCTGGAGGCCTGCGCCCACGCGCTGGGCATGGCGGTGCTGGTGGAGGTTCACGACGGCGCCGAGCTGGACCGAGCCCTGAAGCTGCAGACGCCCCTGGTCGGCATCAACAACCGCAATCTGCGCAGTTTTGAGGTCACGCTGGACACCACCCTGGGCCTGATGGCTCAGGTGCCCGAAGGGCGCTTGCTGGTGACCGAGTCCGGCATTCTGAACCGCGCCGATGTGCAGCGCATGCGCGACGCCAGCGTCCACGCCTTTTTGGTCGGCGAAGCCTTCATGCGGGCGCCGGATCCGGGTGTGGCGCTGGCCGAGCTGTTTGGTCAATGACCGAGGATTTGTTCGCAGGGCAGGCCCCAACCTTGCCCGCCAACCGCTTGAGTCAAGCGCTGGCCGCGCAGTTTGAGGCGGTGCCCGACGACTGGCGCGGCATCACCGATGCCTTTGCGGCGAGCGCACCAGGGGCGGCGCTGATCGACCGGGTCGAACAAGCCCGACAGGCGGGGGTGGTGATCTACCCTGGTGACGTGTTTGCGGCCTTGCGCCTGACCCGGCGCACCCAGGTGCGGGTGGTGATCCTGGGGCAAGACCCCTACCACGGCCCCGGTCAGGCGCATGGCTTGGCCTTCTCCGTGCTGCCGGGCGTGAAAGTGCCACCCAGCCTGCGCAATATCTATAAAGAGCTTCAGCGCGATCTGGCCATCGCGCCACCGGCCCATGGCTGCCTGCAGGCCTGGGCGGCGCAAGGCGTGCTCTTGCTCAACACCACGCTCACTGTCGAAGCAGAACACGCCGCCAGCCACGCAGCTTGGGGCTGGGAGGCCTTGACCGATGCCCTCATCGAGGCGGTCGCTGCCGACGCCAGTCGCAAGGTCTTCATGCTCTGGGGCGCGCACGCGCAGCGCAAACGGGCCTTGATCGAGGCCCGGGGGGGCGGACACCTGGTGCTGCACAGCAATCACCCCTCCCCCTTGTCGGCGAGCCGTGGTCCGCTACCCTTCATAGGGTGCGGGCACTTTGGCGCGGCCAGTCGGTATTGGGCTGGGCAAGGTGTGACGCTGGACTGGCGCCTGCCCTGAAAATTTTCCGCGGCGCACTTGTAATCGGGAATCGAGTTGTGCTAAAGTCTAAGGCTTGCCTTGGAGGGGTGGCCGAGTGGTTAAAGGCAGCAGACTGTAAATCTGCCCGCTTATGCGTACACAGGTTCGAATCCTGTCTCCTCCACCAAGGCAAACCAATTGCGAAATCAGAATCACTCCCGGGCGGGAGTAGTTCAATGGTAGAACCTTAGCCTTCCAAGCTAATGATGCGGGTTCGATCCCCGTCTCCCGCTCCAAGTCGCGGTTCTGTCATGGTTCGCGTGTTAGTCTCGCGGTCTTCTCAAAACAGAGAAGTCGCCGTGGTCGGCACTGGTGTGGGTGTTGCTGTTGCAGCGCCCAGACCCGTGTCGATGCCCATGTGGCTCAGTGGTAGAGCACCCCCTTGGTAAGGGGGAGGTCGGCAGTTCGATCCTGCCCATGGGCACCACACCTATTTTTCCTCAGCACATTTCTAGATCGCTGGAGCTTGCAAAATGGCAAAAGGTAAATTCGAACGGACCAAGCCGCACGTCAACGTCGGCACC
>JAZJZP010000067.1:0-13937 GCA_040389805.1 Pseudomonadota bacterium
CCACGTCCGTCATTGCTGACGGACGATGCCCCCGCACTGCGGGCCGTCGCGCTGGCAAGGGATTGTTTCAATCCACGTCCGTCATTGCTGACGGACGATGCCCATGCAACCAGGGGCGCAACTGCCCCGCAAGGAGTTTCAATCCACGTCCGTCATTGCTGACGGACGATGCCGCGACACCTTCGGCACCGTCGAGTGGGTATGGGAGTTTCAATCCACGTCCGTCATTGCTGACGGACGATGCCCGAGCGGCCGGTGTGGATAAAGCTGCACATGGACGTGTTTCAATCCACGTCCGTCATTGCTGACGGACGATGCCCCCGGGTTTGGGGTTGTTGCGGCATGACCCCGCGATGTTTCAATCCACGTCCGTCATTGCTGACGGACGATGCCTTCCCGTTTACGGGAACTTGTCAACCCGCCTACGGGTTTCAATCCACGTCCGTCATTGCTGACGGACGATGCCTGTTCGATGCTCATAATCAAACCTCGTTTGCCTGGTTTCAATCCACGTCCGTCATTGCTGACGGACGATGCCCCTTCGCGCGCAAGTCGCCTGTACCACGACAAAAATTCATGCCTTCGCGCGAACCTGTTGAGATACCAGCCATGAGGGCTCACCTTCAAATTAAGAACTTGAATTTTTGGCTTTAGCGACAAGCACTTAGAAGTGCGCGCGAACCTCCAGGACAAAACCTACTCACTACAGGTTCGCGGCATCAATCCTAGCCCACAAAAGCAGTTGTGTTTGTGACTACAACACCAGCGGACCGTCAAAGTCCACGGCCTTGAAGGCTCCGTGTTCACGCACCTCCGCGCCACGTGAATCAGGGATGCGGTACAGGCGCAGGCAGTCTTCTGATGCGTTGATTTCAGCAAGCAGCCTACGCTCTAGCGCCTCAAAATCGGCCAACGAAACTTGGCACTCGAACACCGACTTCTGCACCCGCTGGCCTGATGACTCACAGACCTTCGCAACACGTCGCAAGCGTCGACGACCAGACTTGTCCTCAGTATTCACGTCATAGCAAACCAGCACCAACATGATCGCCTGCTACTTGAGCAAAAACGGGACATAGCCAGAGTTTTTATCTGCCTGGCCTAGCAATTCGGCTGACCCACCTTCTCGCACCGCACGCGCAAGCAAACGCGCTTGGACCAGCGGCACCAAACCCAGTGGCACTGCTTGCGCCAATAAAGGATGGTTGATCTCTTCTCGCTTGCGCTCCTGAAATGCCACGACAACGGCTTTGCGGGCGTCACCTTCAAGTGAAACCGCGCCGCCTTCTCGAACAACAAATCCATCGGCATTGAGTTGCCCGCGATTCACAAGTGTCAGCGCGAGCCGATCAGCAACTGGGCGAAACTCTTCCATGAGGTCCAAGGCCAATGCGGCGCGTCCTGGCCGTACGGCATGCAAAAAGCCAAGTTGGGGATCGAGCCCTACAGCCTCTATGGCGCTACGGCAATCGTTCATCCACATCGCATACAAGAACGAAAGCAATGCGTTCATCCGATCCCGTGGTGGGCGACGACTACGTCCATCCATCTGGCACCATGGTCGCTGCTCAGGCTTCACGATCAAATTCAATGCGCTGAAATACTGACGAGCTGCCTCGCCTTCTAAACCGCGCAAGACATCCAAATCACTGGCCCCTGGCAGGGCACGCAAAGTTGCTGCCAGGTTATCCGCACCACGAGTCAACAGCGCCACCTCAGCGTCTGCCTTGGCTTCGCGTGCGCCACGCATCAATACTTGCCGAGCATTTTTAACCTTACCCGCGACACACGCACGCGCCACGGTCAGCGCGAACACTACGTCATTCACACGAGCATGATGTGCCTGCCGTAGAAACACATTACCAGCCGTTGCGCCCTCCAGCCGCGCCTTGAATCGCCCGTTGTTATCCAACATGACCAAGGCGATGTTTTCATCAGCCAACCTGTGCATGAGGGGTGCAGAAAAACCCACATAGCCAAAACACACCACAGCTTGCAGGTGATGCAGCGGAACACGCAGTTTTGTTTCTTGATCAACTTCAACCCGAAGGGTGTCGTTGTCAAGCCGTAAATAGCTGTCTGGCGTAGTGACGTAAAGCGTATTGAGTAGGTGCATTACATGTGTAAATTGATATGGCCCACGCGTCACGCCCCATCGGGCGTGAACAACACCGCTCGCAAGCGTGCCAAGTTGGCAGCAGTGGCCTCCGGCTGACAGCGGTCATACAGCGAACATCCTCGGCAATGGGTCACCGCGTCGACACCTTCAAGTGGCGGCGGGAGCTGCCCATGGGACAGCATGCCGCGTACCGCACGTGCAATATCGGCCACTTTCTGATGCAGCTCGGCTGTTATCGAAACCACGCGTCGTCGCTTTGAGCTGGCGTAGTAGATCGCACCTTCAGGAACAGCACGCCCACTTATGGCTTCAAGACACATGGCCTGCGCAGCCAACTGCACGTCATCACATGCGGAAATGGCTGGGGCTTTGTTCCGATTGCCTTGCTTATATTCAACCGGATAGGGAGCGCCACCGGCGCTGTACTCCACCACGTCAGCCTTACCGATCAAACCCAGACCGTCATGCCAAATGGGTAGGGCGCGCTCCACCCGAACGCCTTTAGCAGTTTCAACACCAGGCTGATCGACCTTCGCGTGCAGCGCATTGCCTCTCAGCGTATGAACGTTGTCATCAAACGCCTGCTCAAGATGGATCAACCCGCACTGGCGCGGGCAATAGCACCAGTGCTGAAGGGCCGATAGAGGGAGAGGGTCGAGTTCTTCGATGCCCACTGAATCCCCCAGACGGTCAGCCAACCAGACGAAGGAGCTTCACGCCCGTAGGCAGACCCTCTTCGTTGACCGTGATTTCGTAGTCGTCAAAACCACGTGGCACGTCCACACGTTTCTTGGCTGCGATACGTTTGAACAGATCGTGTGCATGTGCATTGCCCAGTTCGCTATCGTGCTTGAATACATAAAGCCCGCGAGTCGACATTTCGCCACGCGCCGCTGAGCGGTCGTGCTCAAACATGTTTTCCAACGCCTGCCAAAGCAGTGCCAAGTCGTCTTCTCCAAAACCAGTCTGCTTGCCTAAAAAAGCCGACACAAAACCGTGGGCCGCATACAGCCCATACGGCACCGTGTGCTTGCGCCCCATGGTGCGGTTGTCGCCTTGCTGCTTCTCGGCCTCGGCTTCTGTCGCGACAGCCATCCGAGTGATCGAGTGCTCATGCGTGACGATGGGATCAATGGAGCGTGCAAACGTCAATTGAACGGGGCCACGCACTTGACCACAGTTGATGCCCGTGGACATCACAGCACCGAAGGTGCGCACGTCAAAAAAGTTCTGACACATCCAGGCACGGGCTTTATCAACCTCGTCACCACTGCCCTTGCGTTTTTCCTTGCCGGGCTTCTTCTTTGCAGCGGCATCATCGCCTTCGGCGATTTCTTCGGCAGGCGCATCCAGCTTCAAGGCAGAGTAGGCGCGCTGGTGTTGAAGATTCAGAATGGCCTTCTCGCGCACATAGATTTCAGAGCGCTTCGTGCCAGGTTCTGGCGCGGACTCCGATTGATCACGGGTCAGCGCCACAAAATTGCGTACCTTGCGCTTGAGCGATACGTCGGTCATCAGACCATGCCCCGTCTCGGCGTCCAGGCGCGGCAGGTTGCCGGCATCAGGGTCGCCATTGGGGTTGCCATCTTTCACGTCGAACAGCAATACAAAGTCGTAGCGATTGGTCAGGCTCATGATCAGTTGGCTCCTTGAGTGGTTTGATCTGGTTCAGTTTTGGCAAAGAAAGATTGGCGCTGGTGGTAGTAGCCAAGCGCAAATCGGCCTTGCTCTTGCAAAGGCATGTGGGTTGGAAAATCGCCGATGCCATCGACAATCTCGCCGATGAGCTTCTCAAGATTCACAGCACGGCCCTTGCTGCCAAGCTTGGCGATGTGATGATTTTTGAGACGAAACAAGGTGGTGAAAACTGCAACGGGCGTGCTGGACGCCGCGCCGTAGTAGCGGTCTCGGATGGTGGCGTTGAGCCCTGGGCTGGCCTCTTCTTGCACCTTCTCAAGCACAGCAAACAGGCGCCCCAGGCGATAGCCCACGGATGGGTTGTTCGTATCTAGCACTTCGGTAATCTCCCTCTCTGGGTTTGTGGCCGTCCGATTGGCATGGCGAATGGACCGGTTGATGCAGGCCTTGATGACTGCGGCTCGCAGGTAGTTGACGTTTTGCTCGGCACGGCAACGCTGAACAGCCGCGTTGAACCAAGTGGCAGGCATTGGCGCGCCGCTCAATGCGCTTCGAATGACATCGCCACCAAGGTTTGGCGGGATGTTGTCAGCCTTGTTCAGCACGGCGGTCGAGGCCAGCAAACGGAAAAGACTGGGAAACTCGGCATCCTTTGGACCTCGCACGATCCTCAAGTCTTCGAACCATTCCCGAGTGCGCCTAGCGATCTCGGAAAGAGTCGTCACTTGCCAAAACCGGATGGCAATGCGTGCGGCGTTTGGCGCGAGCCCCAGCAAGAAAAACTTGTTGTCACCTCGCCCGCCATCGAATCGCCCGGCGTGCATGGCCTCGAACAAAGACCGCACCTGCTCGGTACGCGCATCTGGATCGTCAGTCTCGCCAAAGATGTTGACGAACCAAGGCTCCATGTCCGCATCCTCAGGCTTCTCCGCCCAAAATACGGCAGAAGTATCACCAACCTGCATGCGCTGCCGTGACCCTCTGGCCAGCAAATGGTTAAGCGCCGTGGTGTATGCAAATGCAGCCGCTCCCCCTACGGGCGCATTCGTGCCCTGTGTCTTGCCAAATGAATTAAAGGCATCCAGATTGAACGACACGATATTGGCCCCGGATGACTGTGCCCCCCACACACCTTTGATCGCAGTGTGCAGACGCTCCGGCGATGTCTGCTGTCCCGTGACCAAACAGATTGCGGAAGCTGTGGCTTGAGCTTGCGTCCCTTCATCGTCTTCGTTGGTTGCGCCGCCAGCCGCAGAAACGACGGGACGTTGACACACCAAATCCATGTCGCCAGCCAACCTGAAACTCAATATCGGGTTTGACGCAACGATCTCACTCGCCAACGAATGCGAGGCAATGGCTTCTGCGGCATCGGATTCAAAAAATGCCAAGACGGCACGGATACCCGCATCGCTTTGAACATCTTCAGGCAATTGCTCAATGCGCTTGAGGAACTCACCGCGCATTTCCTGCAGCCGCGCAACGTAGTCATCCGCCTTGCCTTTTTCCAGGGCGTCCGCCTGTTTCTTGGCATCTGGCAGGCCAAGCACGTACTCAGCGTTGTCCCACAGCAAATTGGCAGCGACCCCCGAGGTCTTCTTAACGCCCTTTGGCACCAAATACCGGGCTGCAATTTTCTTCTTGCCCTCGCCCGTGCGTGTGTCTTTGATGCCAGCCAGTTTGCCGTCGCTGGTCAGCTCAAGGATGAACGGGATTTCCTTGTCTTCGAACCCAAACACCGGCAAGCGCTTGGCAGGATCGGGATCGACCATCTTGCGTTGGTAGTAATCATTCAAGGCTTGCAGAATCATCCCCGCACCTCCGCGTTGGCCAGGTCCATCACGCCCTTGTCGATGCGCGCCCGAAAGAACTTCGGCCGCGGGTCAGCCCGATCGGAATAGTCCAAGTCATAGAGCATCCAGCCCAGATCGGCACTCATGTCCTGCATGGCCGAAGGCTCGCCATCAACTGCCCGATGGTTACCTGGGCCATCGTCAACCAAGGGTACCAGCCGAAAACTGGCTGCGAATTCTCGGCAGCCCAGGTAGGGCTGGTTCACGCATTGCCCGGCCTCGGCTCGGCGATTGAACATCGCGGTGTACTTGCTCGGATTGGATCGCGCCTCCTCGGTCACCAACTCCATGTCTGCATAAAGCCGGTAGGCGACATCCCGCAAGAACAAGCCTGCGCGTTGCTGCCGCTCGTCCTCGATGTAGAGCGCCATCCGGCCATGGCCCTCGTTCATGGTGGTGAGTGCATTTCGGCTGGATGCAACTGCACCCACCTCGTTGCGCCTGACGCTGATCCAGCGAACCGGCTTCAAGACTTCGACCTTGCGAATGCGCCATCGGATGGCGGGCTTCCACAAAATGGCATCAAACACCGCACGCGCGGCGGAGGGCGTGATGAGGTCGTAGGAGACGCGCTCGACCTTCATCTCAGGGCGAGTGAAGCAGGCGTAATCTCCGGTGACTTCAAGGCAAAACGGCTTCATGTACAGGACTCCCTCATTTCAAGCCTTTCCAAGTTGCAAAGACCGCTAACAGTGATGCGATGGGGTGACGCAAGATAAACAGGACAACCAGGGACAGCACCGCATAGAAACGATGCGCAGGCTGGCTCTTCATCAAACGAAGTTCACGAACAATGTTTTCTAAGTTCAAGACCTGCTCCTGGCGGATAAACAGGAGCGATTAAACCATACTTCCGAAGAACGCAAGTTGAAATGCTTGTTATAGAAAACCCATCAGGTATTATCCACACTCGCTAACAGCGTGGGTTGAAACCGAAGTACGCACGGGGAAATGCACCCCTACAGGCGCTTTGCCAGCGATGGCAAAGCGCCTTTTTTATGCAAAGTAAGCGCCAGGATCTCCTGGCGCCCCATCGACATTCGCCCCCAACAGCGGGTCGTAGAAGGCATCCCAGTCTTCGATCTGCACATAGAGCCCCGGGCAACTGGGCACCTCACGAATGTCTCCGGCACTGATCAGGCTGCTCAATTGGTACTGATACACCGTGACCCCATACCGCTGCAGTTTGCGCATCAGCCAACGGGCGGGCCCATCACGCTCCAGCATGCCGATCAAGTCATTGATGTCTTCTTTGGCATTGGGGCTGCGGTAGCGCACCAACACGGTGGCGGAATCCTTGTCGTCGATAAGGCGGAACTTGTCGGAGGCATCTCGAAAGCGCACGGGCAAGACGGTTTGGTTTTTCTTGTCGATGTCCAGCTTTACGGCGTCACAGATCCCTTCCTTGTCCAGATTGCTGTCGTGATAAAGCAATTGGAAGTAGCGCTGGAAGAGGCCCAGGTCGAATGGCTTTTCGGGTGGCTCAAACCAAAGCGTCTTGCAGGTCTCGCGGGCCTGTCTGAGCAAACCCGGCGGCGCTTTGCTGGGTGGCACGAACACATGCACATCGCCCAACCCGGTCAACTTGCCTTCGCGGTTACAGCGCCCCGCCGCCTGGGCAATGGAGTCCAACCCCGCAAGAGCGCGATAGACCACGGGGAAGTCAAGATCAACGCCCGCCTCCACCAATTGGGTGCTCACCACACGCACAGGTGCAGTCTCGCTGCCACATGCCAAGGCTTCGCGGCGGGTTCTGAGCGCCGCCTTGATTTCACCAATCACATCGCTGCGATGTTGGGCGCACATCAGCGCAGACAGGTGCCAGCACCCTTTGGGGTCGCGTTGGCGAATGAGCTTGAAAAGTTCTTGCGCATCAGCACGTCGGCTCACGATCGACAGCACGGCTTCGTGGCTGGCCAACTCGTCGGCCAGTTCAGGCCATGCCTTGGCGGCGTTCAGATCGGTGGGCACATGAACTCGCACACGCTCAAGTGCGGCATACAAGCTTGGCACGTCATCAATGATTTCAGTAACGGCGCTGGCTTCAAATCCACGCTGTAGACCTCGACGCGGATCACGGCTGACGCCAGCTGTGAGCACAGGTTGTGTCGCCGTGCAAAGCACCAAGGTCACGCCAAAGTCACGCACCAACAATCGCAAGACATCGACGATGGGTTGCAAAAACTCCACCGGCAACAGCTGAGCCTCATCCAGAACGATCACGCTTTGCGCCAAGTTGTGCAGCTTGCGACATCGTGATGTGCGTCGCGCAAAAAGGCTCTCGAACAACTGCACATTGGTCGTGACAATCAGCGGCGCATCCCAGTTCTCGCAGGCCAAGCGTGAGCGGCTGGTTTCGCGGTCTGGCTCTGACTCTGCGTTGCTGTGGTGCTCGATCACGGCATCGTCACCCAACGCAGAAAAAACGTTGCGAAAAATGTCCGCCGTTTGTTCAATGATGCTAGTGTAGGGAATGGCGTAAATCACTCGCTGCTTGCCATGCAGCACGGCGTGATCCAAAGCAAAGGCCAAGCTTGCCAGTGTCTTGCCACCACCCGTTGGAACCGTGAGTGTGAACACGCCAGGAACCTTCTTTGCCTTGCTGCGGCATTGCGCCAGGATCTTTTGGCGCAAGCCGTTGACCAGCGTATCGGCAGCACCTGCGGCTATAGCTGACATGTGACGATCAAGTTCAGTTTGCAGGGCTGGGATGCCATGGGCACCACCACGCGCTTGCTGTCGACTTTCGCTCATGAACGACTCGGTATCCAGAAAATCGGCATCCACCAGAGCAGAAAACAGCATGCGCAACCACAGCGCAAAGCGGCCAGGTGAGTCACCGCTTTCAGCGCCCAGAGGAAGACTTTTCAACGACAGCGCGATGTGTTCAGGACGTAGCAATGCAGCCGGTGGCTCTGCGGACAAGGCATCGGCCAGTTCCCGCCTGGCATCATCCGAACCCAAGCGTGCCGCCAAGCCGCCATCCCAGTTGTCGAGTCCGGCATGGTGTCCTGCGATCACGTACTGAAGCACGCGCGCCATCATCTGGCCTTGAGCACCGAAGCGCTCCATCAGCAGTTGCTCGGCCCACAGCGCGCCTGCTGCCGAGTGTGTCTTGTCGTTGTCCTTTACCCGGCCTTCAATATGCGCATCCATGCCATTGGCCTGCCGGATATAGCGCTGAAATCCTGGTCGAAACTTGCCAAGGTCGTGCAGCAGTCCTGCCAGCCTGGCCCAGTCTTCACCAAACCCTTGTGCAAACTTTGCAGCCAAATCGGCCACCTTGGTCAGATGCTCAACAAGCAAATGCGGAGTGATCTCACCATTAACGCCATCGCCGCGAATGTGAGCCCAGTTTTTATCCTCCACTTGTTCATCCTTACTTGTTGGTCCTGAATAGGATGTTGCACACCAGAAAGCTCACTACGTGAGCTCGCCCCAATATTTTTCGTACCCCACCCGCAATCGCTCCGCGACGGCTTGCCTCAACTCAGGCGGCCCAACCACATCCACCTCAGGCACATGCCGCAGAACATCCATCACCAACTCGCGGGGGTCGGAGTAAGGCAGCTTGAGTAGGTAACTGCCATCGGGCTCAAACTGGCCTTCTTGTTTGGGGTGCCAAGTTTCGGCTGCCACCCAGCGGGCGCGTTCGGCAGCAAAACGCAGAATGGCCCATTGCACTTGCTTGCCAGAAAAGATGCCGTAGCCTGAGCCCAAGACAGCGTCAAGCTCACCATCGGGCACATCAATGGCCGGTTTGGCTTCAACACGCACTTTGGTGATGGCATCTACGCTAAAGCTGCGCAAGGCTTGACGCAGGTGACACCACGCGTCCAAGTACCAGTTGCCACGGTAATGGATCAACCGCTGGGGTGACAGCTCGCGCTCGCTGCCCTCGTTGGTGGTGCGGGCGTGGTAGCTGATGACAAGACGCTGGCGGCGCAACAATGCCGACCCCACGGCCTGAAAATGCGGCAGGTAGACGGGCCGCGCGCCCACCGTTTGCACCTTGATGCGCCTGGCCAGTTCAGCGCCCGTGTGGTTACCAACATCGATGAGCTTGGTCAGCCGCTTGATGAGCGGCTCAATATACGGCCCGAGCAACCCGCCTGCATCAAGGTTGGCCATGAGGTGCTGCATGGTGAGCAGGGCATAGATTTCTTCAGCGGTGAACCAAAGGCCGGGCAATTCATATTGAGTTCCGATGGCTTGCCGCGACGGGTCGAGTCTGTAGCCCCCCTCTTGGTGGTCAAAGAAGACCGGACAGTTCATTCGGTCCTGCAAGAGCGCTATGTCGCGTTTGAGCGTTGCAAACGAAACGCCCAACTCCTCCAGTAGGTAGGCCTTGCTACAGCAGCGGCCCGTGTCGAAGAAGTGCTTGAGCCGATACAACCGTTCCGTCTGAGCCACTGCGCCTCCCTTGGCATTTTTTCTCCGATTTAGGCGCCAGACGATGCAACCAATCCTTGACAAGGATTCTCGGAGTTATACGCAGGATAGAACATTTATATGACACGACTCCATCCTGCCAACGTATTCATTTTCAATACCACTGAATGAGCTGATCCAGCGGGATGCCGCACCCAGATCGGGCACGATGACGGCGTTGCGGTCAGGGTGAGCTCGGCACGGTCGGTACAGGCGGGGTCGTCCAGCGTACCGGCAACATCGCGCCAGTCCATAGACCGCCCATTTCATCCGATTTGGCTCATAGATCGCCCATAGAGCACGGTAAGTCATTGATTCATATGGAAGTGAATTGGATGGCAGCATCCAATTTCATCCAAAAAACGTCCAAAACCACGTCCAAAGACGTCCAAACCAGCTTTCAAGATGCCGACGCCTCTGCCAACACGTAGTACGCGGTGCGGCGCTCACCTTTCCTCACTCCATCAAATAACCATCAAATAAGATTTTCTTTATGAATCAAACACTTACACCATAACCAGCTCACCATCCGCCCCCCGCCATCAAACAACCCGATCAGGCCCAGAAGGGCAGGTACTTGGACCACTTGCGCGACTTGTTGTCCACATCCGCCGCTTTGATCAACTTAGCTTCCACCGCCTCGGCAATGATGCGCGAGGCCTGCGCCGAGTTGGCGTCTGAGATCTCGAAACGCTGGCGCAAACTCGCGTTGGTCAAGGTTTCATTCGACACGTATTTCAGGCAGGCGTGCTGACAGCCCTTGTGGTCCGGAGCCTCGCTGCCCTGGCGCAGGCGGTCAAAGTGCATTTTTCAATTGCCATAAATGCTAGGCTTTGCCTGCCTAGCTATTTGGGGTCTCACATGCAATCAACGCGAAAGGCTACGAACGTGTCCATCGGGACATCGTTGCTGGCCGAAGCCAAGTCGCTGCGCATCAATATTTCGCAAGCGGCCGAATCTGGCGTAGCCCGCGCAGTGGCTGAGAAGCGTGCTGAACTTTGGATCGAAGCCAATCGCGAGGCGCTCGACAGCTCCAACGCTTACATCGAGAAAAACGGGCTCCCATTGGCGCGTCACCGGAACTTTTGAAGCCCCGCTTCTCGGTCTACATCAACACGGATGGGCCCGGCAGCAGACAGGCCTCACGAGGGAGGGCTGTGACCCCACCTCACTTCAACACCACCCCATTCGCATCCCACACCTCGACCTTGATCGAGATGCCTTGCCCCACGCTTTGCGTGACGGTGCAAAACGATTCAAACTGACTCAGCACCCGATCCAGGTGCTCCAGGGCGCCAGCCGCCACGCCAAGGTGCAGCCGTGCGGTCATACTCAACACCCGCACGCGCCCTTCGGCGTTGCGGCCCACGTCAGCGTCAACGTCGCACCGAATGGGCTCGGGTGCCTGTTTGAATTTGTGCAACGCAAACAGCAGCGAGTCCGACAAGCAATTGCCCACCGCCGCGGCTAAAAACTGCACGGGGGATGGCCCCAACCCCTGCCCCAGCGGCGCGGGTTCATCACCCAGCAGCGCAGGCACGCTGCCGCCAAACTCGACGCGAAACTGGTAGTCCTGCTGCTGAGTGAGTGAGACGTGAACGGTTTGGTCAGTCATGGGTGGATCTCCTTACAAAACATGGATGGGCAGCTTGTCACCCAATGTATTGACAAACAATATACCTGTCAACATAATGTTAACCATGAAAGTAAACGCCCTTGATTTGATGGCCCTGCAGGCGTCTGCCGAAAAGGCCTGTGCCTTGCTCAAAGTGCTGGCGCACACCGATCGGCTGGTGCTGCTGTGTCGTTTGGCACAGGGCGAGTTCTGCGTCAGTGAGCTGGAGGCCGACTTGGGCATTCGCCAACCCACCTTGTCTCAGCAACTGGGGGTGTTGCGGCAAGAAGGCTTGGTGGACACGCGCCGTGAGGGCAAACACATTTACTACCGCCTGATCAGTGAGGATGCGGCCGCCGTGATGCAGGTGCTGCACAACCGAATTTGCGGTGCTGCGCTGAACAGCAGCTGTTGATTTCTAACCGGAGAAGACGATGACCTTGAGTATTCCCACCACCACCTTGTGCCCTGAGTTCACCGTGTGTGGCCAGATTTCGGTTGCCGACGTGGCGGTGCTGGCGCGCCAGGGCTTTCGCAGCATCATCAACAACCGCCCGGATGGCGAAGGTGGTCCCGATCAGCCCCGCAGTGCCGAGATCCAGGCCGCCGCCGAGGCCCATGGCCTGCACTACGTGCACCACCCGGTCCCCAACCTGATGCTGACGCCCACGCAAGTGGCCGAGTACCAGCGCCTGTGTGCCGAGTTGCCCCATCCGATGGTCGGTTTTTGCCGCTCAGGGGGGCGGGCCACGGCCTTGTTCCAGGCCTGCGGCGGACAAGTCGGGCGCCCTGCATGAGTGAATCGGGCCGAGCCCGGTTTGCCGTGGCTTCGCCATGGTCACTGCCTCCGCCATGGCTGCGGCAGTGGCAACGTACTTGGCTGGCAGGGGACCTGACCGCGGGCGTGGTGGTGGCCGTGATGCTGGTGCCGCAAAGCCTGGCCTACGCCATGTTGGCCGGTCTACCACCCCAAGTGGGGCTGCTGGCCAGCCTGCTGCCGCTGCTGGCCTATGCGGTCTTTGGCAGCAGCCGGACTTTGTCGGTCGGGCCTGCGGCCATCACGTCCTTGATGGTGGTGCAAGCGCTGACCCCCTTGGCCGCGCCTGGCTCGCTGACCTATGTGGCCCTGGCCTGGTGCCTGGCGCTGGGCTCTGGGCTGTTGTTGTTGGTGATGGGGGCTTGGCGCCTGGGCTTTTTGTCGCAACTACTGAGCCGGCCCGTGGTGCAAGGCTTCACCGTTGCTTCGGCCTTGTTGATCCTGGCAGGGCAAGTGGCCCCTTTGTTGGGCGAGCCCTCCATGGGCACCACCTTGCCCGACATGCTGCAGTCCGCCTGGGGCCTGGTGCGCTCGGGCGTGATGGCTCACCCTGGGGACCTGGTCGTCGGGGTCGGGGCCTTGGTGGCCTTGGGGCTGGGCGCACGTTTGGTCACCCCACTGCTAGGCCAGCGCCTGTGGCCTTTGTTCGTCCTGGTCAGCGCCTCGCTGGGCGCCGCCTGGATCTCGTCCCACACCGCATGGCAGCCGGCCTTGGTGGGCACGGTCTCGCTACAAGGCACGGAGGTGGCCGGCGCCTGGTCGCAAGTGCGTCAATTAGAAGCCAGCCACTTCACCGCCCTGGCCATGCCCATCTTGTTGATCAGTCTGGTCAGCTTTGTCAGCAGCGTGTCGGTGGCGCAGAGCTTTGCGCTCAAGCAGGGCGAGCGCATTGATGCCGACCGTGAACTGCTGGGCCTGGGCTTGGCCAATGTGGGCAGCACCCTCTTGGGCGGCATGCCCGTGTCCGGCGGACTGTCGCGCTCGGTGGTCAATGAAGCGGCGGGGGCGCGCAGCCCATTGGCCGGTGTCGTGACCGCCTTGTTGCTGGCCGCCTTGCTGAGCACCTTGATCCCGTGGCTGGCGTGGTTGCCCAAAGCAGCCCTGGCCGCCGTGATCATCATGGCCGTGGCGGGCTTGATCGAGGGGCAATCACTGCGGGCCGCCTGGCGTTACGACCGCACCGAGGCCGGGGCGTTTTTGAGCACCGCACTGGGCGTGCTGTTGATCGGTTTTGAAGCCGGTATCTTGCTGGGCATGGCCTGGTCCATGGGCGCCATGATCTGGCGTCACAGCCAGCCCCACATGGCCGAGATCGGCCGCGTGCCAGGCACCGAACACTTTCGCAACGTGGCCCGCCATCAGGTGGAGGTGCTGCCCAGCGTGCTCATGGTGCGCGTCGACGAGAGTCTGGACTTCACCAATGTGCAAAGGGTCGAGCAGCGTTTGTGCGAACTGATCCACGGG
>JAZJZP010000068.1:0-2039 GCA_040389805.1 Pseudomonadota bacterium
GTTTCGGCCAAGGAGTTTTTGAACAGGGCATCAATGCGCTGCGACACCACGGGGGCGTCATCGGGATTGACGATGCCCACCACGTACACGCCCACGTAATCGGCTTTGCGCGCGCCAACCGCATTGGCTCGGATGGTTTCGGCCAGCCGCTTCCAGTGGAAGAACATCTGCTGCTCGTCCGTGCCCGCATCCTTGCCGTGATAAATGCCCCGGATGGTGAAGCTCCAGTTACCGGGATAGATGGTGCCCCGCAGCGTGATGCTGTCGCCCACCTTCCAGCCGAATTTTTTCGCCAACTTGCGGCCCACCACGCAGCTCTGACGGTCCCTGAAGAAGGCCTGCTGATCGGCCTCTGGCAACACGTACTCGGGGTACAGGGCCAGGTAGCTGGGCGGATCGACCGCGAATTGCGGAAAGAAATTGCGCTCGGTCACGTAGACCCCGCCAAACCAGTTGGCCCATGACAGGCCCTTGACCCCGTCCACCGAGCGCACCCGCTCCGCGTAGTTCAGCGGCAGCGGAAAGGTCAGCGACATCGCGCTGCGCGTGATCAGGCGCGTGCTGGAGGTGGCATCCACCCCCGCGTACCAAGCATCCACGATGGTACGCAACAAACCAAACGCGCAGATGGCCACGACCAAGCCCACCAGGGTCAACAAGGTCCGCAGCCGGTGCCTGAAGGCGTTCTTGAGCAACAGTTTGAACAGGAACATGGAGGGCACCGGGCGCCGCTCTAGCCGTTAGCGAGCAGCATTGAGGGCCAGTTTCGTCTCCAAGGCGACACGGCGTGCCGCGCTGGCAAAGTCATCCCCGCTGCTGGCGTAAAGCACCGCCCGCGAACTGTTGACCATGATCGGGCCGCTCACGCTGCCATCAGCGCGGGCGACGCGACCGGCCCGGACCGTGGCCACGGCATCGCCGCCTTGTGCGCCCACGCCGGGAATCAGCAACGGCAGCGTCGGGGCCAGTTCACGCACCCGGGCGATCTCTTGCGGAAAGGTCGCGCCCACCACCAGGCCCAACTGGCCATTGGTGTTCCAGGGTCCTTGGGCCAAGGCCGCCAGATGTTCGTAAACACGGGGCTGGCCGGGCACATCGGCCAGCCGCTGGTTCTGCAGGTCAGAGCCCCCGGGGTTGGACGTGCGGCACAACAGGATCACGCCTTTGCCGGCATACCGCAGGTAGGGCTCGATCGAGTCAAAACCCATGAAGGGCGACAAGGTGACCGCATCGGCTTGATAACGAACAAAGGCCTCGCGGGCGTACTGCTCGGCCGTGCTGCCGATGTCGCCGCGCTTGGCATCCAGAATGATCGGCACCAGCGGGGCCACACGCTTGATGTGGGCCATCAGGCGCTCCAGTTGGTCCTCAGCACGGTGGGCCGCAAAGTAGGCGATCTGTGGCTTGAAGGCACAGACCAAATCCTTGGTTGCGTCCACCATGGTGGCGCAAAAATCGTAAATGCGGTCAGGCTGATCTTTCCAGACACCAGGAAACCTGGCGGGCTCCGGATCCAAGCCCACGCAAAGCATGGAATCGTTGTGGCGTTGGGCGTGTTGAAGCTGGTCGGTGAAATTCATCCCTGGATTTTACCGACCCGCGCCCACCTGCGGTGGATTACTGGACGACACGACGGCGGATCAGGGCACCCACCACCGCCAGACCAGCCAACACCAAGGCGTTGCTGCCAGGTTCAGGGACAGCCGGTGCGAAGGTCGGCGTGGTGGCAGAAATGCAGTTGCTGGCCGAACACAGTTGGTCAAAAAGTGCCGTCTCTGCGTACGCGGTGGCACTGGTCTTCAAAAAGAAAAAGCGCGACGCGCTGCCTGCGGTGATCCCGTTGTCAAACAAGAAATTGACCGCCCCACCAGGATTGGATGTCTGGCTGAACAGGCGCGCCGTATTGGGTGCCACCGTGCCCAAACCATCAATGCGCCAGTCGCCATCAATGATGTTGTCATAGCCAAAATTGCCCAGACGGAAGGCCGTGATGCCCACATCAGGGACATCGCTGGTCGTCACATTGACCTTCCAGTAGA
>JAZJZP010000069.1:0-4431 GCA_040389805.1 Pseudomonadota bacterium
CAGCGTCTTGTTCCTTTCGGGTGAGTAATCCATCGCGCACTTGGCGCAACAGCGGTTTGCCCGCAGCGTTGATCACATACAGGCCTGTCATCTCTGCGTGTTTGACCAGGGTTTGAGTTGGCACCGACAAGCGTGCGCTGGTGCTGGCCGCTGAAGGCAACCAAGCTCTGGCGAACATCCCGGGGCTCAGTCCGCTCAAGCCTGACGGCAGGTCCAAGCGGATTTGGCGGGTGTGGGTGCTGGCGTCCACCGCTGGCAGAACTTGTACGCGGGTGGGTTTGATCCATTGTTGATCTGCCTTCAGCCCTGGGATTTGAACCTTGACAGGCGAGGCTTCAGTCCCCTGCATCGTTGCCGTTTGTGGCACCGATGCTGTCACGCGCATTGCACCGGGGTCGTACAGGGTGACCAAGGTCTTGCCCGGCATGGCCATGTCGCCCAAGGTGACGGGTACTTCAGATACCACCCCCGCGTAGGGCGCCTTCACGATGAAAAAATCAGATTGGGTTTTGCTGGCGCTCGCTTGCGCGAGTTGTGCCGAGGTTTGGGCCTGGGCTGACTGGAACTGCGCTTGTGCTTGGTCCAACGCGGCCTGACTGATATAGCGTTGTTGGAACAGTTGCTGTTGTCGCGTCAAGTCTTGGCGGGCAACGTTCAAGGCGGCGCGTGCAGCCTGCACCTGCGCATCGCTCGCTGCGGCGACTTGGTTGGCCGCCCGCGCGTCAATGCGCAACAAGACTTGGCCTTGTTTGACCGCATCCCCGGCTTTGACATCCAGGGCGATCACGGTGCCCGAGACCTGTGCTGCGACCACTGTTTGCCGTATGGCTTCGACCACGCCATCAAACCCGGAGGCCTGGGCGTCAGACGAGGGCCTGACCAACACACTGGCCAGTGGACTCTGCGCCAAGGATGCAGCGTGCAGGCATGACAGGAGGGTCAACAGCATGGCCGTCTGCCGGGCGAGGTTGAGCATGGGATCTCCTGGTCAATGTGGCTTGTTGCGTTTATTATTTAGCTATGTAGTTAAATAGTCAAGTATGAATTTGCCTAAACACTGCAAATTGAACGTCAATGGCGCATCATGTTGACTTCAACACATCACCTGCACGGATCTCGCATGGAAAGTATGCCCCTGGAGGCCTTGAAGCAAGTGGCGTCCTATTTTCAGGCGCTGTCTGAGCCAACGCGCTTGCAAATTCTCAACCTACTGCGTCAAGGCGAGCGCAATGTGGGTGAATTGGCGCAGGCCTGTGGCTGCACTTCTGCCAATGTTTCTCGGCATTTGTCGATGTTGACCCAGCATGGCTTGGTGGCCAGAGAAGGGCGAGGCACCAGCGTGTACTACCGGATCGCCGACGAGTCGGTGTACGCCTTGTGCGATCTGGTCTGCGGCAGCATTGCCCGCCAAATTGAGTGCGCAGCCAGTCAGCGGGCGGCCTTCTTACCCGCCAACAAACGCTGATCAGGCCTGTACGGCGGTGGGCGGTATGGGGACTCGTCGCGTGCGACGAGGCTCTTTCCAGCGGGGGGCCCAGTTCGCCAGCACGGCGGCCAGTTGGGCGCGGCCAAAGGGCTTGGCCAAATGATCGTTCATGCCTACTTGCAGGCAACGCTCGCGGTCTTCGCTCATGGCATTGGCCGTCAGGGCAATGATCGGTATGGGGCTCAATGAGGCCTGACTCTCGTGCTCCCGAATGGCCTCGGTGGCGTCCAGTCCATCCATCACGGGCATGTGCCAGTCCATCAGCACCAGATCAAAAGGCTCTGTCGATTGTTGAGCCGAACGCCACAACTGCATGGCTTGAACGCCATCGTTGGCGACCACGACATGGCAGCCCAATTGTCGCAACTGCTCTTCGGCCACGATGATGTTGACCGGGTGATCTTCTGCCAGCAGCACGCGCACGCTGGTCGGTGGCTGGTTGGGCGTGGCCGAGCGCTTCCAAGGCAGGTTTGTCTGTTCTTGTTGGCAGGTGATAAGGCCATGGATGGCGTCCGCCAAGTTGCGACGCCGAACAGGCTTGCCCACCCAAGTCATCGCGGCGGGACGGTCGGTTTCAGGGTCGGAGCCTGAGTCGCCGTCTGCAGCGGTCAGCAACAAGGTCGGGATTGTTCGGATCAGGTCAGGGGCTAACGTGCCTGAGCTGCCTGAGCGAACAATCAAGTCAAATGGCAGCGAGCGTGGGTTGTTTGAGCTGGTGGTCAGGATCTGCAGGGCTTTTTGGTCGTTGAACGTCAAGGTGGGCACCATGCCCAGTGTGCTGAGATAGCGCGCCAACAAAGCGGCTGTGCCGGGGTGCGGCTCAATGACCAGGACGCGGCGACCCAACAGGTCTGTGTCTGCCGGTGGCTGTGCTTGTGCTTGTCGTGCGGGTGCGGTCTCGGACACTTGCAGGGGGATGGTTACCGTGAAGACAGAGCCATGTTCTGGCGTGCTGTGCAAGGCAATGCGTCCGCCCATCAGCTCAGATAGGTAACGCGTGATGCTGAGCCCCAAGCCGGTGCCGCCAAACCGGCGGGTGGTGGAGTCATCCGCTTGGGCAAAAGGCTCAAAAATCTTTTGCTGCACATCTTCCGGGATGCCAATACCTGTGTCTCGAACGGTCAGGTCAATGGCACTCAGACTGTTGAGTCGGGCCTGGATGACGACTTCGCCATCTTTGGTGAACTTGATGGCATTGGAGACGAGGTTGGCCACGATCTGGCGCAGGCGTACCGGGTCGCCGATCACTTGGGTGGGCAAGTTGGCGTGGACGTCGCAAATGAGCTCCAACCCTTTGGCTTGGGCGGTTTGCGCGAACATGCAGGCCACCTCCTCGATCATGGTCCCCAGGTCAAAGGAAATGGACTCCAGTTGCAGGCTTTGCGCTTCTATTTTGGACAGATCCAGGACATCGTTGAGGATGGCCAGCAGCGATTCTGCCGAGGAGCGGGCCACGCCCACAAAGTGACGCTGGCGCTGGTTCAGTGCGCTGTCATTGAGCAGGTCGAGCACCCCCAGCACCCCGTTCATGGGCGTGCGGATTTCGTGACTCATATTGGCCAGGAACAGGGACTTGGAACGACTGGCTCCTTCGGCCGCCTCTTTGGCCAATTGCAGTTCCGTGGTCCGCTTGGTCACGGTGTTTTCCAGCGCGGCGTTGTAGGCGGCCAAGGCTCCGTCGCGGGCCTGGATCTCTTCCAGCATGCTGTTGAAGCCTTGGTAGAGTGAGCCGATTTCGTCCTTGTGGTGGGTTTTGACCCGCACGGCGTAACTGTGGTCGCGTGACACCTCTTGCATGGTGTCGGCGAGTTTGACAATCGGGAGGATGACGCTCTTTTGCAAGGGCAGCAACAACACCATGGCGGCCAGTGATGCGAGCAGGCTGAGTGCCAGCGTGAGGCCTGCCCGCCAGTAGATGCCGTTCAGCGCATGACCTGGATCAACCTCGACCAGTAAGGTGCCCACCCGGGCGCCATCCAGGATGACCGGTTGCGCAATGCTCAGCACGCTCCAGTCAAAGCGAACGGCTTGTTCTGCTTGGGCCAATGTGGCTTGGTGGACTTGCTCGGCATCGGGTTTGGCATGAGGTGATGACTCGTGCAGGTTCAGCAGCACGAAGGGCTGCCCTGTGTGGTCGAGCAAAACCGCCTGGGTGACTTCGGGCAGCTCATGGAGGCTGTTGAGAACCGCCCGTGCAGCGTCGGGGTCGCCAAAGGCCAGGGCTGCACGCGCATTGAACGCCAGGATGCGGGTCATGCCTGCGGTGTTGGTGTAGAGGCGATTGCGCTCTGAGCGCAGGTCCAGAGCGGTGTTGGCAATGAACAGGACTGTGGCTGCCAGCATGGTAGAGGCTGCCAACACCAGGGCCAGCTTGCTGCGAAAGCCCCAGCGCAGGGGTAAGGTCCAGCGGCTCATCGGTTGACTCCAATGTCAGAGTCGACGATGGCCGTGGCCAGGTTCAACAAGTCGGCCGCCAAGCGCAGGCCCGCTCGTTGACTTTGGCCGCGGTTGATTTCAAAGCGCAACCGGGTTCCGACCCGCGTGAGTCCGATCATGCCGCCTTCACGGGCGAAGCCTTCGATGTCGCTGACCGTGAGGGTGGGCTGGCCCGCCAATGCTTGCAGTGCCTGTGCACGTTTTTTGGCATCGGGCTCGGCCACGAACACCAGGTGACAGTTCTTGAGGTCTTCAAGCCGGTCCGACTGGATGAAGTGCAAGGGGTGCCCTTGAACCGGGCGCTCACTGAGGCTGTTCAACGCATGGGCCAAGGCTTCGCGCGGACCAAAGAGGCAGTGGTTGAGGGGAGCGGCTTTGGAGCTGAATGACGCGGGCGGCCATTCAGTGAAGCGGGCAAAGTTGAAGACAAACGCGGCTTGAACGGCGGCTTCATTGGCCTCGGTTTCGAGGGCGGCTTGGGCCGTCTGGATCCAGAGCGTGCTCGACAA
>JAZJZP010000070.1:0-1105 GCA_040389805.1 Pseudomonadota bacterium
CCGTATGGCACCGAGACCATGCACGTGCTGCGGGCCGAGAAGGGCTTCATCATCGTCGGGCAAGACACCGATGGTTCGATGACCCCGGATGACCTGAACATGGGCTGGTGTGTAGGCCGTACCAAACCGTTTTCGTGGATCGGCTGGCGTGGGATGAATCGCGAGGATTGCGTGCGTGAAGAGCGCAAGCAACTGGTGGGCTTGAAGCCGATTGATCCGAAGGTGTGGCTGCCAGAGGGCGCGCAACTGGTGCTTGATCCGAAGCAGAGCATTCCGATGAAGATGGTCGGTCATGTCACTTCCAGCTATGCCCACAACTCCCTCGGCTATTCGTTTGCGATGGCGGTGGTCAAGGGCGGCTTGAAGCGTATGGGCGAGCGGGTGTTCTCGCCCCAGGCCGATGGCAGCGTGATCGAGGCCGAGATTGTGTCTTCGGTGTTCTTTGACCCGAAAGGCGAACGGCAGAACATCTGACACCTGATCATTCCCACGCTCCGCGTGGGTATGCATCCCGGGGCGCTCTGCGCCCCAAGAGCGGACGCAGAGCGTCCATGGCGGCATTCCCACGCAGAGCGTGGGAACGATCAAATTCAACACAGGTGCTTTATGACCGCAGCCAATGTTTACCAACAACGCCCCACCACCGGCGCCAAGGCCGAGTCGTCGCTGCACCATGCCGACCTTGCCAGCCTGGTTGGCAAGGGGCGCAAGAACGCCGGTGTGACCGTGCGTGAAAAGAAACTGCTGGGCCACCTGACCATTCGTGGCGATGGCCATGACGCAGCTTTCGCCGCCGGCGTGCACAAGGCCCTGGGTATCGAATTGCCCGGCGCGTTGCAAGTCATCGTCAAAGGCGAAACCAGCCTGCAATGGCTTGGCCCGGATGAGTGGCTGCTGGTGGTGCCCAGCGGTGAAGAATTTGCCGCCGAGCAAAACCTGCGCGCAGCCCTGGGCGATCTGCACATCCAGGTCGTCAACGTCAGTGGCGGCCAGCAGATCCTCGAACTCAGCGGCCCGAACGTGCGTGACGTGCTGATGAAGTCCACCAGCTACGACGTGCACCCCGACAACTTCCCGGTGGGCAAGGCGGTGGGCACGGTGTTCG
>JAZJZP010000070.1:1115-1706 GCA_040389805.1 Pseudomonadota bacterium
GAACTGGTGATTCGCCGCAGCTTCTCGGACTACTGGTGGTTGTGGTTGCAGGATGCCTCGGCCGAGTATGGCCTGAATGTCCAAGCCTGATGACGGACGCAGAGCGTCCATGGCGGCATTCCCACGCAGAGCGTGGGAACGATCAAGGAGTTACCTAGAATGAGCCGCGCACCCGATACATGGATTTTGACCGCCGACTGTCCCAGCGTGCTCGGCACGGTGGACGCGGTCACCCGCTATCTGTTCGAGCAGGGCTGCTACGTCACCGAGCACCACTCGTTCGATGACCGCCTCTCGGGGCGCTTTTTTATCCGTGTGGAATTCCGCCAACCCGACGGCTTCGACGAGCAAGGCTTTCGCGATGGCCTGGCCACCCGTGGCGAGGCCTTTGGCATGATTTTCGAGCTGACGGCGCCGAACTACCGGCCAAAAGTGGTGATCATGGTGTCCAAGGCCGATCACTGCCTCAACGACCTGCTGTACCGCCAGCGCATCGGCCAACTGTCGATGGACGTGGTCGCAGTGGTGTCCAACCACCCCGATCTCAAGCCCTTGGCCGACTGGCACCAGATTCCCTACTACCATTTCCCC
>JAZJZP010000070.1:1716-2189 GCA_040389805.1 Pseudomonadota bacterium
TGGCAAGTGATTGAAGAGGCGGGTGCCGAGCTGGTGATCCTTGCGCGCTATATGCAAGTGCTGTCGCCGGAGCTGTGCCGCAAGCTCGACGGCAAGGCGATCAATATCCATCACTCGTTGCTGCCGGGGTTCAAGGGCGCCAAGCCGTATCACCAGGCGTACAACAAGGGGGTGAAGTTGGTCGGCGCCACCGCGCACTACATCAACAACGACCTGGACGAAGGCCCGATCATCGCCCAGGGCGTGGAGGTGGTGGACCACAGTCATTACCCAGAGGATTTGATTGCCAAGGGGCGGGATATCGAAGGCCTGACCTTGGCGCGTGCGGTGGGGTATCACATTGAGCGGCGGGTGTTTTTGAACGCCAATAGAACGGTGGTGCTCTGACTGACGCCATCGCAGGCAAGCCAGCTCCCACAGGGTGATGTGTGAATGTGGGAGATTCTATGGTTTTGGGGAAGCCCCCAAAACCG
>JAZJZP010000071.1:0-615 GCA_040389805.1 Pseudomonadota bacterium
CTCACTTCATCGCTTGGAGCACGACAGTAAAAACGTCAGCGACTAGACTCCTTCTTCATCGACAACGGAGGCTTTTATGGACACTTCCTTTTCTTCTGCTACCCCCGCAGATACTGAAGAGCAGGCTGACAGCTATGACCGCTGGTTTCGTGCCAAGGTGCAAGCCGCTCTTGATGACCCAAGGCCAGGTATTCCTCATGATGAGGTGATGGCAGAGATGCGCGCACTGATCGAATCCAAACGCAAGAAAGGCGATGCTGATTGAGTGGGCCCCCGCAGCGCGGGTGCAACTCCGGCAAATTATTGATTACATCAGCGACCGCAATTCAATTGCAGCGCTCGAGCTTAACCAGGCAATAGAAGCCTCTGTACTGGCTCTGTCCCGTAGGCCCCATCTTTACCGACCCGGACGGGTTATCGGCACGCGGGAGATGGTGGTTCATCCAAATTATCTGGTTGTCTATCAAGTGACGGACTACATCCGGGTACTCTCGGTCTTGCACGCGCGCCAACGGTATCCCTGATAAACCTGCCTCTCGGATGCTCAGAGTTAATGTGTTTTTTTGTATGCGTGTCTCCTGTCATTCCACCATCATCTCATTCTGCAATCTCTGG
>JAZJZP010000071.1:625-1221 GCA_040389805.1 Pseudomonadota bacterium
AATCCCTGGCCTTTTTTCTGCATGCCTAACTATCGTCACGCCGAACGGGCATTATCCGATCCGCCGTGAGGCACGAGGCAGGTGTTGGCCGGGTTGGCTATTTTTAAACAGTGGTGGTGAGCAATGACAGAAATGAAGTGGGCCGAAAAAGTGCGCAAAAGCCTGCACGCGAATGCCGATTCCCTGGGCAACCTGGCGGTGGAGGCGTTTCACTACCTGGCGCTGTTTGGCATCGGTGCAATCACCGCCTATGCGGCAATAATGACCTTTATCGATATGTTGCAAAAAGGCGGCATCAGCGTGGATGACATCCTGCTGCTGTTTATCTACCTGGAGTTGGGCGCCATGGTGGGGATCTATTTCAAGACCAACCACATGCCGATCCGCTTCCTGCTTTACGTGGCAATCACCGCATTGACCCGCCTGCTGATCGGCGACGTATCCCACCACAATGCCCCGGACCTGGGGATCATTTACCTGTGTGGTGGGATTCTGCTGTTGGCGTTCGCCATCCTGGTGGTGCGTTTTGCCTCGTCGCGTTACCCATCGGTCAAGGACAAGTCCGAGTCCTGAGTCAGAGCCCGGCCGTGACTGGC
>JAZJZP010000071.1:1231-1678 GCA_040389805.1 Pseudomonadota bacterium
CACTGTGGCCCTGTTCAATGGCAATGCCCCATTGCACGCTTTGCACCAGGCGTTTGAGCCGTTGTGGGTCGTTGCGCTGTTCGGCGCTGATCATGCGTTTGGCGACCACGCCGTTGTCGTCGGAGAGGGTCAGCAGGATGCTGCCGTCCAGGCGCTGGATACTCAGGTTGACCCGGTATTGTGGGGTGAACGTGTCGGTGATCAGCTGAAAAGGATTGTCCATGGTGCGTTACCGCCTGATAAGAACATGCACTGATTGACGACCGGTATCGGGATTGGTTCGTGTTGCCTGACCACCGGTCACAAGCTCCGTTTTCCTTCAGAGGGTGTACAGCAAGGGGCGTGCCGTACAGGAATCTTTCAGACGACGAGCTACCCCTGTGGGAGCGGGCTTGCCCGCGATTGCGGTGGGTCAGTCAAATACTTATCAACTGACCCACTGCTATC
>JAZJZP010000072.1:0-13551 GCA_040389805.1 Pseudomonadota bacterium
GTTGTTTCGTCACTTCAGAGCATGCTGCGGGCTGGTGATGCGCTCCCTATATCAAATTCTGTAGAAGCTCCTTCTGTTGCTGGTGTGGCTGGTAGTCGTCATGGTCAGTTGTCTGCGGTGGATTTTGATGGTTTGGATGAGTATGGGAATTACGGGAAAATTTCTGAGCGAGGAACATTTAATCAGATGTTGGGTGTTGAGGATAAGCGCGTCACTGATGTCACCTATAAAATAAATAAAGAGCGGTGGATCATTCATCAAAAACAAAGCGAGACACTTGCAGTCAACGGTGAATCGATTGGCTCCATTGCTAGAGATATTGATGAGCATGGGAATGTGATGTCCGAGATTAGGTTCGGCGTGCCAACTTCGTGGACCTATTTTCCGACTGGTGATGTACGGACCAAAACGGATGCTCGAGGTAAGGTAACGACCTATGGATCTTATAAATGCGGTATTCCTCAGGTTGAAAATCATCCAGAGGATGTGATCATCTCACGTGTTGTCGATAATGCCTGTAACATAATATCTGTTACAGATGGGGAGCTCAGGAAAACAAGTTTTTCCTACGATGACATGCGTCGCGTGAAGTCCATTCAGCACCCGGAGGGTAATGCAGTGTCGGTGGACTGGACCTCAATAAGTCGCACGATCACTAGAGGTTTATATAGAGAGGTGACATATTTTGATGGATATGGCAATGTCAGCAAGCACGAAGCTACAGATTCGGCTGCATATAAAACCATCGCGACAAAATTTGTAAATGATGCGGTCGGTCGGCATCTGTATAAATCATTTCCTGGATCAGCGTACGGAACTGTTGCGATGTATAACGCATTTGATGAGCCGTATAAGCAGGGTCGTGGTTGCACTGAGAGCTTGGAGTGTAAGTCGTGGCGATACATGTCGTGGACTGGGAATGTATATTCTGTGACTGATGAGAATAATCATAAAACTGATTACGTCTATAGATGGTTTGGTAGCTCGCAAGAGCGGTTTTTAATGAGTGTGCGGGCGCCTACTGGCTATGCTGAATCTAGTAGTACTCTTTCGCGTAATGGAATGGGGCAGTTGACGGGGGCGGAACAGGGTGGTTTTGTCCGCAGTTATGATTACTATCCTGGGACCCATTTTTTGCATCATGCCACAGACCCTGAGACCGGTGTGACAACTTACGGACGTGATGAAGTCGGTAATATGACTTCCAAGAAAGTTGGTTCCGCAGCATCAACGGGGTACCAATATGATGGGTTGGGTAGGTTGGTTAATATAGACTACCCGGTTGGTACGCCAAGTGTGACGCGTGGCTATTATAAAGATGGGGCGCTGAAATTTGTTGAAAATGGCGTTGCACGCAGGGACTATCAGTACTCCAAAAATAGGAGTATTAAAAGTGAAACCTTAACGCTGCAGGGTGTGGCGCCGATGGTCGTCGAGTATGGGTATGATGAAAATGATGCGACTAAATCGATGACTTATGGTGCAAGTGGTCAAGTGGTACGGTACCAGCCAGATGGATTTGGTCGGCCCACGGCAGCGCTACCATTTGTCACGAGTGCAACCTATCATGACCCGAGTGGTGAGATTAATTTGATGGGCTATTTGAATGGGGTGATTAGTCACTTTGGTGTCTTTGAGGATGACTTGTTATTTAAGTCAATCGAGCATGGATCGCAGTCGCAAAAAATGATGGCATCAAATTACTCCTATGATGGCGTTGGTAATTTGATGAGCGCGGATGATTCGGTTGAGCCGGATTACTCTAGGTCGATGTCCTATGATGGGTTGGATCGATTGGAAGTCATCTTTGGTCCTTGGGGTAGTGGTCGGCTTAGTTATGATGCTGTTGGTAATATTAAGGCGCAGACTTATGGTTTGAGTGGGCTGACTTATCAATATGATCCTGCTAGCAATCGTTTGAAGGGTGTCTCAGGCGATAAGGTGTATGCATTTGACTATGACGCAAATGGTAATGTGAAAAATAATGGGTTGATTGCATATGAATATAACGACGCGAATAATTTAATTTGTGCATTATGTGATAAGCCAGGGCGGGTCGGATATCAATACGATGGCTTGGGCCTGCGTGTATCGCAGCAAGTTGGTGGGGTCATGACGTACTTTTTTCATGCGTCAGATGGACGTTTGCTCTGGGAGCAAGCGGATGGGAAGACAAAGGAATATATTTACTTGGCGGGGAAGCAGGTAGTGGCTCGAACGTTGGTTTCAGGTGAAAGTTTAGAAGCGAGCGTTGGGGGTAGTACTGCAGTGCAAGTCACCTTGTCGGCAAGCACGCTAGCCCCGAAGGTCGGGGTTCCCTTAACCTACACGGCTACCGCAAGCAACACGGGTAACCAAGATGCTCTCGATGTGCAGATCGTTGATGTGTTGCCGCCAGGAGTGACGTTCGTATCAGCCAGCGCAGGGTGTGCATTTTTGAATGGTGTGGTTACTTGTCAAGTTGGCACTGTTGCGGCAAAGAGTAGCGTCAGTGTTGCGATAGTTGTGACGTTTACTCAAACATCCACCCTAAACAATGCGGTCAGTGTTGCCTCAAGCACGGCCAATAGCGCTGCTGCATCGGGCACTATGGCTATTTCGAGCGTAAAAGCCTCCATCTCTTCCGCCACTATTGGGGCGATTCTGGCGGTTTTGTCAAATTAGATGGCGGCTAAGGTGGGGTTTTTTTGATAGGGCGCTGTCATCAAGCTGTCAGGCATAGCCCGTTAGGATCACCCACTTCGTATAAGGATCGGTTGAGATGTCTCGTAATCACGCGTCTAAATTGGTGAAGACTGCAGCGAATTTTTATCAGGGCAAAGGCGTTAGTCATCGCGGCTTCACCCTGCTCGAACTGCTGGTCGTGCTGGTCATCATCGGCCTGCTGGCCGGCTATGTCGGCCCCAAGTTCTTTGCCCAAATCGGCAAGTCTGAAGTCAAGACGGCTGCGGCGCAGATCGACGCACTGGGCAAAGCCGCGGACCAATACCGCCTCGACACCGGCCATTACCCCACGACCGAACAAGGCCTGGGCGCCCTGTGGGTCAAGCCCAGTGATGAGCCCCGCTGGTGGGGCCCCTACCTGCGCAAAGCACCACCCAAAGACCCGTGGGGGCGTGAGTACCAATACCGTGGCCCGGGCGAGCATGGCGATTACGACGTGTTCTCCTTGGGCAAGGACGGTCGCGAAGGTGGCGATGGCGAGGACCAGGACATCACCAACTGGTGATGCAGGGAACCTTGATGAGCCGCAGCCTTGCCTCCACCTTGGGCCTTGATCGCACCACTGCCGTGCGGGCCAAGGACTTTCCGCGCCGTTTGTTCTGCCAAGAACTGGCCGTGCTGCTGGATGCCGGCATCCCGTTGCTGGAGTCGCTCATCACCCTGCGTGAGAAAGAAGAGTCGGCGCCGGTGGTGCAGGTCTTGACCTTGCTGATCGACGCCTTGTCCGAGGGCAAGACACTGTCGCAGGCCATGCGTCTGGAGCCCGCTGCTTTCAGCGCTTTGCTGATCGCCTCGATTGAAGCCAGCCAGCGCACTGGCCAGACGCCCGAGGCTTTGCGCCAGCACGCGGTGTACCTCGCCTGGCTGAGTGGCTTGCGCGACCAGCTGGTGGGGGCGGCCATTTACCCGGCCATCCTGATCGGCGCCAGCTTCCTGGTGATCACTTTTTTGACGGTGTTTGTGGTGCCGCGCTTTGCCGATATCTATGAAGGCATGGGCGGCGAGCTGCCTTGGCTGTCGGGCGTGTTGCTGAGCACCGGCAAGGCCGTGGGCGCGCATCCCTGGCTGGTGCTGATGGGCTTGGGCATGTTGGTGGCCGCCTTCATGGCGGCATGGCGTGCGCCCGTGGTGCGCGCAGCCGCTGCGGCACGCTTGTGGCAAGTGCCTTATGTCGGCGAGCGCCTGCGCCTGCTGGAGCTGGCGGCGCTCTACCGCACCTTGGGCCTGCTCTTGCAAGCCGGGGTGGCCGTGGTGGCGGCGCTGGAGGCTTCGACCGAACTGGTTGGCCCCTCGCTGCGCCCCGCACTGGCCGCGGCCACACAGCGGGTGCGCGAAGGCGCGCGTCTGTCCGACAGTCTGCATCAACATCAACTGAGCACGCCCGTGTCGCTGCGCATGATGCGGGTGGGCGAACACACCGGCGAGCTGGGCCCGATGCTGGACCGCGCCGCCACCTTCTATGACGAAGAGCTGGCCCGATTCACCGACTGGGTGGGCCGCGTGGTCAGCCCGGTGCTGATGCTGATCATGGGCGTGCTGATTGGCGGCATCGTGGTGCTGATGTACCTGCCGATCTTTCAAGTGGCGGAGCAGATCCAATGAGTGCGGTCTTGCAGTCGGTGCCTGTGTCCGTGCCTGAGCTGGCGCTGGGCTACACGCCCGACTGGTCGCGCTGGTCGCTGGCGCAGGCCATGCGCTTGCGAGTGGTGGTGGCCCGCGATGCTCAGCACATCTTGTGGGCCTTGAGCCTCACCCCTGACGATGTGATGCTGCGCGACGCGGTGGGCCGCCAGGTGGCCCAGTCGCTGCGCTGGCGCTCGGTGTCGGATGCGCTGCTGTCCAGCCTGCTGGCCTTGGGTGAAGAAGACTTTGAAGCCCGCGGCACCTTTGCCCACATTGGCAGCGACGAGGACCAGGCCGCGCAAGAGGCGGGCCGCACCCAGGCCCTGTCGGTGGACACCATCAGCCGCCAGAGCAGCCCGGTGGTGCGTTTGCTGGACGCCACCTTGTTCGACGCCCTCAAGGCCCAGGCCAGCGACTTGCATCTGGAATCGACCCCCACCGGCATGAGCATTCGCCACCGGCTGGATGGGGTGATGGTGAATGTGGGTGAGGTCGGCTCGCGCGAGGTGGCCGAGCAACTGGTGTCGCGCCTGAAGGTGATGGCCGAGCTGGACATTGGCGAGCGCCGCCTGCCGCAAGATGGCCGCTTCAAGCTGCGCGTGCAGCAAAGCGCCGACAGCGGCGTGCGCGATGTGGACTTTCGGGTCTCGATCATGCCGTCCAGCTTTGGTGAAGACGCCGTGCTGCGCATCCTGGACCGCTCGCGCTTGTCCGCCGAGGCCGAGACGCTGACCCTGGAAGGCCTGGGCTTTGATGCCGACGACAGCGCCGTGGTGCGCCGTCTGGCGGGCAAGCCGTACGGCATGTTGCTGGTCACAGGCCCCACGGGCAGCGGCAAGACCACCACCCTGTACGCCGTCGTGCAAGAGATCAATGATGGCAGCGACAAGATCATCACCATTGAAGACCCGGTCGAATACCAACTCGCGGGCGTGGTGCAGATCCCCGTCAACGAGAAAAAAGGCCTGACCTTTGCCCGTGGTTTGCGCTCCATCTTGCGGCACGACCCGGACCGCGTCATGGTCGGTGAAATTCGCGATGCCGAGACAGCGCAGATCGCATCGCAAGCCGCCTTGACCGGCCACCTGGTGCTGTCCACCATCCATGCCAACAACGTGTTTGATGTGGTGGGTCGCTTCATGCACATGGGGCTGGACCTGTACAACGTGGTGTCGGCCTTGAATGGGGTGGTGGCGCAGCGCCTGATGCGCAAGCTGTGCACGCATTGCGCGCAGCCGTGGCAGCCGCAGGCGCCTGATCTCAAGGCGGCCATGTTGCCCCTGGACACGCATGGCCAATTTTTCAAAGCGGTGGGGTGCCCGCAGTGCCGTGGCACGGGCTACCGAGGCCGCAAAGCCATTTCTGAAATATTGCTGATGGACGACACCTTGCGCGACCTGATCGTGACCCGAGCCTCGCTCATCAAGATCAAAGCGCACGCACGCTCCAGCGGCACCCGTTTGTTGCGTGAGTCGGCGCTGGCCTGTGTGCTGCGCGGCGAGTCCAGTCTGGACGAGCTCAACCGGGTGACGTTGGCAGAATGAGCGTGATCCAACGTTGGCGTCCTCTTCAGGTGTTCTTGCGTGCACCGACACCCCAGGCGGGCCTCGAAGCGCTGGCGGCTGCCTTGGCCGCCTGGGCTCAATGGTGCGAGCAGCACGCGGGCCGTGCTTGTGAGCTGGCCTTGTCCGGCCATGGGTTGATCTCGTGCGCCGCGCCTCAAGCGCAAGCCTTGACGCAGTGGGACCACTACCTGGGCTTGAGCGCGGCCACACTGGCGCAGTCCTGGGTGTTGCGCTCGGTCCAGGTGCCCGGGGGCGACTTGTCTTGTGCGGCGCCGCGGGCCTTGATCGATGGCCTGCACAAGGTGGCGCGTGCGCATCAGGTCAAACTGCACTGGGTGGGCCCGTGGTGGGCACGCCACGCGCAGCGTTGGTTGGCCACCGCGGGTGCGGCGCAGACCTTGCAGGCGCGTGAGCCCGGCTTGGTCACCTACCTCCAAACGTCGCCGAACGAGCAGGGCAAGCCTGCGCTGAGCCAGGTCTGGACCGAGGCCAGTGATGCGCTCGGCGTGGCGGCGCCGACGGCCCCCGTTGTGCCGGGCGTGACCGAGATCCTCGCCCAGGTTCCGGTGGATGCCATCGTGTCTGAGTGGTCGCCGGTGGGCGCCTTTGCATGGCAAACCACCTGGGCCGATGGTCTGGACTTTGTCGGCCCGCGCGTGCGCACGGCGTTGTGGTCCTGGGCCTTGCTGGTGGGCGGCTTGGCCGCATGCATGGCGGTCAGTGAACAGGCTCAGCAATTCATCACGCACCGCGACGAAGCCCAGGCCATGCTGCATCGGCTGGAGCGTGCGCAGCACCAACAAACCATGGCGCGTGCAGCGCCGCGTGCGGCCTCGTCGCCCGGTCAGGCCGTGGCCCAGCCATTGGACGACGCGACCTTGCGCCAAGCCGTGCGGGTGGCTCAGCAACTGGCCTACCCCTGGCCGGCTGTGATCGAGCGCGTTGAGCAATCGGCGCAGCAAGAGCACGCCGTCTTGACGGGCTTCAGCCTGGACATCAGCAGCTTGGGTGGCAAGGGCGAGACCCGCCCTCAGGTGCGATTGCAAGCAGCCTTGCATGATGACGCCTCAGCCCTGCGCTGGGTGGCCGCACATGGCGACCAGGCCCAGATGCTGGGCCGCGATGCCTTGAGCACGCCCTTTGATACCGCGCAGGGCCACTACGCCTTGCGGGCCGAAGCGGTCTGGCCTGCGCAGGAGCAACCATGATGACCACGGTATTGAAGCGTCTGGGCTTGCCCGGCTTGATGGGTCTGGCCTTGTTGGGCGGCGCTGCCTGGGGGCAATGGACTTGGTTGCCTCAGCAGCAGGTGCAGGCCGATGCGCTGGACTCCAAAGCACGACAACTGCGGCATGCGCTGCTGGCGGCCACTGCCAGCACGCAAAGGCAAGCCCCGGTGCTCACGCCCGATGCGGCCTGGCAGGCCTTGTGGCAAAGCCTGCCGGTGTCCACCCAGCGCACGCCCTTGCAATCCGATATTTTTGCGTCGGCCCAAACCCATGGCTTGAGCTTGGCGGCCGTGCAATTCAAAGGCGGGCCGGAAGGCCCCCATGGGCTGTGGCGACAACGCTTGGTCATGCCCGTGGAAGGGCGCTACGCCGATGTGCGCGCCTGGGTCGGTCAACTGCTGGGTCAACCGGCGTTGAGCCTTGATGCGCTGGATGTGCAGCGCAGTGATGTCATGAGCGACACCGTCAAGGCGCGCGTCAGTGTGTCCCTGTGGTGGCGCGTGGCAGAGGGGGCTCACTGATGCGCCCGCCCATGTTGATTGGCCTGGCCGTGGCCTTGGCCTTGACCGCCTGGGTGGCGCTGCAGGGCGACGACACCGCCGTCGAGCCCGTGCGGCGTGACGAGGGCTCGGGTCGCCGCTCCGAGGCAAAAACGACAAAAACGCCCGCGCCGTCCAGGCGCGCGTCATCGTCATCGATGGCGGCCAAAGACCCCAAAGCAGATGGCGCAACAGCCCAGGCGCTGGTGCAAAGCGTCATGCAGTGGCAGCAGCGTGCCAGCCTCAGCCCATGGCCCGATGGCGCGGTCAACCACCCCTGGGCGTCGCAATTGCCGCCAGCCCCACCGCCCACGGTGTTGGTGGCTGCACCCCCACCACCGCCCATGGCGCCGCCGTTCCCCCATGCGTGGGTGGGGCGCTTCAACGACGAGGCCCATCGCGCCATCGTGTCCAGCGCCGATGCGACCTGGGTGGTGGCGGAGGGCGATGTGATTGAAAGCCAATGGCGCATCGACCAGATTCAAGAGAGACAAATGACGCTGACCTACCTGCCCCTGCAACAGCGTCAGACCATTGCCATGAAAGCACCATGAAGTACTCATTTTCAATGGCCCGAGGCGCGGGCTGGTTGGTCGTGTGTCTGGCCACCAGCGTATTGTTGGCCTGCGCCAACCCCGCTCTGCGCGATGCCCAGGAGTTGTCACAGTCGGGCCAGCACGAGGCTGCTTTGGCGCATTTGCAAGCTGCCCTCAAAACGCAGCAAGACGACCGGGTGCTGCGCTCGGCCACGCTCAAGCAGCTGGACACCACGGTGGCCTATCTGGTCTACCAGGCCGACGCGGCACGCGCCACCGGTCGACTCGATGAGGTCGAAGCGGTGCTCAAACGCCTTGAAGCCGCGGCGCCCGGACACCCCCGTGCGGTGTGGATGCGCAGCGAGGTGGACCGGCTCAAGCGCCATCAGCGGCTCATGGCCGAGGCTCAGCAATCGTTTGATGGTGCGGCGTATGAGCGCGCCGAGGTCACCCTCAGAACCATCTTGAGCGAAGACGTGGGCAACAACCCGGCCCGCGCCCTGTTGACCCGCATTGAAGAGCTGCGTGCCAACCAGACCCGCCAAGTGACCACGGTGCAACTGGCCACGGCGGGCAAACCTGTCACGCTGGAGTTCCGTGAAGCCGCCTTGCGCACCGTGTTTGAAGCGCTGGCGCGGGCGGCCAACATCAACTTTGTCTTTGACAAAGATGTGCGCGGCGAGGCCAAGGTCACGCTGTTCTTGCGCAACACCACCGTTGACGAAGCCATGCGCGTGATCTTGAGCACCCAGCAACTGGGCTCCAAATTGCTCAACGACAACACCGTGCTGGTGTTCCCCAACACGGCGCAAAAGCAGCGCGACCTGCTGGACACCGTCACGCGCAGCTTCTATCTGGTCAATGCCGACCCCAAGCAAGCGCAGACCCTGATCCGCACCGTGGCCAAGTCCCGCGACGTGTATGTGGACGACCGCCTCAACCTCCTGGTGGTGCGCGACACGCCCGAGGTCATGCGCCTGGTCGAGCGACTGGTGCAAAGCATCGACCTGCCCGACCCCGAGGTCATGCTGGACGTCGAAGTGATGGAGGTCTCCAGCAAAAAGCTCACCGAGATCGGCGTGACCGTGAACGACAAGCTGAGCTATGGCGCCATCAACAGTGCGGTCAAGACCCTGACCTCGTTCCGCGACCTGCAATGGAGCACCACCAACCCCTTGGCCATCGCCACCTTGCGCGGCAGCAGTGGCAGCACCAACTTGCTGGCCAACCCCAAGATCCGCGCCCGCAACCGCGAAAAAGCCAAGATCATGCTGGGCGAAAAGCTGCCCGTGTTCACCTCCAATCTGGTGGCGGGCACCGGCGGTGGCGCCTCCACGTCGATCACCTATCTCGATGTGGGACTCAAGCTGGACATCGAACCCCAGGTGCAGCTCGACAACGATGTCACCATCAAAATCGCCCTGGAAGTCAGCACCGTCACCGGCAAGGTCGATGGCCCGGCGGGCTCGGGCTCATCTGCCTACCAAGTGGGCACACGCCAGGCCACCACCACCTTGCGCCTCAAAGATGGCGAAACCCAGATCCTGGCGGGCCTGATCAATGACGATGAAAGCCGCAACTCCTCGGGCATCCCGGGGCTGCATGACCTGCCCATCGCGGGTCGATTGTTTGGCACCACCAAAGACGAGCACAACAAAACAGAGATCGTGTTGCTGGTCACGCCGCACATCGTGCGCAACCTGAACCAGCCCGCCACCGCCGGCTCGGCCATGCCCTCGGGCACCGAAGCACAACCCGGAGCGTCCAGCCTGTTGATCAAGGCGGGCACGGCGGGCTCCAACCCGGGCCAGGGCGCATCAGCAGGGTCGCGCGGCGCAGCCTCCAGCCGCTCGCGCCCGGGCGCGGCCGCCTCGGTGCAGTCCGACATCACCGGCCCTGAAGAGGTCATGCCCGGTGCCTCTTTTCAGGTGACGGTGCGCAACCTGGCCGACACCCCTTTGCAAACATCGGTGTTGTTCGATTCGCAATGGATCGAGGGTCCGGGCGCGACCCAAGGCGGTGTAGCGATTGAGGTGCCCGCCAAAGGCAGCCGTGTGCTGACCTTGTCGGCCAAGGCGACCTCATTGCCCGCTGAAACATCGGTGACCTTGTCCAGTGGCGGCGGCGCCTTGGTGCTGCGCATTCGTCCACCGGGCACCGATGCACCAGCCCCGGCGGACAACCCGGAGCCCGGCGCCGAGCCGGTGGCCGGCCATGAGCACTGAGCGACAGCCTGGTCATCGTCAGCGCGGTTTCACGCTGATCGAGATGGTGGTGGTGGTGCTGATGGTGGGCATCTTGGCCAGTGCCGCCATGCCCTTGGCCGCGCTGCACAAGCGCCGCACGCAAGAGGCAGAACTGCACCAAGCCTTGCGCACGCTGCGCACCGCCATCGACGACTACAAACACGCCTGGGACAAAGGCGTCATCGAAAAAAAGGCCGAAGAGTCAGGCTATCCGCCAAACCTGGACGTGCTGGTCAAAGGCGTGGTGGACGTCACCTCACCCCAGGGGGCACGGGTCTACTTCTTGCGCCGCCTGCCACGCAACCCTTTTACGGAGGACGCCACGGTGCCGGCCGCCCAAACCTGGGGCCTGCGCAGCTACGCCAGCCCGCCCGATGCCCCGATGCCAGGCAAAGACGTGTTCGATGTTTACCCCTTGCACGAAGGCGTGGCCATGGATGGCACCTCCTATCGAGATTGGTGAGCCAGTCATGAAACAAACCCAACGCGGCTTCACCCTGATCGAACTCATCGTGGTCATGGCCATCATTGCGCTGCTGGCCAGCCTGGTGGCCCCCCGCTACTTTCGCTCGGTCGACAACGCCCGAGAAGCCACGCTGCGCACCTCCCTCAACGTCATGCGCGATGCCATTGACAAGTACCTGGGCGACCGTGGACGCTACCCCGAATCATTGGACGACTTGGTGCAACGTGGCTACATCCGCCAGGTGCCACTCGACCCGGTGACGGGGCGGCCCGACAGTTGGCAAATGTTGCCCCCACCGCCGGACAGCGTCAGCGTTGGCGGCATGGCCGATGTGCGCAGTGGTGCCACCGGCAAAGGGCAAGACGGCACGCCCTACAGCGACTGGTGAGCGATGCGTTTGATGCAAACAGGCCGCCATCGCGGTGGTGGCTTTACCTACCTGATGCTGCTGTGGTGGGTGGCCGTCAGCAGTGTGCTGTTGGCGGCACTCGGCCAAAGCTGGGCCATTGAGGCGCGACGCCAGCGTGAGGCGGAGTTGGTGTTTCGCGGTGAGCAAATCAAGGCGGCAATCCAGTCGTATCGAGACGCCACGCCCGGGCCTGTCAAACAATTGCCAAAGCGTCTGGAAGACTTGCTGGAAGACGCCCGCGGCCCTGCCATTCGTCACCACCTGCGCCGCCTGTGGCCTGATCCCATCAGCGGATCGAAGCAATGGGGCCTGGTGCGGGAGGGCGATACCATCCTGGGCGTCTACAGCGAGTCTGAGCAGCCCCCCTTGCGCGCACCGGCCGGCGTCGCGCGCTATGAAGACTGGCGATTTGAACTGACCCCATGAGTGGATAAAAACACCACCGCGTCAAACCGTCAACAAACCGTCACCTAGTGTGCCTAGTATGGCTCTCCCATGAGCCATCCATCTTTTTCTCCCGAGCAATCCGAGTCCCTGCTGCGCCTGATCGAGGCGTCGGTGCAGGTATCTCGGCGCTACCAGTTCTATCTATGGACACAGGGGGATCTGCAGCGCTTGATGCAGCACAAGCTGTCGAGCTGCGGTGCTTACGACATCGGCATGCGTGAGCTGGTGTTTGATGTGCTCAACAGTGTGTTGGTTCCCGCCGAGTTGATCTCTGCCTTGACGGACGGCCATTCGCCCGTCATGACCTACATCCAGACCGAGTGGGGCAAGTCACGCCAACAGGCCTGCTGGATTGACCTGACTGACTTTGCAACGCTCGACAGCTCGGCCGCCGGTCTGTGTGAGCTGGGCTACCGTTGGATCCTGACCCATGGCGTGAGCCGACCAGGGCGACCCACCGACATGGAAAGCTTCTTTGTCTTTGGCTTGCCGGGCGCCATGCCTGATCGCGAATCGGCCTATGCGCTCAACATGCTGTTGCCTTACCTGCACAGCACCTATCTGCGTGTGCACACCACCGAGCGTGAGATGGGTGCTGCCGGGAAGACGGGGCGAGGGGGCGCGCAGGCCAACGAGCGGGTACGCAATGCGGTGTCCATCACCGAGCGCGAGCGCGAAATTCTGCGCTGGGTGCGTGATGGCAAAAACAACCAGGCCATTGCTGAAGAGCTCAACATCAGCCCGCTCACGGTCAAAAACCACATTCAAAAAATCTTGCGCAAGCTCACGGCGGCCAACCGGGCGCAGGCGGTGGCCAAGGCCATGTCGATGAATCTGTTTGGCGCCGGGCAAGAGTCGGCATCGACCCCTGTGGTGCAGTGGACCGCATAAAAATAGTCCGATCGGACTACGAAACAACCCCCGTGCGCGGCATGGGGTGTCACTTGAAAACCAAACAATCACGGCTGTTCAGTCAGTAAAAGCAGTCTCAACGTTCTTTGATGAGTTTGCCCTTGAGGTGCTTCGTCTTGAAGCGCTTCCGAGTGGCAAGCCGCCCGAAGTGGCCGCCGCGCAAGACCTCATCAGGGGGGCTTGAATTGCCAGCGGTTGCGTCTAGGCGGTCCTTACACAACCTGTCTTTTTAATCATTTTGGAGAAACAAGCATGAAACTCAAAGCACTCGTTATCGCAGCCGCCTTCGCCGTCACTGGTACCGCCTTCGCTAAGGTCGCTAACCCTATTGACACCACCAACGGTGGCGAAATGTTGCTGAACCTGTTCAGCCAATCTGGCGAAGCCACGTATCAGCTCGACACCGGCCTCCAGTTCGGTGCCTTCAATCTGAGCGCCTTTGCCAAGTTGCCTGACTCGACAGCGCCTTACACCTGGAGCACCACGCTCGACACCTCCACCGACGCAGCTTTTGCTTCGTTCGTTGCCGTGGCCGGTTCGGCTTCTGACCTGGGCTTCTCGTTCTTTGGTGGCGACAACAGCGGCGTGACCGCCACTTCGCGCGCCATGACCACAACCGTGCGCGCTGGTGCTGATGTCACCACCGTGAAAGACGGCGCCATTTCTGACGGCAACGTCCAGATTCAAAACTACGTTGCTGCTGTGAATGCAAAAATGCCTTCAGGCCTCGCCGCCAATGGCTCGACCTTCTTCACCAAGTCTGAAGGTGTTGCTCATTACTTCACTGGTGTTGACAAGTCAGTCTTGGCAGGTAAGTTCGCCCAAGATATGCTGCTGTTTACGACTCAGGAATTT
>JAZJZP010000072.1:13561-15601 GCA_040389805.1 Pseudomonadota bacterium
GTCGGCCAAGCCCACCGATCCGTCATCGAGCCAGGCTACGACCTTGCCCGCTGCCCTTGCCGCCAAGCCCCCGGCAGGTAAGTTCGCCATCGGCAACGATGGCTTGGTTGGCACCAGCCTGGACGTGTACAGCTTTGTGCGTTCGACCACGTCGCTCCTCGGTGATGCCACCGAAACCAAGCTGGGCACGTTCAACGTTTCCAAGCTGAATGCAACCCAGTACAGCGTGTCGTTCAGCACCCCTGTGACTGAAGTCATCACGCCTTCCGTCCCTGAGCCAACCAGCATGGCCTTGGCCCTGGTCGGTCTGGCTGCTTTCGGTGTCGTGGCTGCTCGTCGTAGCGCCAAGTAAGTTCTGACAGGCCGAAAGGCCTGTTGCTTCACCAATCCACCTCAAGCCCTGCTGTTTGGGGTGGTTGGGTGAACTCGCCCTCATCTCCCGCCTTCGCTGAAATTTTCAAGGATTACTCATGAAACTGCGCATCGTTACCCTGGCCGCTTTGGCCGCCATCGCTGGTCAAGCTCAAGCCCTGACCATCGCCGACATCGCCGTCAAAAAGGCCTTGCCTGCCAGCAACCCTGACAAGCTGGTTGAAGTTTACTTCTCTGGTGCTTCGGCCCTGTCGGCTGTCATTGGTGGCCTGTTCACGCAAAACTGCGTGGCTGGCACTTTGGACACCTATGTGAGCGACTTCACTGACGCAGGCTTTGCTGGCGACACCGCCAACGGCCAATCGGTCAAGGCTTACTCTTGCAAGCTGGTGGGTACCGCCAACGACTTCGGCACCGCCTTCAACAACAAGTACGTTGTTTTCCAAAAGTCTGACCAAGGTGGTTCGGGCAACGGCGTGTTCCCCGTGGCCTACAACCAATCCCTGCCTTACCTGAACCTGACCGCTGCCAATTGCGTCACCACCGTGTGCAAGAGCAATGGCTTCACGGCCAAGCCTGATGGCGGCGTCTCTGACGTGGCCCCTACGGCTTTCAATCCCGATCAAAACCGTCCTTTGGCCCCGGTTGACTTCAGCGACACTGGCCTGTTCCCCAATGTCTCCAACAGTAACTTCAACCGTGTTGATGGTGTGGTGAACACCGTTTTCGGTCTGGCGGTCAGCAATCCTTTGTACCTGGCCCTGCAAGCAGACCAAGGTCTGGCTGCTGGTGTTCGTCCTACCGTGCCCAAAGCGGTCATCGCTTCGATGCTGAGCTCCACGTTTGACCCCAGCATCAGCTGGAAGGCACTGTTGCCTAACAGCGCCGCAGTCAACACGCAGCAAATCAACATCTGCCGCCGTGTGAATGGTTCAGGCACGCAAACGTCGGCCAATGCGTTCTTCCTGGAATACCCGCGCAACTTGCTGAGCTTGTCGCCGGCTACCAACGCTGCGAACTCTGAGTTCGGTAACGACCTGGCCAACGTTGGCTCGGCTGGCACCATCATGGTGTACGAAGGTTCGTCAACCGGCAACGTCAAGTCTTGCTTGGACAAGGCCAACGACACCAGCGCCTTCGCCATCGGCCACGTGTCCTTGGAAAACGCTGAAACCGCCAAGTGGAAGTTCGCTGCCATGGACGGCGCTGTTCCTAGCCGTGACAACGCCAAGAAGGGTCACTACCACTACGCGTTTGAGTCCACCATGCAGATCAACAATGCTGCTGGCGCTACTCAGAAGTCGTCTAACCTGAACTCGTTGGCTGCCGCTGCCCAAAACGGCGTGATGGCTCTGCCTACCGCTACTGACTGCGCTGCTGCTGCCTTCGGTAGCTACACCGTTGGTTCGACCGCTGAGAAGTTCTGCTCACGCGTGAGCCGTCCTTCGGTTGACGACGTGCTGGTTATCGTTCGTTAATGCAGGTTTGACCGCCTGGTGCGGTCATTGAATGCCCAACCCGCAGTGCCTCACGGCCTGCGGGTTTTTTCATGACCGTTTTGGTCGCCCATTATTTGATAAATAAAGAGAGCGTTATGAAACTTCGTGTTGTTACCCTGGCCGCATTGGTCGCCATCGCTGGTCAAGCTCAAGCTTTGACCATTGCTGA
>JAZJZP010000073.1:0-4471 GCA_040389805.1 Pseudomonadota bacterium
CAGCGGGCCATGTTTGAGCTCGCCCGCCGGGTAGGCCTCGGCGTGGATGTAGCTGATCTCCTTGAGCTTCAAGGCGCCTTCGAGCGCAATCGGGTAGTGCAGGCCTCGGCCCAAAAACAGGGCGTTGTCTTTGCGGGCAAACGATTCGGCCCACGAGATCAGTTGCGGCTCAAGCGCGAGCACGGATTGCAGGGCCACGGGCAGGTGGCGCATGGCGGCCAGATGCTCGGCTTCTTGCTCGGCACTGAGGTGGCCGCGCAGCTTGGCCAGGGTCAGCGTCAACAAGAACAAGCCGGCCAGTTGGGTGGTGAAGGCCTTGGTCGAGGCCACGCCAATTTCAACGCCGGCCCGCGTCACATACGACAGCGCGCATTCACGCACCATGGCGCTGGTGGCCACGTTGCAGATGGTCAGCGTGTGCTTCATGCCCAGGCTTTGCGCGTGCTTGAGCGCGGCCAGGGTGTCGGCCGTTTCGCCGGACTGGGTGATGGTGACCACCAAGGTGCTGGGCTCGGGCACGCTGTCGCGGTAGCGGTACTCGCTGGCCACTTCAACCTGGGTCGGGATCTTGGCGATGGACTCCAGCCAGTACTTGGCGGCCGAGCCCGAGTAGTAGCTGGTGCCGCAAGCCAAGATCAAGACGCGATCGATCTTGCCGAGCACCTCGGCGGCGCGCTCACCAAACAGATCGGGCGTGATGGCGACGACGCCTTCGAGCGTGTCCGCGATGGCGCGGGGTTGCTCGAAGATCTCTTTTTGCATGTAGTGGCGGTAGGGGCCGAGCTCGACCGCGCCGTTGTGGACGGTGACGGTGCGCACCGGGCGGTCCGCATCTTCGACACGGTGGTGCTGGGTGGCGCCGGCTTCGCGGTTCTCAATCCAGTGGCGACCGGGCTGCAGGTCGACCACGTCGCCCTCTTCCAGGTAGACGATCTGGTCGGTCACGCCGGCCAAGGCCATGGCATCCGAGGCTAAAAATCGTTCGTTGGCGTCAAACCCGCCCACGCCCAAGATCAGTGGCGAGCCTTGGCGGGCACCGACCACGCGCTGCGGTTCGTCGCGGCAAAACACGGCAATGGCGTAGGCGCCGGTCAGGCGCAAGGTGGCGGCTTTGACGGCAGCGAACAGGTCGCCGTCGTACAGCAGATCGACCAGGTGCGAGATGACTTCGGTGTCGGTCTGGCTCAAGAACACATAGCCCTTGGCCTGCAGTTCAGCGCGCAGGGCTTCGTGGTTCTCGATGATGCCGTTGTGCACCAGGGCGATGCGACCGGGCTTGGTCGCAGCGGCATCCACGCCAGGGCCGTGCGAGAAATGCGGGTGGGCGTTGTGCACCGCCGGGGCGCCGTGCGTGGCCCAACGGGTGTGGGCAATGCCCAGGGTGCTGTGGATGCCGTCGGCCTGGATGTGGGCATCGAGCTCGGACACGCGCTCGGTGCTGCGCGAGCGGCGCAACTGGCCGTCTTGCAACACGGCGACGCCGCAGGAGTCATAGCCCCGGTATTCCAGGCGCTTGAGGCCCTCGACCAGGATGGGGGTGATATTGCGCGATCCAACCGCGCCGACAATTCCGCACATGCAATGCTCCCGATTTGCTCGATGAGGCCCGATGCTAGGGCCTATCGCCAGAAATGTTCTTTTGTTTTTTGATACTTTTTGAAAGCCTGTTCCGTTGAGAATAATTCACGGAACCATATTCCAAAATAGTCAGCTGATTGCAATAATCAACCATGCTGAGAAACGCCACCACCGAAATCGATGCCACCGATCTGCGCCTTTTGTCCTTGCTGCAGGTGGATGCCACGCTGTCCAACCAGGCCTTGGCCGAGGCCGCGCATGTATCACCCACCACCTGCCATCGACGGGTCAAGCGCCTGTGGGATCTGGGCCTGATAGAAAAGCAGGTCGCCATCTTGTCAACCGAGCGGCTGGGCCCTCTGTTGGGCTGGGGCCTGTCGGTGCTGGTGGAGGTGAGCCTGGATCACCAAACGCAAGAGGCGCTGGACGCCTTTGAGGCGCGCGCGGTGGCCGATGCGCGTGTGCAGCAATGCTGGCGCGTATCACCCGGGCCCGACTTTGTGCTGGTGGTGCAGGTGGCCGACATGCCCTCGTACCAGGACCTGGCGCGAGACTTGTTCACCCAGGATCGGCAGGTGCGCAATGTGCGCGCGTTTTTTGCGGTCAAGCGGGCCAAGTTTGGCACCCAGTTGCCGATCCCTGCGCAGGGTTAAGGCTGGGTGTGCTCCGGTGCCAGTGGGTCGACCAAGGTCTTGTCGTTGCGTAGACTCAAAGGGGAGCCATCCAGCGGATGGCGAGCCACCACCAAGGCGCGCCCTTGGTTTGGTTTTGACAAGTGAGGGGGAGGGGCCTCGTCCAGACTGGGCAGCGCCTTCAACAGCTGTTCGTCCGACATGCGGGACAACTCGTCCACCGTGGGCTGACGAGCAATCGCCGCCGGACGTCCCGTGTGGTCGTCCAAGGAGGACGTGGGGAGCCCGGGCTTGACGGGCAAGCTCGCCAGGTCAAGCGCTTCATCTGCGAGCGTTGGCGCCGGGCGGGCTTTGTACTGATCCGACAAGGCTTTTTCCATCGCATTGCGGGACAAAACCTCCCAGGTGACCCACACCGTGACGACCATCAGCAGCACCACCGCTGCCGCCCCAATGAACCAGACCCGGCGCTCACGTCGCAACGCTGCCTTCGGGACGGGTGATGATGCAGACGACCACGCCATGTCAAAACGTGATTCGGCCGTGTCCAGGCCGAGCTGGGAGTCGATCGCAATGGCATCCACGATGAGGGCGGCATCGTACTTGGCACGCGACTCCGGGTCGATCAAGGTCTCGTAGGCGGCATTGAGCTGGGCCATCTGCTCGTGCATCTGCGGGTCATGACCGCCCGCCTCCCCTGGGCGATGATCCGGGTGCTGTTTGCCCGCCAAAGCACGGTAAGCAGCCCTGATGACTTCAAGGGGCGCGTCCTGGGTGACTTTCAAGCGGTCGTAATGGTTCACAGCCCAACAATCCTGCAAATTTGAAAAAACAATGTCGCTATTGTTAGCGATATGGCCCCGCGTTATTCAGGGCCAAATCATCAAATCGCGGTCTTGTTCAACGTTTGATCTTTTGCGGACGCTGCCAACCGGGCAACGATAGCTGCTTGGCACGTGCCACCGTGAGTTGACCGGCCGGGGCATCTTTGCCCAGGGTGCTGCCCCCGCCGATGGTGGCGCCATCGCCCAAGGTGATGGGCGCGATCAGCACGCAGTTGGAGCCCACATGCACATCGTTGCCGATGACCGTGCGGTGTTTGTTGGCACCATCGTAGTTGGCGGTGATGCTGCCGGCGCCGTAGTTGACGCGCTCGCCCACGGTGGCATCGCCCAGGTAGGCCAAATGGTTGGCCTTGGCGCCGCGTGCCATGGTGGTGTTTTTGACCTCGACAAAGTTGCCGATGTGGACCTCGGGGGCCAGTTGCGCGCCGGGGCGCAGGCGTGCAAACGGACCGATCAAGGAGCCCTCGCCCACGCTGACGCCCAGCGTGTCGCCATCAATGTGCGTAAAGGGGTGGATCACCACACCCGCGCCAATGCTGGCATTGCGGATCACGCAGTGGGACCCGATCTGCACGTTGTCGCCCAGCGTGACCTGGCCTTCAAAGATGCAATTGACGTCGATGTCGACATCGCGCCCGCATTGCAATGTGCCCCGCAGGTCAAAACGGGCCGGGTCGGCCAGACGCACGCCTTGCTCCATCAGGCGCTCGGCCTGCACGCGTTGGTAGCGGCGCTCCAGCTCGGACAGTTGCAGCGGGCTGTTGACGCCCAGCACCTCGACCTCATCGCGCGGCTGGGCTGCGACCACGTTCATGCCCTCCAGCTGAGCCATGGCCACCACGTCGGTCAGGTAGTACTCCCCCTGGGCATTGTGGTTGGTGAGTTGGCTTAGCCACTGTTTGAGGCGTGCCGTGGGCGCCGCCATCACGCCGGTGTAGACCTCGCGGATGCTGCGCTGTGCCTCGGACGCGTCCTTGTGCTCGACGATGGACAGCACCTGCTGGCCCGAGGCATCGCGCACGATGCGGCCATAGCCGGTGGCGTCGGCCAGGTTGATGGTGAGCAGGGCCAGCTTGTCACCGGCGCAGGCGTCCACCAGGGCGCGTGCCGTGGCCGCTTCGATCAAGGGCGTGTCGCCATTGAGGATCAGGGTGATGCCTTCATCGGGCAGCACGGGCACGGCCTGTTGCACGGCGTGACCGGTGCCCAGTTGCGGCTCCTGGCGCACAAAGCTGAGCGGCTCGCTGGCAAAGGCCTGACGCATGGCGGTCTCGACCTGATCCGCACCATGGCCGGTGATCACGATCAGTTGCTGGGCCGACAAGGTGGCCGTGGTGCTGATGACATGCGAGAGCATGGGCCGGCCGGCCAGTTTGTGCAGCACCTTGGGGTGCGCAGACTTCATGCGGGTACCTT
>JAZJZP010000074.1:0-9162 GCA_040389805.1 Pseudomonadota bacterium
AAGCCTTGGCAGGTGATCACCTCGCGGGCCTTTGCCTCCTTGGTCGATTTCGTCCAGTTGACGGAAGGCTTATTGGCGCCAGACGGTGTCTGGATGGCCATGAAGGGCAAGCACCCCGAGGACGAAATCGCGGCCTTGCCGGCGCACGTGGAAGTGTTTCACGTGGAACAACTCGCCGTGCCTGGGCTGGACGCCGAACGCTGCCTGGTGTGGATGCGTCCTGTGAAGGCGCCGTCCGCACCGGCTTGCTGAGTCGTGCGGGGGCGGTCAGGGCTCGGTGCGAGGCTGACCGTTGAGCTGATGGCGCAGGCGTGAAATCTCTTGGTAGACGGTTTTGCGTACCCGTGAGATGCCTCCCAGTGGACGATGCTCCGCCAGCGTGTGCCACGGGGTGAACGAGCGGACCTCGCAGGCTTCGCCTTGTTCCGGGGGCTGGGCCGGGATCTGAATCCGGGCCACGGGCACAAAGGGAGATCGGTTCGCATCCCACTCAATGGTGGGGTCTTCGATCGGCATGCTGGACGGGTCGGCCTGCGTTTGCACCATGAAGTCAAAGCAGGCCCCGCCGGTGGCCAGATGGGCGGTCATGTTTTCGCGCAGCAGATCGGGGGAGGTGAATGGGTTCGTAAATCGGCTGCCGGCACAGGGCTGGGCCGAAAACTTGATCGCCTGCGGCCCGAGCTTGGAGGGCGTGGTGCTCCAGTAGAGGCTGTCCAAGGGGTTGGTCACGGTCTTGCGTTTGATGTTCAGCAAAATGGCGGATTCATGGAACAGGTGCCGGGTCAACCAGCCCAGCAATTGCAGGGTGCCGCCGGAGGTCGCTTGTTGAAAGCCGACATAGTCGGCGGCATCGCGCACAAAAAACACCGGGTGGTTCATCAGCAAAAAGTCTTGCGTGTGCACATCGGACTCGTCGTTCAGCAGCTTGGGGCCGTCCACGCCCAGAAGTTTGATGGCCATGCCGCGGGCATCGCCCTTGCGGTCGTCTTGCTGCGAGCCATTGGAGAAGCGGATCACGGCGTCAAAACTGCGCGGCTTGGCAAAGACCCCGTGGGCCAGCGCTGGGGTCAACTTGTCCAGCACGGTGAACTGGGCGCTGACGCAGCCATGGGCCTTGCGGTGCGCATCGCGAAAGGCGTGGCCCTCGCGCTGGAAGCCCTCGGTGATCGAGGCCCGGATGTGCGCCGTCACGGCGGCCGTGGCGGCGGCTTCGCTGGCGGGGATCACTTCGCCATCGGCGGAGGGCGAGGTGGAGTCCGCAGGCGTTGTGGCGCAGGCCTGAAGGCAGAGCAGGGCGGCGGCCATGGGCAGCCATCGATACGGGGTCATGCAAGCTCCTGGGGTGTGATGAAAAGAACACCATAGATGGGGTGTTTGTGCTGGTCGGGCGATAATGGCAGCATGCCTCACATCTTCTGCATTGCCAACCAAAAGGGTGGGGTTGGCAAGACCACCACCACCGTCAATTTGGCTGCGGGCCTGGCCCAGGTTGGCCAGCGCGTCTTGATCGTTGACCTCGATCCGCAAGGCAATGCCACGATGGGCTCGGGCGTCGACAAGCGGACCCTGCCCCACAGCGTCTACGACGTTTTGCTGGAGGACATCACCATTGCCGAGGCCCGTCAGCGCAGCCCCAAGGGCGGTTATGACGTGCTGGGCGCCAACCGCGACCTGGCCGGTGCCGAGATCGAACTGGTCAACCTGGAGCGCCGTGATCGCCGACTCAAGACGGCCCTCGAGGCCACGGCCGCCGACTACGACTTCGTCCTGATCGACTGCCCGCCATCCTTGAGTTTACTGACCCTCAATGGGCTGACCTGCGCGCATGGTGTGATCGTGCCCATGCAGTGCGAGTACTTCGCGCTTGAAGGCCTCACCGACCTGGTCAACACCGTCAAGCAGGTGCATGCCAACCTCAACCGGGAGTTGCAGTTGATTGGGCTGCTGCGGGTGATGTTTGATCCGCGCATCACGCTGCAACAGCAGGTGAGTGACCAGCTCAAGGCGCACTTTGGCGAGAAGGTGTTCGAAACCGTCATTCCGCGCAATGTGCGGCTGGCCGAGGCGCCCAGCTATGGCGTGCCCGGGGTGGTGTTCGATCCTGCCAGCAAGGGTGCGCAGGCCTTTGTGTGTTTCGCCAAAGAAATGGTGGACCGCGTCAAGGCGGCGCCCCTGACCACATGACTTGTTTGCTGGTGCTGCCGGGCTGGAATGGCTCCGGCGCAGACCATTGGCAGAGTCGCTGGGCGTGTTTACATGCGGAGCAGGCGCACTTTGTCCGCGTGGAACAAGACGATTGGAGCTGGCCCAAGCGTGGCGACTGGATGATGCGGCTGGACGAGGCGCTGCTGGCCGATGCGGCCTTGGTGCAGACTCCCGCCGTGCTGGTGGCCCACAGCCTGGGGTGCCACTTGGTGGCCGCGTGGGCCGCGCATTCGCAGCACACGGCCCGGGTGCGCGGGGCGCTGTTGGTGGCCCCGCCTGACCTGGATGAGCCCGCCCGCTTGGCCGAACTGCCGCCGCAGTTGCAGGGCTGGCGCTCGGTGGTGCGACAGCGCCTGCCGTTTGGCTCCTTGGTGATGGCGTCGCAAAATGACCCCTTGTCCAGCCTGGCGCGCAGCCAGCAACTGGCTGCCGATTGGGGCGCCGCGTTTGAAGACCTGGGCGAGGTGGGGCACGTCAATGTCGAGTCGGGCCATGGTGACTGGCCGCAGGGGTGGGCGCGGCTGGCGCAAGTGCAGGGACAGTGGGGCCTGTGAGTCACGCGTAAGGGCGTCCCTCAGAATGAACGACAATTCAAGCCATGGCAACCAAAAAATCCAAAGGCTTGGGCATGGGCCTGGAGGCCCTGCTGGGCCCCAAGGTCAGTGATACCCCGGCGAGCGCCATTGAAGGCGCGCCCTCGATCCTCCCCCTGAGCGTGTTGCAGGCGGGCAAGTACCAGCCGCGCACGCGCATGGACGAGGGCTCGTTGTACGAGCTGGCCGAGAGCATCCGCACCCAGGGCATCATGCAGCCCATCCTGGTGCGACCCGTGGGCGGCGGGCGCTACGAGATCATCGCGGGTGAGCGCCGCTCGCGTGCGGCCAAGCTGGCGGGTCTGACCGATGTGCCGGTGCTGGTCAGGGACGTGCCCGACGAGGCCGCCGCCGTGATGGCGCTGATCGAAAACATCCAGCGCGAAGACCTCAACCCACTCGAAGAAGCCCAGGGCCTGCAGCGCCTGACGCAAGAGTTCGGTTTGACGCATGAACAAGCCGCGCAGGCCGTGGGCCGCTCGCGCAGTGCTGCCAGCAACCTGCTGCGCCTGCTGAACTTGAGCGATGCGGTGCAAGGCATGCTGATGGCCGGTGACATCGACATGGGCCATGCCCGTGCGTTGCTGTCTCTGGACAAGGCGCAGCAGGTCACCACCGCGCACGAGATCGCGGGCAAAAAGCTCAGCGTGCGCGATGCTGAAAAACTGGTCACCAAGCTGATCGGGGCCGGGCGCCAGGCGCCGCTACTGCGCGTCAAACAAGACAAGTCGCGCGATGTGCTGCGCCTGGAAGAAGAACTGTCTGACTTGTTGACGGCGCAGCTTGAAATTCGCGTCAAGAAGCGCACCAAGCGCGGTGAGCAGGGCGAGCTGGCGATTCAGTTTGGCAGCCTTGAAGAGCTCAATGGCCTGATCGACAAGCTGCGCGGCGGCACGCCGGCCTGAGGCGAGCAACGTGGGGCTGTGGCCGCTGCCGGCCTTGCTGAGTTGGGCCGTGGCCTGGGGACTGTGTCTGGCCTTGCGCTGGGCGCAGGTGCCCCTGTGGGCGGCCCTGGCCTTGCCGACGGCGCTGGGGGCCTTGCTGGCCTTGTTCCCGTGGGTGGCCCGCTCGACGTGGCGCCGCGTGTTCGTGGCGGGCGGCTTTCCGCTGTCGGTGCTGGCCTTGGGGCAGGCCGGTGGCTTGCCCGCCTGGGCCTGGCTGGCCCCGCTGGGCTTGCTGTTGCTGGCCTACCCCGTCACTGCGTGGCGGGACGCGCCGGTGTTTCCGACCCCCTCAGGCGCCTTGGCCGGCTTGCCCGCGGTGGTCCCCTTGCCGGCACAGGCCCGCATCCTGGACGCGGGTTGTGGCATGGGCGATGCCTTGGTTGAGCTGCACCGCGCCTATCCCCAGGCCGACATTCATGGCGTGGAGTGGAGCTGGTTGTGGCGTTGGGTGGGGGCCCTGCGCTGCCCCTGGGCCCGGGTGCGCCGTGCCGACATGTGGGCGGCGGACTGGTCGGGCTATGACTTGGTGTACCTGTTCCAGCGGCCCGAATCGATGCCACGTGCGGTGGACAAGGCGCGGCGCGAGCTCCAGCCCGGCGCCTGGCTGGTCAGTCTGGAGTTTGAAGCGGTGGACCGCCAAGGGGCGCCACTCACGCCGCATACGCGTCTCATGCTGGACGCTGGCCGAGCGATCTGGGTGTATCGGCAGCCGCTCTGACAGGATCGGGGTAGGCCGTCTACACTGTGGCCTTGCCCTGGAACCCGTCGATGTCTTTGCCCTCAGATCCTGCCGCCTTGCCGTTCACCCCTGAAGAGTACCGGGCCGCCTTGGGGCAGTTTGCCACCGGCGTCACCATCGTCACGGCCCGCACCGCGCAGGGCGCGTTTGTGGGGCTGACGGCCAATTCGTTCAACTCGGTGTCGCTGTCGCCACCGCTGGTGCTCTGGAGCTTGTCGCGCCAGTCCAGCTCCATGCCGGGCTTTTTGTCGGCGTCTCATTACGCCATCAACGTCCTGGCCGGCGATCAGCGCTCGTTGGCCGAGCGGTTTGCGAGCAAGGGCATTGATCGCTTTGAAGGCGTCAATTGGCGTGAGGGTTTGACGGGCGCGCCGGTGATTGATGGGGCGGTGGCCGTGTTCGAATGCGCCCACCGCAGCCAGCATGACGAAGGCGATCACGTCATTTTTGTGGGACAGGTGGCGCATTGCAGCCGCCGTTTGGGCGCCTCGCCCCTGGTGTTCCAGGGCGGGCGGTTTTTCACCGATCTGAATTGGTGACGGGCTCGGGCGCCTCGTCCATTTGTTTGGCGCAGACGTCCAGCAGCTTGAGCAGACGGTCCACATCCAGGGGCTTGGTCAGGTAATCCAGAAAGCCGCGTTGGCGGGCCGCCCCAATCTGGTCCGGCATGGCATCGGCCGACAAGGCCACCCGCGGGATGCCCGCCGTGCTGGCGGAGTGCTCCAACGCATCAGAGACATCCAGTCCGCTCATGTCGCCCAGGTGCATGTCCAGCAACAGCAGGTCGGGCGGGTCAGAGCGGCCCATCTCAATGGCCTCGGCCCCGCAACGGGCCACCTCTAGCTGCCAGCGCGGGCGCATGCGCATGACTTGACGCACCAGCTCGACATTGATGGCGTTGTCTTCGGCATACAGCACCGTCAAGGTGTCGGGTGCCAGTCCGTCATCCAGGCCGCCCCAGCCCGAGGTGCGCACCATGGCGCGTGTTTCGCCCGAGGCGGGGTCGGCCATCAAGGGGTTGGGGTTGAGGGCGGCGGGCAGCCAGACCCGAAAACTCGATCCAATGCCGGGCTGGCTGCTGACTTCAATGCGGCCCCGCATCAGGTCAATCAGGCGTTTGACGATGACCAGGCCGATGCCGGTGCCCTCCACCGAGGTGCGCTCGGCGCCCAGGCGGTTGAACGGTTCAAACAAATGGGCCTGCTGCTCGTTGCTGAGGCCGGGGCCTGTGTCCGTGATGCTGATCACCACATAGGACGACACCGCTTGGGCCTCGAGCATGACCCGCCCACTTGGCCGGTTGTACTTGATGGCGTTGGAGAGCAGGTTGACGATGATCTGGCGCAGGCGCACCGGATCGGCCTTGAGGTACAGATCCTCATCAAGCGGGGTGAGCAGCAATTGCAGATCGGCCTGGGTCACCAGGTTGCTCACCAAGGCGGTGGCTTCGTCCAGGACCGTGCTCAAACGCAGGGGCTCCAGGGTCAGGGGCAGGCCCCCGGCCTCAATGCGGGAGAGGTCCAGTACATCGGTCAGCATGGCCAGCAAGTGCGCGCCCGCGCGTTCAATGTGGCCCACTTTTTTACGCTGGACCTCGTTGATCGGGTTGCCGGGGTCCACGCGCAGCAACTGCGCGAAACCCAGCATGGCGTTGAGCGGCGTGCGCAACTCATGGCTCATGCGCGACAGAAAATCAGTTTTGGCCTTGTTGGCGCGTTCGGCCGCTTTGGCCGAGGTCATCGCGTCTTCCATGCGGCGACGCTCCGAAATATCCTCGCACACCGAGACAAAGTGCTGAGCCCGCCCCAGGGCATCGCGCACCAGGGCCACGGTCAGCATCACCCAGACGACTTGACCGTCGGGGCGCACATAGCGTTTTTCATGGGTGTAGCGGCTGTGTTGCCCCTCCAGGGCGGCGCTGGACAAGGCCTCATCCGTGGACAAGTCATCGGGGTGGGTGATGTCCTGGCGGTTCAGTTGTTCAAGCTGTTCGCGGCTGCGCCCGGTGATTTCAGTGAAGCGGTGGTTGACTTCGAGCATGCGTCCGCTCAGAGACACCCGCGCAATGCCCACGCCGGCGGCTTCGAACATCTGGTGGTAGTGGTCTTCGCTATTGCGAAGGGTCTCTCGGGCGGTGTTCAGTGCCTCGACGGCCAAGCGGTGGCTGCGTTGGCACTGCATGGCGCTGAGCAAGCTGCCGATGATGGCCAAGGCCGGTTGCATTGGTTCGAACCAGGCGTCGCTGTAACCCCCCTCTCGGTTGGCCAAGCCCACCATGCCGACCTGGATGCCGCCGCATCGCAAGGGCAGACCCATGAAATGGGTCACCTCGGCGTGGCGACCCTCGGGCAAATGGTTGTAGACCACCGCACGCTGCTCACCCAGCACCTGACTCCAGAGGCCCTCTGCTTGCTGAGCCTGGCGAGCGCTGGGCCAGCGCAGATCGCCCACGGTGTGCAGTTGGGGCGCCTCGCCGGTGGTGGTGTCGATGTCGGCGATGAAACCCGCTGGACTGCCGGTGAAGTGCATCAGCTCCTGCAACTGTTGCTGAACCACACTCAGGCCCGAAGGCCTCGGCTCGTCAATGGCCGAGAGTCGGATCAGCAAGGCGGCGATGGCGTCGCCACCGGGGGATGCAAACGGGCTTGGCATGGCAGGGTCGTGTGTTGATACACCACCCTTCCTCCTTGAGCTACGTCAGGGAGGTGGTTGCCCCGGGCGCAGACCCCCACTGTCTCACACTTGAGCGTCCTGCGCTAGAGGGCGGCGTGCACTCAGGCGGGCTGGGATGCCTGCGGGAGTTGGCCAGTGGCGGCCAGGGCTTCGAGCTCGGCACCGGGACCGATTTCAATGACCGTGCAGTTGCGGCCTTGGGCCTTGGCGGCATAGAGCGCATGGTCGGCCCGTTCGATGCAGGTATCCAGGGGTTCGTTTCCCCAGTAGCCTGTGACGCCTGCCGAGAACTTCACCACCAGTGAAGTGTCGCCGGCGGCCACGGGGGAGTCGGCCAGTTTGTCGCGGATGCGCGCAATGCCGATTTGGGCTAACTCGGGCGAGGTGTCCACCATCAGCAACAAGAACTCTTCACCGCCCCAGCGGGCCAGCACGTCGACATCGCGCATGACCGAGCGGGCTTCTTGGGCGAAATGGCGCAACACGTCGTCGCCGACGCCGTGACCATACGTGTCATTGACGCGCTTGAAGTAGTCCAGGTCCAGCAGGGCCAGGCAGAAGCGGTGTTGGCCTGAACGGTCCAGACGTTTTTGGTGCTGCGTCAGGACCTCCAGCATGTGGCGGCGGTTGTGCAGGCCGGTGAGCTCGTCTCGGGTGGCCAGGATTTGAATGCGCATCACCGCCTGGGCCAATTCATCTTTTTGGGCTTGCAGCTTGGCGCGCAAGTTGCTCAACTGGGCGGCCAGGGTTGAAATGGTGGGCACGATGGAGGCAGTCAAGACAAAATGCGCGATCTCCAGGCTGGCCGGATAGTTGACCGGATCGGTGCGTGATTTGATGAGCATGGCGATGCCCATCAGCACCACGGTGTAAGCCCCGGCCATTCTGGCGGCACCGGCCTTGAGGTTGAAAATGCCGAACACCAGCACCAGGGCCAGTAACATCAGGGTGGAGCCGTGAACCGGTCCGGTGACGGAATAGGCGCCCACGATGACGGTGAGGCCGGACAGGATCTGTGGCAGGGTCATGGCCTGGTCTTTGAAGCGCAGGTTCAGCCCGGCGCGCAAGAATCCGTACCACCACAAGACATTGATCAGGATGGCGGACGACAGCATCACGACGGCGTCCTGATCCATGTAGTCAATCGACCAGGCATAGGCCTGCAGCACGATGCAGATCACGTACACATTGGCCGCCATCAGCGAGCGCTTGATGCGCAGGCGCTGTTTGGGGTCGGTGCCAAAGGCAGCTTCATTGAGCTGCTGGACGAGGTTGCTGGGCATGAGGAGATTATTCCGGTCGGTATATGCATGTCGGCATCACTGCGCAAAGCTTGAGTCCGGTGGTCCATTCAAATGGATTGAAATGAAGGATGAATCCGGCGCAATCTGTTTCCTGGTGCGAGGAGTAACCTGCAGAGCATTGAACATGAACAAGAAGGGGTCGGCATGAATACTCGTTACACCGGTGTGGCCATCGCCTTGCACTGGATATTGGCGGTTGCCATCCTCACGGCGTTTGGTGTTGGCTTGACCCTGGAAGAGTTGCCGCTGTCACCGACCAAGTTGAAGTTGATCAACTGGCACAAATGGGCGGGTGTCACCATCTTGTTCTTGTCGGTGCTGCGTTTGCTGTGGCGCCTCACGCATCGCCCACCGGCCTTGCCTGCGGACATTGAGCGGGCCATGCCGGGTTGGCAGCGCGTGGCCTATCACGGCACGCACCACCTGATGTACCTGCTGTTCTTTGTGGTGCCCTTGTTGGGCTGGTCCTACAGCTCGGCGCATGGCTACCCCATTGTGTGGTTTGGTGTGCTGCCCTTGCCCGATTTCGTGCCGGTGGACAAGGCCTTGGCCGAGGCCATCAAACCCTGGCACGCGGTGTCGGCGTTCGCCTTGATGGGCCTGGTGGGTCTGCATGTGGCGGCCGCGCTCAAACACCAGTTCATTGACAAAGACGGACTGCTCCAGCGCATGCGCCCTGGTCGCTGACCCGTCACTGAACAGAA
>JAZJZP010000074.1:9172-14783 GCA_040389805.1 Pseudomonadota bacterium
AACCCGGAGATGGACATGATGCTTTCAAAATCAAGCCGGCTCGGCGCCACGGTGCTGTGCCTGTGGGCTAGCGCGACGATGCCGGCGCACGCTCAGACGCCTCAGACCCTGGTGGCGGCACAGAGCGAGGTCACCTTTGTGGCCAAGCAACTGGGCGTGCCCCTGGATGGGCGTTTCAAGCGCTTTGCCGTTCAATCGACGTTTGACCCCAAGCTGCCGCAGACCAGCAAGATTGCCTTCCAGATCGAGCTGGGCAGCGTGGCCGTCAATGCCGACGCCGATGTCGAGCTGGTTAAACCGGAGTGGTTCAACACGGCCAAGTTCCCCAAGGCCACCTTCCAGTCCAGTGCCATCAAGGCCTTGGGCGGTGGGCGCTTTGAGGTGGCGGGCAAGTTGGCCATCAAGGGACAAGCCCGTGATCTGGTGGTGCCTGTGCAGCTGGTGCAGGCCTCGGGCCTGAGCACGGCCACGGGCGCCTTCGTGCTCAAACGCCTGGACTTCAAGGTCGGTGATGGCGACTGGGCGGACACGTCCGTGGTGGCCAATGACGTCCAGGTGAAGTTCAAGCTGGTGCTGCAAGGTATCCCTGCGCAGTGATCCTTCACGTCGAACCCTCAACCCCCGTTTTCCTTTTTTACCCCAGGAGATCAACCATGACCCGTACCACCCCCTTATCCCTGCTGACCGCGACCGCACTGGCCGCTGGCGTGGCCCATGCCGCCCCCGCGACTTACGCGATTGACCCGACCCACACCTATGCCACGTTCGAGGTCCGGCACTTTGGCACCTCGACCAACCGGGGGCGCTTCGACAAGAAGAGTGGCTCCGTCACGATCGATGCCGCCGCCAAGACCGGCAAGGTCGAGGTCACCCTCGAAACCGGCTCGATCAACACGGGCTATGACGCCTTCAACACCCACCTCAAGAGCAAGGATTTTTTCAACAGCGAGGCCTACCCGACCGCCACGTTCGTGAGCGACAAGGTGATCTTCGACGGTGACAAGGTCTCCGCCGTGGTCGGCACCTTGACCCTGCTGGGCAAGGGGCAGACCGTGACACTCAGGGCCACCAACTATGGTTGTTACCAAAACCCCATGCTCAAGCGTGAAGTGTGTGGCGGTGACTTTGAAACCACCATTCAGCGCAGCGAGTTCGGCATGAACTATGGCATCGTCAACGGCATCCCCGATGACATCAGGCTGGTCATCCAGATCGAAGCGATCAAGCAGTAAGGGGCGTTGGCGCGTGTAGGTGCCGCGTCAGCATGGTGGCCAGCTCTTCTGCAGAGAAGGGCTTGGCCAAGTGGTCGTCCATGCCTGCCGAGCGGCAGCGTTCACGGTCGGAGCCCATCACGTTGGCGGTCAAGGCTATGACGGGAAGCTTCGGGCGTCCCTGTTCTTGCTCCTGGCAGCGCAGGCGGCGCGTGGCTTCAATGCCGTCCAGCACGGGCATCTGGCAGTCCATCAGCACCAGGTCAAAACCATGGTGGGGTGCTTGCAGGGCGTCCAGCGCCTGCTGGCCGTCCTCCACATGGGTGACGTGCAGTCCCAGTTTGTTCAGGGTGGCTTCGGCCACCATGGCATTGACCGGGTTGTCTTCGGCCAGCAGCACGTGGCCGGCGAACACCGTGCTGCCCGATTCAGGCAGCAAGGGCGCGGGTCGACTGGCGGCAAAGGTGACCGATGCCGGGGCCGTGGTGGCGGCCAGGGGTACGTTCAAGGTGAAGGTAGAGCCCTGGCCCGGGGTGCTGTGGCACACGATGTCGCCGTTCATCGCACGGGCGATCTCGCGTGAAATCGTCAAGCCCAGGCCCGTGCCCTGATGGCGCCGCACAAAGCTGCCATCGGCCTGGTGAAACGCGTCAAAGACCAGGGCTTGCTGGTCGGGCGCAATGCCGATGCCGGTGTCCTGGATGGTGAACACCACCTGTTGGAGGCCCGGGCTGTGCTGGTTGGGGGCGGGGGCACGCTCGACATGGACGGTGACGTGGCCCAGGCTGGTGAACTTGATGGCATTGCCGATCAGGTTGTGCAACATTTGGCGCAGGCGCGACGCATCCCCCACGACCCAGCAGGGTGAGGGGATGTTGATGTGTCGGTTCAGGGGCAGGCCTTTTTGGGCGGCCGTGACGGCCAGCAGGCTCAGCACATCGTCGATGAGGGCGTGCAGGTCCAACGCATCGGGGTCAATGTGCAGCTTGCCTGCTTCAATGCGCGAGAAATCCAGCACATCGTTGATGATGCCCAGCAGGTGTTCGCCCGAGCGCTCGATCAAGGCGAGTTGCTCACGGGACTCGGCCAGCACCCCCGGCCGATCGGGTAGCTTTTGACGCACTAGTCGGGCCAGGCCCAAAATGCCGTGCAACGGGGTGCGCATTTCATGGCTCATGGTCGCCAGGAATTGGTCTTTCACGGCGCTGGTTCGCTGCGCTAGTTTCAGCGCTTGCGCGCGTTCCTGAGCGATGCGGTCGGTGGTAAAGCGCAGCCACAGCAACTCCGTGATGCGCCGTGTCGAGCGATGGCCTTCCATCAGAACGACGCCCAGCATCGTCAGCAAACCTGCGCCGCCAAACAAGCCGTAGGTGTCCAATCGAGTGAACAGCAACAGGGCACAGGGGATGAGTGCCAGGCTGTTGAACACGGTATTGGGGCGCGGATGGGCCTGCAGTGCAAAGGTGGCCACGGTGGCCGATCCAATCAGCGCCCCCACGATGACCGAGGAGATGTTCAGGTCCATGGCCGGCAGCATCCAGGCACAGCCCAGGCCCCAGGCCGATCCCAGCAGGCCCGACATCACCATCATGTGGTGCAGCCAGCGGTCATCGCTGCGGTCACTGGCGCGCCGGTAGGCGCGGCACAGCAGCCATCGGATGGCGGACACCAATAGGCACGCACCGGCCCAGATCCCGGTCTTGAGCCAGCCCACTTGTGCGCCGATCAGGGTGGCCAGGGCGACCGAAAACACGCTGCTGACCAGGTCCACCGGCAGCGCGGCGCCATAGAGCATGCGCACCCGTTCGGCCTGGATCAAGCGATCGAGTTGCGGGCTGTCAGGGGTGATGCACAAGGGGTCGGGCGTGGGCAACATCGGAGGGCCGCCGGCTTAAATTTCTTTTTGGGCCAGGTTCAGTCGTTCGCAGACGCGGTTGGTGGCTTGCTGCAAGGCCTGGAAGTTGAGGCCGACTTGATTGGCCAGGGGCTCCAGCGTCTGCCAGACGAGCTCGGGGTCCCCGGCCTGGTTGGGGTCCAGCATGAGGGCGTCGACGGCGGCGCCGATGATCAGCAGGCGCTGGACCTGCGGATTTTCATGGCCCCACTGTTGGGTGGCTTGACGGCGGCCGCGCACGCAGTCAGCCACCTCTTTGGAGAGGCCCCAGGCCTGGCACAAAGCGGCCCCCAGGACGGCTTGGCTGACCCCAAAGGCCTCGATTTCAGCGGCCGAGAGCTGGGCTTCGTTGCTGCATTGATTGTCCAGGGCGGTGTAGCGGTGGTGGTCATAGGCGATCAGCACGGCGCGCCCGCTCTCGGCGAACAGGCCGATGGTGTGCGCCAGCCAGGGGTCGACATCGAGTTGGTGGGCAATGCGGCTCATGGCCAGCCCGCGGATGCTGGCGCTGTCCCAGATGGCCTGCAACAAGGGCCCGGGCGGAAAGGCGCCGCGCAGACCAATTTCATAGGTCAAGCCGGCGACTTGAGCGGTGCCCAGGTAGCGAATGGCTTCATGCACGGTATCGACGCGTTTGAGCAGGCCAAACAGCGCGGAATTGACGGTGCGGACCACCGCCGAGGACAAGGCCATGTCGTTTTCAATGACGGCGGCCAACTGCTCGGTGGTGCAGTCTTCTTCGGCCATCAACAAGGACAGCTTGACCAGGGTGCTGGGGCACGCGGGCAGGTCAATGTTGAGGTTGCGCAGGGGGGATTCGATGCTCATGAGGGTGGAGACCTTTCCCTCTTAGTCTAGGGTTTGCGGACCCCTGCGCAGGCGTGAAAGAAGACCGGGTTCAGCCGGTATTCTTGCCGTTCAGGCGGCTGCGTGCCAGACGGGTCATGGGTGCACTGATCCCTTGGCCCCTGCGGTATTCGCTGGGCGCCATGCCCTTCCAGCGACGAAAGGCCTCAATGAAGGTGGTGACGTCGGCATAGCCCAGGCGCTCGGCGATTTCGCTGTGCGTGAGGCTGGCGCTGGCCATCAGCTCTTCGGTGAGGGTGCGGCGAACCTCTTCCAGTAGGCCGCGGAAGGTGGCCCCTTCGGCGGTCAGGTGTCGACGCAAGGTGCGCGAGGTGATGCGCAGGTCGGCGGCGATCTCTTCCATGTCGGGAATGTGCCCGGGGGTGCGCAGCAAGCGGTCGCGCACCGACGCGGCTACGCCCGTGCGGGCATGGCGTTTTTCCATCAGTTCGCGGCACATTTGCTCGCACAGTTGAGTGGTGTGCGGGTCGGCCTGAGGCAGCGGCTCGTTCATCACGCTGGCTTCGAACACGTTGCGGTCGTGTGCTTGGCCAAAGAGGGGGCGAATGCCGAACAGCGCCGTGTAGGCCTCTACCATGGCGGGTGAGGGTTCGGGCCCGCGCATCAAAATGGCCTGAAAGGGCAGCGGGTGCCCCAGCACTTCGCGCTGCAAGGTGACCACGGCGGCGCGGTCGCGGTCGATGATGAACTGGCGCACGTCGGGGGGCAGGTGCTCGGTGTGGTAGGTCGAGTGAATCAGTGGGCCTACCCGCTCGATCACGTTGGAGGTCAGCGAGAACGTCAGGTTCAGCATGCGCGAGGCCATGGACACAGCACTGCCCAGCGTCGGGCTGCTCATGACCGCATAACCCCACAGGCCATAGGTGGTCAGGTGATAGCGACCGCCGGCTTGAATGCCCAGGGTCGGGATGTGCGGGAGGTCGGTGACCAGGTTGCGGATCAGCGCAATCTCCTGCATGGCCTCGATTTCAGCCTTGGGATCGTCCAGCAGGGCTCGGGTCAGGCCGGTGTGGCGCAGCATCGCGTCAAACGTGAGGCCATGCTCGTGTCCCAGTTGCGTGAGAACGCGGGCGGTGGCGATGCCGCGACGAAAATCCCAGATGGTCGGCTTGGAGCCCATGGCGTTCGAATCCCTGTCAAATTGGGTATGCCCCATAACTATCACTGACTTTTCAGGATTATGTTCGTCCAAGTAAGACCGTTGTCCGGTATTCCAAAGCGGCACCATTGGCCAAATGGTCGATTGACAACGATCGATGTCTCATGCCCACTTTCGCCATCATCGCGTTATTGCCGCACGATCACCAGGCCTTTGAGGTATTCCCCTTCCGGGAAGGTGACGGTGGTCGGATGGTCCGGCGAGGCCTCCAGGCGTTTGATGATGTAGCCGTCCACGCCCGCGTCCAGTCCTGCGCCCGCCACGATCTTGTGAAACAGGTCGGCGCTGATGCCACCTGAGCACGAGAAGGTCAGCAGCACGCCACCGGGCGACAGCAGTTTGAAGGCCAGGCGGTTGATGTCCTTGTAGGCCCGCGCGGCGCGTTCCGCATGCGCGGCCGTAGGAGCGAACTTGGGCGGGTCGAGCACGATGGCGTCGAACTGGCGGCCTTCGGTCAAGAACTGGCGCAAGGTGGCGTTC
>JAZJZP010000075.1:0-4545 GCA_040389805.1 Pseudomonadota bacterium
TCTTCACGACTGAACCGTCGGTGGCGCGCAAGTTGTCAATGACCTGGGCAGAAACACCCATCGAAGCGGACAAAGCAACCAAGGCAAACAGGGCGGACACTTTATTAAGCTTGTTCATGTAGATCCTCACAAATTAGACGCAGCGCAATCACTGCGATGGAGCCCACCAGGGCCAAAACGGGTTGAACTCAATAGGCCCCCGCCGAAAAAACCGAGGGATTGCCCTAGAGTACCCAAGCAAAATTGATTGTGCCATAGCTACCAAGACACTCAATAGGCAACGATCAAGCCCCGAAAAGGAGATTCAAATTGTTGCAATCGGGCGACAAGATCGGCCAATTACAATCGACAAGTTACCTTCCGCCTGGACAAACGCCTCGCATGACCCAATTCGCCAAGGAAACCCTGCCCATCAGCCTCGAAGAGGAGATGCGGCGTTCGTACCTCGATTACGCCATGAGCGTGATCGTGGGCCGTGCTCTGCCCGACGCACGCGATGGTTTGAAACCCGTGCATCGACGCGTGCTGTTCGCCATGCACGAGCTCAACAACGACTGGAACCGACCTTATAAAAAGTCGGCCCGTATCGTGGGCGACGTGATCGGTAAGTACCACCCGCATGGCGACAGTGCGGTGTACGACACCATCGTTCGCATGGCGCAAGATTTCTCGCTGCGCCACATGCTGGTCGACGGCCAAGGCAACTTCGGCTCGGTCGACGGCGACAACGCGGCGGCGATGCGGTACACCGAAATCCGCCTGTCCAAGATCGCCCACGAACTGCTGGCCGACCTGGACAAGGAAACGGTCGATTTCGGGCCCAACTACGACGGCTCTGAGAAAGAACCGTTGGTGATGCCCACCCGCCTGCCCAACTTGCTGGTCAACGGCTCGTCAGGCATTGCCGTGGGCATGGCCACCAACATTCCGCCGCACAACCTCAATGAGGTGGTCGACGCGTGCTTGCACCTGCTGAAAAACCCCGCCAGCTCGATCGATGAGTTGATGGAAATCATCCCGGCCCCCGACTTCCCGACGGCCGGCATCATCTATGGCCTCAGTGGCGTGCGTGATGGCTACCGCACCGGCCGTGGCCGCGTGGTCATGCGCGCCAAGGTCCACTTCGAGGACATCGACAAGGGCAGCCGCCAGTCGATCATCGTTGACGAAATCCCCTACCAAGTCAACAAAAAGAGCCTGCTGGAGCGCATCGCCGAACTGGTCCACGAGAAGAAGATCGAAGGCATCAGCCACATCCAGGACGAGTCCGACAAGTCCGGCATGCGGGTGGTGATCGACCTCAAGCGCGGCGAAGTGCCCGAGGTTGTGCTCAACAACCTCTACAAGCAGACGCAACTGCAAGACACCTTCGGCATCAACATGGTGGCCCTGATCGACGGCCAGCCCAAGTTGTGCAACCTCAAGGACTTGCTGGCGATCTTCCTGGAGCACCGCCGCGAAGTGGTGACGCGCCGCACCGTGTTCGAGCTGCGCAAGGCACGCGAGCGCGGCCATGTGCTCGAAGGCCTGGCCGTGGCGCTGGCCAACATCGACGAGTTCATCGAGACCATCAAGACCTCGCCGACGCCCCCTGTGGCCAAGGCCGCCCTGATGAGCAAGAGCTGGGACTCGTCCATGGTGCGCGAGATGCTGGCTCGCACGGCCGGTGACCCCTCGGCCTTCCGCCCTGACGGCCTGGCGCCTTACTACGGCATGCAGCCCGACGGCTTGTATCGCCTGTCTGATGACCAAGCAGGCGAAATCCTGCAGATGCGCTTGCAACGCCTGACTGGGCTGGAGCAAGACAAGATCATCGGCGAGTACAAAGAGGTCATGTCGCAGATCGCCGATCTGCTGGACATCCTGGCCAAGCCCGAGCGCGTGACCTTCATCATCTCGGAAGAGCTGGTGGCCGTGCGCCAGGAGTTTGGCCAGACCAAGGTGGGTGCTCGCCGCAGCGTGATCGAACACAACGCGCTGGAATTGGGCACCGAAGACCTGATCACCCCGACCGATATGGTGGTGACGCTCTCGCACACGGGCTACATCAAGAGCCAGCCGCTGGCCGAGTACCGGGCGCAAAAACGCGGCGGGCGCGGCAAGCAAGCCACCGCGACCAAGGACGACGACTGGATCGACCAGCTCTTCATCGCCAACACCCACGACTACATGCTGTGCTTCAGCAACCGCGGTCGCGTGTATTGGCTCAAAGTCTGGGAAGTGCCGCAGGGCTCGCGCAATTCGCGCGGTCGCCCGATCGTCAACATGTTCCCGCTGCAACCCGAAGAGAAGATCAATGTGGTGCTGCCGCTGACCGGCGAGTTCCGCAGCTTCCCTGAAGACCATTTCGTGTTCATGTCCACGCGTTTGGGCACCGTCAAGAAGACGGCGCTGACCGAGTTCAGCAACCCCCGCAAGGCCGGCATCATCTCCGTCGACTTGGACGAGGGCGACATCCTGGTGGGTGCCGCCCTGACCGACGGCAAGCACGATGTGATGCTGTTCTCGGACGGCGGCAAGGCTGTGCGCTTTGACGAAAACGACGTGCGCCCCATGGGCCGCAATGCCCGTGGCGTGCGCGGCATGATGCTGGACGAAACGCAAAGCGTGATCGCCATGCTAGTGGCCGAAGACGAGACGCAAAGCGTCTTGACCGCGTCCGAAAATGGCTACGGCAAACGCACCAGCATCGTCGAATACACCCGCCATGGCCGTGGCACCAAGGGCATGATCGCCATCCAGCAAACCGAGCGCAACGGCAAGGTCGTCGCCGCCACCCTGGTGCGTCCGGAAGACGAGATCATGCTGATCACCGACAAGGGCGTGCTGGTGCGCACCCGCGTCTCAGAGATCCGCGAACTGGGCCGTGCCACTCAAGGCGTGACCCTGATTGCGCTCGACGAAGGCGCCAAACTGATCGGTCTGCAACGCATTGTTGAAAACGACGCGCAAGCCGACGTTGCTGAAGACACGTCAGAGGACACCAGTCCTGACGCCGACACTCCCTCCACCGATCCCGCAGCCTGACTGCCATCCACCAAGGTTCACTGATGAAATTCACCAAACTGACACTGGCCGCAGCAACCGTCTTGACCTTGTCCCTCTCGGCGTTTGCCGCTGAGAGCAAAAAAGAGTTGATCCAAAAGCTGCCCCCGGTTCAAAAGGCGCAACTCGAATCCCTGGCCACTGGTTTGACGCAAGAGCCCGTGCGCCAAATCCTCGAAAAAATGGTGCGCCCGGCCATGATGCAAGCGGTGCCCGCCGACAAGCGTGAAGCCACCGGCAAGCTCGTGGATGCCGAAATCACCAAGTACTTTGAGTCGGCCACGCCACTTGTGAAAACCAGCGCCAACAAGGTGGGCCCTGCCGCCGTGGCAGCCTTACTGGATGACAAGTTCACCGAAGAGGAGCTGCGCCAGTTGTTGACGATGCTGGACTCTCCCATCATCAAGAAGTACCAAGCCGCCTTGCCCGAGATTCAGCAAACCCTGCTGGAAAAAATCTCGACCGATGCCCGCCCTGCGGTGGACCCCAAACTGCAAACCCTGCAGAACAACGTCGTCAAGATTTTGGACACGGCCAGCGGTGGCAAGTTGAGCCAAGCGGCTGCAGCCGCCCAAAAGGCGGCCGCGTCATCGGCACAGGCTGACACCAAGACCGCACCCAAGGCTGCCCCCAAGAAGTAATTGATCGATTTCACGCGATGACCCGACCATTCAATTTTTCCGCCGGTCCGGCGGCACTGCCCGAAGAAGTCTTGCAGCAAGCTGCCAGCGAGATGCTGGACTGGCACGGGTCGGGCATGAGCGTGATGGAGATGAGTCACCGCGGCAAGGAGTTCATCTCCATTGCCCAGCAAGCCGAGAGCGATCTGCGCGAGATCCTGTCCATCCCCAGCACGTTCAAGGTGCTGTTCATGCAGGGTGGGGCCCTGGCTGAAAACGCCATCTTGCCGCTGAACCTGTCGCAAGGCGGGCGCACGGACTATGTCGTGACCGGCTCGTGGTCGCAGAAATCTCAAAAAGAAGCGCGCAAGTATTGCGAGGTGAACATCGCGGCCAGCAATGAAGCCGATGCCCACACCACGCTGCCGCCAGCCGCCTCATGGCGCCTGAGCGAGCAGCCCGCTTATGTGCATGTGTGCAGCAACGAGACCATCCACGGGGTGGAGATGCACGAGTTGCCCGACCTCAAGGCCATCGGTTGCGATGCCCCGCTGGTGATCGACTGCTCCTCGCACATCGCGTCCCGCACGATCGACTGGTCGCACGTGGGTGTGGCCTATGGCGGCGCCCAAAAGAACATCGGCCCGGCGGGCCTGACCCTGGTCATCATCCGCGAAGACCTGCTGGGCCGTGCCCTGCCCATCTGCCCCAGCGTGTTTGACTACAAGGTCGTGGCCGAACACGACTCGATGTACAACACGCCGCCCACCTACGCCATCTACCTGGCAGGGTTGGTGTTCCAGTGGATCAAGCGCCAGCGCGAGGGCAACTTGTCCGGCCTGGCCGCCGTGGAGGCACGCAACGTGACCAAGGCCGCGAT
>JAZJZP010000075.1:4555-9491 GCA_040389805.1 Pseudomonadota bacterium
CTCATCGGGTTTCTATTCCAACCCCGTCGCCATCAACGCCCGCTCGCGCATGAACATCCCCTTCTTCTTGAAGTCGGATGCCTTGAACGACGCCTTCCTGGCCGGTGCCAAGGCCAAGGGCCTGCTGCAACTCAAGGGCCACAAGAGTGTGGGCGGCATGCGTGCTTCGCTCTACAACGCCATGCCCCTGGCCGGTGTCGAAGCGCTGGTGGCGTACATGAACGAGTTCGCGCTGAGCCATGGCTGATCATTCAAGCCCCCACCTCTCGAACGACAGTCGTCCGGTTGAAGAACAACTGACGGACTTGCGGCAGCGCATCGACGGTGTCGACGAGCAGCTGCTCAAGCTGCTCAATCAGCGCGCCACCCTGGCCCAGGCGGTGGGTGAGGTCAAGAAAATCGACCACTCGCCCGTGTTCCGCCCAGACCGTGAAGCCCAGGTCATCGACACGCTCAAGTCGCTCAACACCGGCCCGGTCCAGTCGGACAGCATTGCCCCGATCTGGCGCGAAATCATGTCGGCCTGCCGATCACTGGAAGCGCGTCTGCGCGTGGCCTTTCTGGGCCCCGTGGGCACGTTCAGCGAACAAGCGGCGCTGGATTATTTCGGCTCCTCCATTGAAGCCCTGCCCTGCCCGAGCATCGACGAAGTTTTTCGCGCCACGGTGGCCCAGTCGGCCAATTTTGGCGTGGTGCCGGTCGAAAACTCCACCGAAGGCGTGGTCGCGCGCTCGCTGGACCTGCTGCTGCAGTCCCCCTTGACCATCGTCGGCGAAACCAGCCTGCTGGTCAGACACAACCTGCTGCGCAAGAGCTCCTCACGCGAGGGCATCACCGTGGTGTGCGCCCACCCGCAGGCCCTGGCCCAGTGCCAAGGCTGGCTGAGCCAGAACCTGCCCGACGCTGAACGCCGCCCCGTGTCCAGCAACGCCGAAGGCGCGCGCCTGGCGTCGCAAGATGCCAGCATCGCCGCCTTGGCCAGCACCCGCGCCGCCACGCAATATGGCCTGCATGTGGTGCAGTCGGGCGTGCAGGACGAGGCCCACAACCGCACCCGTTTTGTCATCGTCACCCGCCCGGAGCACCACACCCCGGCGGCGCCCACCGGGCACGACTGCACCAGCCTGATCGTCTCCGTGGACAACCGCCCGGGAGCCGTGCATGACATGCTCGTGCCGCTCAAACGCCATGGCGTCTCGATGACCCGTTTCGAATCCCGCCCGGCCCGCTCGGGTCAGTGGGAGTATGTTTTCTACATGGACTTGGCTGGACACCCGGCCCAGGACAATGTGTCAGCGGCGATGGACGAGTTGCGTGCGCAATGCTCGTTCTTCAAGGTGCTGGGCACCTACCCGCTCGACGTGCACTGAGCACCCCAAGGATTCTTGACGATGTTTAATCAACTGGGACTGATCGGATGCGGCCTGATGGGCGGGTCGTTCGCGCTCGCGCTCAAAAAAGCGGGCCTGGTCAAACGCGTGGTCGGCTACAGCAAGTCGCCCTCCACGGTCGAAAAAGCCCGCCGCCTGGGCGTGATTGATGTCGCCGCCGAATCGGCCTTGCTGGCCGTCTCCGGCTCGGACATCATCCTGATTGCCGTGCCCGTGGCCGCCAGCGAAAACACCTTCAAAGCCATCCGCGCCCTGCTCGACCCCGGCGTGCTGGTGATGGACGTGGGCAGCACCAAACGCGACGTGGTCGATGCGGCGCGGCGCGTCCTCAAAGATTGCCTGCCCTCCTTCATCCCGGCCCACCCGATCGCCGGGCGCGAGGTCGCAGGCATTGAACATGCCGACGCCACCTTGTACCAAGGTCGCAAGGTCATCCTGACGCCCTTGCAGCAAACCAACCCGGTGTTGCTGCAAAAGGCCACCGATGTCTGGGCCGCCGTGGGTTGCCAAGTGCTCAAGATGACGCCCGAAAATCACGACGCTGCGTTTGCAGCCGTGAGCCACTTGCCCCATCTGCTGGCCTTTGCCTACGTCAACGCCATGGCCGAACAGCCCTCCGGTCAAGAGTTTTTGTCGCTGGCCGGCCCCGGTTTTCGTGATTTCACCCGCATCGCCGCCAGTGACCCGACGGTGTGGCGCGACATCCTCCTGTCCAACCGCGAAGAGGTGCTCAAGCAATCGGCGGCGTTCCGCGAGGCCCTGGAGGCCATGGAGCGCCAGATGCGCGACTGGAATGGCCCGGCATTGCAGACCCAGATCCAGTCCGCCTCCGATGCGCGCAGCCAGTGGTCGCACCTCGGCGGCAGCAAACCGCCCACCTCGCGCTGATTTTCCTCTCCCGTCATGTACACCACAGCCTTTCTCGACCTTCCGCCTCTGCTTGGGGCGGGTGGCACCATTCGCCTGCCAGGCTCCAAAAGCATCTCCAACCGAGTCCTCTTGCTGGCGGGGCTGAGTGAGGGCACCACGGTGGTCCACGACCTGCTGGCCTCCGACGACACGCGAGTCATGCTGGACGCCTTGCGTGTGCTGGGCTGCGATCTGCAGCAAACCGGCGACATGGTGCGCATCACCGGCCTAGGCGGCAAGTTGGCCGTGCTGCAAGCCGATCTATTCATGGGCAATGCCGGCACCGCCATGCGGCCCCTGACCGCCGCCCTGGCACTGCTGTCGGCCACCCAAGGCGGCCTCTTCACACTCAGCGGCGTGCCGCGCATGCACGAGCGCCCCATCGGTGATCTGGTCAATGCCCTGCGCCCACTGGGCTGCAAAATTGACTGCACGGGGCAAGAAGGTTTTCCACCGTTGCGAATGTCCGGCGGCCAACTCAATCTTTCGTCCCCGATCCGGGTACGTGGCGACGTCTCCAGCCAGTTCCTGACCGCGCTGCTGCTCGCGCTGCCACTGGTGTCGCAAGAACATGCCCTGACCATCGAAGTCGAAGGCGAGTTGATCTCCAAGCCGTACATCGAGATCACGCTCAACCTGCTGGCGCGCTTTGGCATCCACATTGAACGCCAAGGCTGGGAGCGCTTCATCATCCCCGCCGGCAGCCGCTACCAGTCGCCCGGCGAGATCCACATCGAGGCCGATGCCTCATCCGCGTCGTATTTCATCGCGGCAGGCGGGCATTGAGGCCCCGGTGCGCATCGAAGGCGTCGGCGCCGACTCCATCCAGGGCGACATCCGCTTCATTGAAGCCGCCCAAGCGATGGGCGCGCAGGTCCTCAGTGGCCCCAACTGGCTGGAAGTGCGCCGCGGCACTTGGCCGCTCAAGCCAGTCGACATGGACTGCAACCACATCCCCGATGCGGCCATGACCCTGGCCGTGATGGCGCTGTATGCCCAAGGCACGACCCGACTGCGCAACATCGCCAGCTGGCGCGTCAAGGAAACCGACCGCATCGCGGCCATGGCCATTGAACTGCGCAAACTGGGGGCCACCGTGGTCGAGGGCGAGGACTTCATTGAGGTGACGCCGCCCGCCCAATGGCAGCACGGCAGCATCCACACCTATGACGACCACCGCATGGCCATGTGCTTTTCGCTGGCCGCCTTCAACCCGCTGGCGCCGACGGCCACGGCCGGTCAACCCATCTCGGTGCGCATCGACGACCCGCGCTGTGTGGGCAAGACCTTCCCCGATTATTTTGAAACCCTGTTCCAGGTGGCCCAAACCGACCCGGCACTGATCCCCGTGATCACCATTGACGGCCCGACCGCGTCGGGCAAAGGCACGCTGGCCAGCGCCCTGGCCACCCGCCTGGGTTATCAGTTTCTGGACTCGGGCTCGCTCTACCGGATCACGGGCATGGTGGTCAACCGGCGCGGCATCGACCCGGACGATGCGGACGCCGTGACGGCCGTGGCCCGCCAGATTGGCCACGAATTGAGCCTGCGTTTTGCCGATCACAAGGTCTGGCTGGACGGGTGCGAAGTGAGCGAAGACTTGCGCCAGGAGTCCGCAGGACAAATGGCCTCGCGGATTTCTGCCATCCCAGGCGTGCGCCAGGCCCTGGTCGAGCTGCAACTCAATTTCCGCGGCCTGCCCGGCCTGGTGGCCGACGGCCGTGACATGGGCACCGTGATCTTCCCGGACGCTGGTTTGAAGGTCTTTTTGACCGCCACCGTGCAAGAACGCGCCGAGCGCCGGCATAACCAATTGATTTCAAAGGGGTTTTCTGCTAACCTTGACGAAATATGCGCAGATTTGGAGTCGCGCGACTTGCGGGATCGCACCCGCGCCGTGTCCCCTCTGATTCCTGCCATTGATGCCCGAAAGCTCGACAACTCCGCGCTGACCATCGACCAATCGGTCGATACGGTGCTGGGATGGTGGGTCGACGGGTGGCCTCACGTGAATGTCGCGAGGCCAATTTAGGCTGTGATGCTCAGCCTTTGCCGCCCGGCAGAGGCTTGGAATGCTCCAGGGATTGCCGTTGTTGTTCAGGGCGATCCGGGGTGTCATGTTCTCAACCCAACCCGCTTTGTCGTTCCTGTCGATGAAGTCGTTACCGTCGGTCACAAGCCGGCACAGGAAATTCCATGTCTATTGCAAAAATTGCCGCCTATACCGGCACCGATTCGTTTGCCGCCATGTTCGAGGAGTCCTTGAAGGGCTCCAACATGCGCACGGGCGAAGTCATCACTGCTGAAGTGGTGCGCATCGAACACAGCTTTGTTGTGGTCAACGCAGGCCTGAAGTCAGAAGCCTACGTGCCAATCGAAGAGTTCAAGAACGACCAAGGTGAGCTTGAAGTTCAAGTCGGCGACTTCGTGTCGGTGGCTGTGGACGCCGTTGAAAACGGCTACGGCGACACCATCCTGTCGCGCGACAAGGCCAAGCGCCTGGCGTCGTGGATGTCCCTCGAAAAGGCCCTGGACTCCGGCGAGTTCGTCATTGGCACTGTCAATGGCAAGGTCAAGGGCGGCCTGACCGTTCTGGTCAATGGCATCCGCGCCTTCCTGCCCGGCTCGCTGCTGGA
>JAZJZP010000076.1:0-10872 GCA_040389805.1 Pseudomonadota bacterium
ACCCGAATCCCTGAGGTGGTCATCATCGAGCCCGCCGTTTTTAGCGACGACCGTGGCTGGTTCATGGAGAGCTTCAACCAGCAGCGCTTCGTGAGTGAGCTGGCCAAGCTCGGCCTGCCCGCGCCGCGGCCTTTTGTGCAAGACAACCACTCTTGCAGCAAAAAAGGTGTGCTGCGCGGTTTGCACTACCAATTGCAACCCAGCGCCCAAGGCAAGCTGGTGCGGGTGGTGCAGGGTGCGGCGTTTGATGTGGCGGTGGACATCCGCAAGGGCTCACCCACCTTTGGTCAATGGGTGGGGGTTGAGCTCAATCCGCAAAACAACCGCCAGTTGTGGGTGCCCGAAGGCTTTGCCCACGGCTTTCTGACCCTGAGCGATGACACGCACTTCTTGTACAAGACCACCGATGTCTATGCCAAGGACTGCGAGCGCGCCATCGTTTGGAACGACCCGGACATCGGCATCGAATGGCCGCTGGATGGCTTGGTGCCGAACCTGGCGCCCAAGGACGCGCAAGCGCCGCGTTTGAAAAATGCCGATCTGTTCGCTTACTGAACGGACACGTAGACCGGGCCTGCGGCCTCGGTCAGCACCACTGTCTTGATGCTGCCGGTGAGCACAGGCGTCACGACCGTGCCGTCCCAACGCTTCACCTGCGTGGTGCCTGCTGGCAGCGTCACAGTGACCGACTTGCCTGGATCATCCACCCACATGCCGAACACGCGGTCACTGGCGCCATCCCAGCGCAAGGTGTGCAGGCCGTGTGGCACATCGCTCAAGTAACCTTTGAATGTCCGGCTGCCCGCGAAGCTGTACAGCGTTTTGAGACCGACGTAGGCCGGTTTTTCTGTGGTGCCGTCTGATTTGAGCAGCCCAAAGTGATGCTCCTTGTCGGCCGGGTCCGTGCCCTTGTCCACCAAGTTGAAGACGGTGATCAACGGTGAGTTGAGCGCCACCTGCGTTAGCACCATCCGCGATACCAGCACGCCCTGGCGATTGGCCGCCGCGACGCTGTTGCCATCTCCGTACACATTCGAGTCCAGGAAGAACAGCGTGGAATAGCCCCACTCGGTGTTGTAGACCGGTTTGGTGACGTTAGAGGCATTCAGCACATTCTTGTAGATGGCCTGGTCTGCGGCGTAAGTCTCCGGTGAACTGATGTTGCGCTGAAAGCTAGGTGTAGTCGCGGTGATGATGGTGTCTTTGCGATACGGGTGCGTGCCCACGCCGTTCACTTTGGCCAAAACGCCGGTCTTGGCCAAGCGGTACAAATACGAAGGCTCATCGACTGCAATGCCGCCACTGATGATCGGGGTGACGGTGTCAACGGCGCGGATCGAGTCCACGGTTTGGCTCAGCAGGGCCGCGTACTTGGTTGGGTCTGGGTTGGTCCAATAAGCGGCTTGGTCGGGCTCGTTCCAGATCTCATAGCCAAACACGGCCTTGTCTTTAGAGATCTTGGCCACCTCGTTGGCGAAACGTGTGAAGCCTGCGATCTGAGTAGTGGTGGTGGGGGGCGTCATGCTCCCGCCGTAGGCTGGGTGACCATAGTCCAGAATCCACAAGGCTTTCATGCCCAGGCTGGTGAGGGTGTTCAGGCCGTTGGTGTAGTTGGTGAAGTTGAAAACACCATTGGTCTCGATCCACTCCCATTGGATGTCGGTTCTGGACACCCCGAAACCGGCCTGTTTGGCCTTTGTCAGCAAGGCCGTATCAAACGAGTTATTGGCCACCGCCATCCGGTCGGTGTAGGTGGGCAAGAAGGTGCCCGCAGCCAGCGCATTGTTGGGCGCCAGGGTGTAGGTCAGGGCCATGTTCGCGTGCAATTGCACCGAGCGCACTTCCAGTTGTCCGGCCGGGTAGTTCAGCCCCAAAGTGGTTGAGCTGCCATTGAGGGCCGATGCCACGATGGATATCTTGTTGATCTTGCTCTGAGGGATGCCGTTATTGGCACCACCCCAATACGTGGTCGGGTTCTTGAGCGCCACGTACACCCGCGTCCAATTGCTGGGCGTTTGCGCTTCAATGAAGCGCACGGGCAGAGGGTACTGAATCGTTTGACCACTGATGTCCGTCACCCGCAGGGCAAACTGTGCGGCTGCATCCGGGTTGCGAATTTCAAGCGAGATGCCCGAGTTCGCGTTGACATCTAGCGTGGGGTTCACGGGGGCGGCAAGTTCAAGCACGGCCCTTTGATTGGGGGCATCCGAACTGTTGGGGCACGCGTCCGTGCGCAGCACGATGCTGCTGAGCGCACAGCCGAAGTCAAAACGTTGGGTTGCAGAGACCAGTCCGTTGGAGTCGGTGCTGGTTGAAACACTGCTGGGCGCTGGTCCCACCCAGTTTTGCGTGTAAACGCCCCAGCTTGGCGAACCACCCGAGCCCAGTAACGTGCCCGCAGCATGAATCCAGCCACTGATCACTGCGCCAGCGTCCAGCGATGGCGGTGTTGGTTGCACCACGACCACGGGGGTCGAAGATCCACCCGAGCCTGAACCCAACGACTCCACCGCAGCGGCCGAACCATTGCTGGAGGTTGTGGCAGACGTACCGCCACCGCCGCCGCCGCACGCAGACAGCATGGCTCCGATGGCGAGCGTCAAGGCGCTGAGGCGCAAGGAGGAGCGAAATGCAATGGCGGTATTCATGGAGACTTGGGGCTGATAGGGACAGCGTAGTGGGCTAGCAATGTGGTCAGCATAGCCAGGCCCTCAGGGCGCACGCGGCAGCACATCACGCTCGCGAATGGTTTAACACTCTGTTTCAAGATGGCCGCCGGGTCTATTGGGTATTACGCGGCGTAGTAGTTCCGGTACCACTTCACGAACTCGGTCACGCCTTGCTCAATCGACACCGTGGGTTGTTGCCCGGTCCAAGCTTGCAGGCTCGAAGTGTCTGCGTAGGTGGCCACCACGTCGCCGGGTTGCATGGGCTGAAAGTCTTTCTCAGCCGTTTTGCCCAGCGCTTGCTCCATGGTGCTGATGAAGTCCATCAAGGCCACCGGCTCGTTGTTGCCGATGTTGAAAATCTTGTACGGCGCCCACGACCCTGATGAGTCGGGGTGCTCGCGGTCAAAGTCGGGGTTGGCCTGTGGGCAGCGATCCAGCGTGGCCAGCACGCCCGCCACGATGTCGTCGATGTAGGTGAAGTCCCGGCGCATTTGACCGTGGTTGAACACCTTGATCGGCTCACCCGCCAAGATCGCCTTGGCAAACAGCATCGGGGCCATGTCAGGCCGACCCCAAGGGCCATACACCGTGAAAAAGCGCAAACCCGTTGTGGGCAGGTTGTAGAGATGGCTGTAGGTATGCGCCATCAGCTCGTTGGCCTTTTTGGTGGCCGCGTACAAGCTGACAGGGTGGTTGACCGGGTCGCCTTCGGCAAAGGGCATCTTGACGTTGCCCCCATACACGCTGGAGCTGCTGGCATACACCAAGTGCTCCACATGATGATGGCGGCAGCCCTCCAGCACATTGACAAAACCGACCAGATTGGACTGTGCGTAGGCATGCGGGTTTTGTAGTGAATAGCGCACCCCGGCCTGAGCGGCCAAGTGCACCACGCGGTCAAAACGCTCTCGCTCGAACAGCGCGGCCATGCCGGGGTTGTCGGCCAGGTCCAGCGCTTCAAACCGGAACGGCGCCCCAGGCAACTGCTGCGCAATGTGGGCCAGCCGGTCTTGCTTCAACTGGGGGCTGTAGTAGTCATTGAGGTTGTCAATGCCCACCACCTCATCGCCCCGTTTGAGCAGGGCGATGGCCGTGTGCATGCCGATGAAGCCGGCAGCGCCGGTGACCAAAACCTTCATGCCCGGCTTACTGCTGGTTCACACCGCGGCCGATGGCCTGGTAGTCCAGCCCCGCCGCTTGAACGAGGCTCGGCTCGTAGAGGTTGCGTCCGTCAAAGATGACGGGGGTCTTGAGCGTGGCCTTGATCTTGTCAAAGTCAGGGCTGCGAAACTCTTTCCACTCGGTCACGATCAGCAGGGCGTCCGTGCCCTCCAGTGCGGCCATAGGCGATTGGGCGTAGCTCAGCCGAGGCTCTTCGCCAAAGATGCGACGGGCTTCGTCTGTGGCCACAGGGTCGTAGGCGATGACCGTGGCGCCACGCTTGAACAACTCATCAATCACCACGCGGCTGGTGGCTTCGCGCATGTCATCTGTGTTGGGCTTGAAGGCCAGGCCCCACATGGCAAAACGCTTGCCCGTCAGATCGGCTCCAAAACGCTTGACCACCTTGTTGACCAGCACCATCTTCTGGGCGTCATTGGCTTCTTCAACGGCCTTGAGCACCTTGAGCTCCTGCCCCTCGCCGCTGGCCGTCTTGATCAGTGCTTTGACATCCTTGGGGAAGCAACTGCCACCATAACCACAGCCTGCATACAGAAAGTGAAAGCCAATGCGCTGGTCCGAGCCAATGCCCTGGCGTACCGATTCAATGTCGGCGCCCATTTTTTCAGCCAGCAAGGCCAGCTCGTTCATGAAGCTGATGCGGGTGGCCAGCATGGCGTTGGCCGCGTACTTGGTCAGCTCGGCGCTGCGCACGTCCATCACCAGCACCTTGTCGTGGTTGCGCGAGAACGGGGCGTACAAAGCGCGCATCAGCAAGATCGCCTGCTCGTCATCGGCGCCCACCACGATGCGGTCCGGACGCATGAAGTCGTCCACCGCCGCGCCCTCTTTGAGGAACTCGGGGTTGGACACCACGGCAAAGCGGGCATCACTGCCGCGCTTGGCCAGTTCATCGGCGATGGCAGCGCGTACCTTGTCGGCAGTACCCACGGGCACGGTGCTCTTGTCGATCACGACCTTGTAGTCGGTCATCAAGCGGCCAATGTTGCGGGCGGCAGCCACCACATACTGCAAGTCGGCCGAGCCGTCTTCATCCGGGGGCGTGCCCACCGCGATGAACTGCAAAGTGCCATGAGCCACCGCACGTGCGACGTCGGTGGTGAAGGCCAGGCGGCCGGCCTTGACGTTGCGCGCCACGACGGCGTCCAAGCCGGGTTCGTGAATAGGCATGCCACCTTCTTCAAGGATGCGGATCTTGTTGGGATCGATGTCCAGGCACAAGACGTCATTGCCCATTTCGGCAAGACAGGCCCCGGTGACTAGGCCCACGTAGCCTGTCCCTACAACGGATACTTTCATGGCAGCTCAACTTTGCAATTTAGACGTTGCCCGCATTCTGTCAGAACAGCACGCCAAATCGGTGGTTTCCCTGGCCCTTAGCCGAGGGGTGAGACCACACTTTTAGTCGGCCAGGGTTACAAATACCGGCCCATCAGCTTCTTGCAGGGCGAAATGGCTGTTGGAGCCCGTACTACTCAAGGGCACCGCACTGCCGTCCCAACGCAGTACTTTCAAGGGTTTGGCCGGCAAATTAACCCGTACCTGGGTCCCCTGTGCTGCGTCAGCCCACAGCGCAAACACCTTGTCGGAGGCGCCGTCCCAGCGCAGAACGTGCAGGCCTGGGGGGACATGGGGCAAGAAACCTTTGAAGACTCGGCCTTGTTGGGCGGCATACAGCGAGCGCATGCCCACCATGGATGGTTTGTCGGTGCCGTCGGGTCTCAGAAAACCAAAGTTATCCTCGCGCTCGCGCGGGTTGTCGCCACGGTCGACCATGCTGTAGATCACCGACATGGGCGAGTTCATGGCCAGCTGGGTCAACACCATCCTCAGTACCAGGATGGCTTGCCGGCGCAATGCCCGTGGGTCATGTCCATCGCCATATTGGGCCAGTTCAACGTCACCGTAGCTGGAATAGCCCGACTCGGTGTTCCAGAACGGCACCGACAAGCCCTGTGCTTGGATCAACTGGTTGAGTGTGCCCACCTGCGTGGTGAAGGTTTCAAACCCCGTCTTTCGATAAGGGTGCAGACCAATCGCATTGACCCCAGCCGCCTTACCCGTGGCCATCATCTTGATCAGGTACTTGTAGTCGGTTTCGGCCACCCCACCCGTCACGATCTTGGCGGACGGGTCTGCCGATCGGATGGCTTTGACCGTTAGGCCTAGCAAGTTCGCATAGGCGATTGGGTCGGGTTTGGGCCAAAACGGCTGCCAGTTGGGCTCGTTCCAGATTTCGTAGCCGACCACATTGCGACCCTTGAAATGGGCGGCTGTTTGGCGTGCGTATTCGGCAAAGGCCGCTTGATCCGCGTCCGACAAGGGGACTGTGCCGCCATGCTCGTTGTGGCCGTAGCACAGGATCCAGAGCACGGAGGCCTTGCGTTTGGCCAGCGCTTGCGCAATGGCGTCGTAAGCGGAAAAGTTAAACTTGTGGTTTGACTCAACCGCGCTCCAGTGCAGGTCAATTCGCATGACCGTCAGGCCTACCTGCACCGCTTTGTCAAGGGCATCATTGCTTGTGCTACGGCTTAAAGCAACGCCAAGTCGCCCCACGTAAGTCGGCGCAAAACTTTGCGCTGACAAGGCCGCGTTGGCCTGGAGTTCGTACACGCTGTCGGGTGACTTCAGGTAGACCAGATTGTCGATCTCGATGCTGCCCAACGGCGCCGGGATCGCGATATCGCCCGCCAGGATCGACAGCGCTTTGATGGGTGGGTGCAGTACCCCATCGTTGGCTCCGCCAAAAAACAAAGTGCTGGCACCCACGGGCGTTTGAACATACTGCCAGTCTTGCCCATCAACGTTCTCGATCGGGCGCGCATTCAGTCGAAATTGCAGCGTTTGTCCGGTGCTGTCCATCACCCGCAAGGCCGGGGCCACGGTGGCTTGGAGGTTGCGCACATCAAAAGCAATGGTGGGCTTGTCAAACTCAGCCACCTTGAGCGGCGGGTGAAAGTCCATTTGCATTGCGACATAGCGACCGCAGGGTCGCTCAGCCGATGGTGTCCAGCGGTTGTTGCCGCAACCCAGGTCGTACGACAGTTGAGCGCCTTTGCCTGCGCGCCCTTTTGTCTCATGTAAGGCACCTTTAGCGCCAGCAAACTCTGCCCCGTTTGAGAACGACCAACGGGCCACCCGCCCGGGTGTGCTGTCGAAGTTCTCCAGCATCGTGCTGGGGGCTTGTGACCAAGGATGATCCAGGGGCCCAGCGCAGGCCGATTGGCAAGCCAGCAGCATCAGCCCAAAGGCGATGATTGCTGTCTTAATGCATCTGGGAGGTGTGTTGTGCTGTTTCACAAAAGTCATTGAAGCCAGTCAAAGTCTGATGAGACAACCCATCAAGGGTGATCTGGCTGCCGATTTCAAAGTCGAGCGCTTTGGGCTCCAGCGCATCCATCGCAGCTGATGGGAAGTTGGTCATCTCACCGAAGTAGATGTCGTCACCCACGATGTACAGGTCGGCACGGATGAAGTCAAACGGAGCAGTCAGTTGCTCGGCCAAGCGCACCGCTTTGTCAAAGCTTGCCGGTTTAGCAATGTCTGGACCTTGTGCCGTGTCAATGCGCGCGTTTCGCAAGCGCACGAACTCTCGGTTGTAAATATTGCGCGTGGGTTGTGAAAAGCGTGCCAAGTCCACCGCAATCAACAAGACACGGCCGTTGCCACACATGAACTTCCAGTCAGGGGGCGAGGCGGCATCCAACTCCAGCATCTCTTCAACGACCAGCACTCGCTGCGCTTTGGCATAAACCCACTCTTGGTGCAGTTGGGAGTAATCAATGTCCAGCCAAGCTCGCGTGGCCAGTCGAACCGCCTCGTGACCATCTTTTGCCTTGTCAACCAAGCGCGTCATCTGGCTGCCGTGGTTGCCCTTGATGACAAACTTTTGGGGCAGTGCGTCCCACACGTCCTGGGTGAACTCTGTACCAATCCAAAGGTTGGCAGGCAGCTTGCACTCCGGGGCATGCTGCGCAACAAACTCACGGGCCAAAATCCGGTCTGCCACCTTTGCGCGCAAGGGGTTGCGGTCATTGCGCAAAAGCCAAGTGATCTTTTCCATCATGCTGCGCGGATTTTCAAGATCAGGCCAGTAGCCGTGCTTTGAAAGATAGGTCAGCTTGAAGCGAAAGGTATTGCCCAAGCTGGGCGCGACCCAGCGCTTGTAAACGATTTTCAACACACGAAACAAGACATTTTCAGACACGGAACACCCCACAGCGATTTTTATACTGACTCCTCAGTAGGAGTGCAGTATGCACATGAATGTGTCAAGCATTTGACGAGCTGTGATCAGGGGTAATACCGATCTGTGTGTGTGGGCTCAACGTTTGGTGTGCAGTCCATCCAGCTTGATCTGGCTCCCGATGGCGAAATCAAGCGATTTAGGCTTCAACGCATCCATGGCGGCACCAGGGTAGTTGGTGAGTTCGCCAAAATAGATGTCGTTGCCGACGATATACAAATCCACTCGGATGAAATCGAACTGTGCTGCCAGCTTCTCGGCAATCGCCAAGGCTTTGCCAAATGCAACAGGCTTGGCAACGTCAACTCCCCCGGGGAGATCTGCAATCATGGCATCTTGAAAACGCACAAACTCCCGGTTGTACAGGTTACGTCTATGGGTGGCGAACCGCCCCAAGTCCAGTTGGATCAATAGCGTTTTGCCATTGCCGCACAAGAACTTCCAGTCTGGTGGCGCGTCGGACTCAAGCTCCAGCATTTCTTCGACAACCAGCACTCGGCTGGCATGGGCATAGACCCATTCCTGGTGCACCGCTGAATAATCCAATTGAAGCCAGCTTGCAGTCGCTTTGCGCACTTCCTCAAGGGAGTGCTTGGACTTGTTCACCATCATGGTCATTTGGCTGCCATGGTTGCCCTTGATGACAAATTTGTCGGGCAAAGTTTCCCAGGTCGCAGCGGTTAAATCGGTGCCCAACCACAAGTGCGCTGGCATCTTGCATTCAGGGGCGTATTGGGCAACGAACTCGCGAACCTTGACGCGATCGGCAACTTGAGCACGCAAGGGATTGCGGTCGTAGCGCAAGAGCCAAGCGACCTTTTCCATCAAGCTGCGCGGGTGCTGCATGTCCGGCCAGTAACCTTGCTTTGACAGAAACGTCAGCTTGAAGCGCAGCGATTCGCTGAGCCAAGGTGCCACGCGGCGTTTGTAGAGGGTTCTCAATACGGACGGGGGGGCGGAAGTCGCCATGTGCGGTTCCTTTTAAATTTTATGGGGGGCAGCTGACGGGGTCAGTAGGCTGCGATACAGCATGATCAGGTCTTGGTTGAGCCGTGATGAGGTGTACGAGTCCATGAAAAGGTTGCGACCCGTCTTGCCCATCGGGGCCAAGTCGGTGGCCATTGCGTTGCTCATGGCTGCGGCCAATGCATGGGCAGAGCCGGGTTCCACCAGCCAGCCGGTGCAGCCATCAATCACCAAGTCCTTCAAGCCCCCCACCCTGCTGGCGATCACCGGGCGTGATGAGCGCATGGCCTCTAGTGCTACCAAACCAAAACCTTCCCAGCGTGAGGGCACCACCACGACCTCGGCCGACTGAATGTAGGCTTGCACTTGATCCCGAGAGATCCAACCAGTGATCACCGCGTTGTCGTGTGTCTTCATGGTCTGTTCGGCGCTGACCACCTGGCCGCCAACAATGTAGGCAAAAGCGTCATCAGGCAACAGCTTCATGGCGTCCAATAGGATGTCCACCCCCTTTTGGCGATCCAGCCGCCCCACGAACAAAAACCGACGCTTGCCTTGAGGCCACTCAATCACCTCGGTAGATGGCTTTACATCCGCAATCGCATTGGGGATGGTGATCAACTTGGTTTTGTCGATGCCGTGACGCTGTGCAGACTCCTCATCGTGCGAAGAGATGCAGACGATGACATCGGCCAGGTGCGCCAGCCAACGCTCAGCCATGCCCAGCGCTGTGTTGAGCCACTTGGGGCCTTCGCGGTCAAAAGCCCAGCCGTGGGCGGAATAGACGATGCAGGGGCGATGAAACAGCTTCAGGCCAAACGCCAATCGAGCGGCCACACCGGCAAATGAGCTGTGGGCATGTACCACCGTCGGGTGCCATTTCCATCCCACCTTTTTGCAGGCCCAATAAAGGCGAGCCGTGCTCATCAGGCGGGAGCCACGGTCATCGAACGTCGACACGTCGACACCGAGGTTGGCTGGTAAATCGACCAAATGGCTTTCAGGCACCAGTAAATGAACGTTGGCCGCACCAAACTCCCTCACCTGTTCAGGAAGGATTTCATGGAGGTAGGACGAAATCCCGCCTCGCAAGGTTTCAGCAACGTGCAATAGCCGAATGCTCATTCAAATGGTTAATTACTGGTTGTTAAACACTTCTTCAAGAAGTCGGCGCGTAGCGATCTGCCAAGTAAACGATTGGGCCCGCGTGAGCCCCGCTACCTTCAAGGCAGCCAGTTTCTCTGTAGACGCTAATGTAGCGTCGATGATATCGGCAAGTTCTTGGGGCTTGTGTGCGTTGAAGTACACAGCGGCATCGCCACACACCTCAGGGGGGGAGGCTGTATCGGAGGCGATAACCGGGCACCCCAGGGCCATGGCCTCAAGGGGGGGAAGGCCAAAGCCTTCATACAGCGAAGGGAAGACAAAACAGGTCGCGTGCTGATAAAGCGATTTGAGCTCGCCCTCGGAGACATAGCCCACATGCTTGATCCAACTGGGCAAGGCGGCGCCCGCCTCGCCAAACACGCGGGGGTTGGCACCGCCTGCCAGCACAACGTCAAAATCAGGGTTCTTGAGCAAGCCCACGGCGCGCACCAAGGTGGCAAAGTTCTTGTGCGGCGCCATGCTGCCCACGCCCAGTACATAGCGGCGCGCACGCAAGGCGTGTCGGTCGAGAATGCCGTCGTCGGCCTGTACTCGCTCAAAGTGGTCAGAGCCCTCTGGCACCACCGCGATGTGCCGTTGGCAGCCGTAAACGGCCGCGAGTTCACGCCGGGCACAATCTGTTGGGCGCTCGGGAAACAAAAC
>JAZJZP010000077.1:0-15716 GCA_040389805.1 Pseudomonadota bacterium
CTGCCGCCTTTGGCGCGCAAGGCGTGGTGCGTCGCGATCCCTTCGCCATGCTGCCTTTCATGGGCTACAACATGGCCGACTACTTCCAGCACTGGCTGGATGTGGGGGCCAAGTTGCAATCCGGTGGCGCCAAGTTGCCCAAGATCTATTGCGTGAACTGGTTCCGCAAGGGCGCGGACGGCAAGTTCGTCTGGCCTGGCTATGGCGAAAACATGCGCGTGTTGGAGTGGATGCTGGGCCGCATCGCCGGCACCGCCAAGGGGGTGGAAAACGCCTTTGGCATCAGCCCCAACTACGAAGACCTCAACTGGACAGGCCTGAACTTCACCAAGGACCAGTTCCAGTCGGTGATCGGCGTGGACAAGGCGGCGTGGACGCAAGAGCTGAAGTTGCACGAAGAGCTGTTCACCCAGCTGGCCTACCACCTGCCTGCTGAAATGCCCGCTACCAAGGCCAAAATAGAGCAGCGTTTGGCCGCCTGATAGTCGGTTTCTGAGTTGGTCCAAAAGCCCCTTTAAGGGGCTTTTTTCATGACCAGAGCGATGACATCAGGCCGTGTTGAGTCGGGGATGTTCGGCATGGGGTAATCGTTTTGGACCCCCTTGAATAGGGGGTGTTCGGCTCATTCTGTTTGTCATATAAATCACGTCAATCAGCGGTATCAGGTTTGATCGCCTGCTGCCTATTAATGAATCCTTCATTGTGAAGTGATCGGAGGTACTTATGTTGTCAAAAAATCTATTGGTTGTTGCTGCACTGGCCGTTGCTGGTGTGGCCCACGCGGCGCCTGCCACTGTTCTTGATCTGTCCAGTGGCAGCGCCAACGTCATTGGCTCGGCGGCTTCGCAGTCGTTTGAGTTCATTGTGTCGTCTGCCAGCACCGGCTTGGGTGGTTTGACCTCGTCGTTTGGTGCCGTCTCTGGCTACCACATCACGGGCGTCACCTTTGACGGCGTGGCGTTGAGCGATGTGAACCCCAGCCCCAAGTTCGACAACTTCGTGTTGTTTGACGGTCCGATCGCCGCAGGTCTGCACACCTTCACGGTGACGGGGCTGTCCAAGGGTGGTAGCTATACCGCTAACCTGGAAGTCAGCGCTGTGCCTGAGCCTGAGTCTTATGGCTTGGCTTTGGCTGGTCTGGCGCTTACGGGCCTGCTGATGCGCCGTCGCGCTTCGGTCTGACCCGACCCAGCATTGCTATTTATTAAACCCGCCGGATTTTGTCCGGCGGGTTTTTTTATGGGCGAGCCATCCAGAAACGACAAAGGCCCCGATCGGGGCCTTTGTCCATGTGGGCGGAGGGGGTCAGAACAATCCGGCCTTGCCGATCAGTTGGGCCACCAAGTCCGTCAGGGATGTCGCGGCTGCTTTGACGCGGCTGACTTCCTGGGCACGGATCACGGGTTTCTTGCCAGAGTTGTCTAGCAGGTTGTCTACAAAGCTGCCCACGCCAGCGAGGTTGCGCTCCTTGATGCCGGTGTCGCCAAAGGTCACGATGGTCAGGCAATGTGCCGAGTTGATCTCGCGGTAGTTGGGCAGGTAGTAGCCCATGTTGAACGCCGCGGGCATGTGGGCGACGGTGGTGTTGATGTCCTGGCGCCAGCGTGCGTTCAGTGCTGCTTGGCGAGCCTCAGGGGTTGCCGCACCGGAGATGTCGGGGTAGAACTTTGCATAGGAGAAGGCTGAGTAGGTCGCATCTTCCTGGAACATGGCATAGCCAATGCGGTCTTGCGGGAAGATTTTGGTCAGGCCGTTGGTGATGCTGCCCAGGTTGTTGAGGTCACCGGCGGTGGGGTATTTGGTGATCAGTTCGGTGACCATGCCAGTAGGCTCGTCCAGGCCCCAGACTTCGCGGATCTTGTTGTGCAAGGGCAGCGAGGGTGACTCCTCAGGGGTGCTGTCGCGCGGCGTCCAGAACAGCGGGCCAGAGTCGGCCAACAAGGCGCTGTGTTTGGGGTTGAGCGTGGTGCGCATTTGCGGGTAGTTGGCCGTGGAGCCCGTGCCGCCGGCCGAGAAGCCGGTGAGCAGCAACTGCTCAGGCCGGGGCAGGTTGGCGGCCATCCAGGCGCTCACGGCCTTGGCGTTCACGGCGCCACGGTGGTACCAGGCCAATGACCCGGTGGCATCGTTGTAGACCTGCACCTTGTTGCCGGTGTGCACGTCGCCCGTGCAGTAGGTCAGGTAGACGATGTTCCAGCTCTGGGTTTGCACCGAGGTGAGTGGATCAAGGCGTGCGGTGAATGGTGTGACCAGACCCAGGTGAGCCTGGCGATTCCAGTCAGACATGTAGTTGGTGGGGATGCCATCGGGATTGACCGCGGCCAGTTGCACGCCACCTTTGTTTTCGCAGGTGCCCTTTTCCCAGCAAGCGCCGCCGCCTTCATACATGACCACGGTTTTGCTGGTGAAGGGGGTGCGGTTGACGAAGAAGCGGTAAGGCGTGCCGTTGCCGCAGCTGGCGCCAGATGAGGCTGGCAGCTCGACCATTTCCCATTTGAGGTAGGCCGCTTGTGCCGCGACGCTGGTCAGTAAAGTGATGCCAACCGCTTGGGATACGGCCACCAGCAATGATTTCAAACTCATGTCAACTCTCCATTCGTGAAAGGTTGTGAACGCTTGCATGTAGTCTGAAACACACTGTTTTTATTGGTACATGGGTTTCCCCTCCAGTGGGTTCGATCACCCCTCAAAACAGGGGCATCAACTGTCCGAGGGCTGACAGTCGGTGTGATGAGTCGTCCGGGTTGTCCCTCGGGGCAGGGGCTGGAACGAAAAAGGCCCCGAAGGGCCTTTGATTTGTGTGCCTTTCAGGGTCAGAACAAACCGGCCTTGCCAATCAGTTGGGCCACCATGTCAGTCAGGGTCGTGGCTGGTGCTTTGACGCGGCTGACTTCCAGGGCGCGGATCACGGGTTTTTTGCCGGAGGTGTCGAGCAGGTTGTCTACAAAGCTGCCCACGCCAGCGAGATTGCGCTCCTTGATGCCGGTGTCGCCAAAGGTCACGATGGTCAGGCAATGTGACACGTTGATTTCGCGGTAGTTGGGCAGGTAGTAGCCCATGTTGAACGCTGCGGGCATGTGGGCGACGGTGGTGTTGATGTCCTGGCGCCAGCGGCTGTTCAGGGCAGCCAAGCGAGCCTCAGGGGTTGCCGCACCAGAGATGTCTGGATAGAACTTCTCGTACGAGAACGCTGAGTAGTCGGCATCTTCCTGGAACATGGCGTAGCCAATGCGGTCCTGCGGGAAGATTTTGTTAAGACCGTTGGTGATGCTGCCCAGGTTATTGATGTCGCCGGCCGTGGGGTACTTGGTGATCAGTTCTGTGATGATGCCTGTGGGCTCATCCAGGCCCCACGATTCGCGGATCTTGTTGTGCAAAGGCAGTGAGGGTGATTGCTCTGGGGTGCTGTTGCGCGGTGTCCAAAACAGCGGACCAGAGTCGGCCAGCAAGGCGCTGTGCTTGGGGTTGAGCGTGGTGCGCATTTGTGCGTAGTTGGCCGTGGAGCCCGTACCGCCGGCCGAGAAGCCGGTGAGCAGCAACTGTTCAGGCTGTTTGGGCAGGTTGGCGGCCATCCAGGCGGTCACGGCCTTGGCGTTCACGGCACCACGGTGGTACCAAGCCACAGAGCCCGTGTCGTCGCTGTAAACCTGCACTTTATTGCCCACATGCACGTCGCCCGTGCAGTAGGTCAGGTAGACGATGTTCCAGCTCTGGGTTTGCACCGAGGTGAGTGGATCAAGGCGTGCGGTGAATGGTGTGACCAGACCCAGGTGAGCCTGGCGATTCCAGTCAGACATGTAGTTGGTGGGGATGCCATCGGGATTGACCGCGGCCAGTTGCACGCCACCTTTGTTTTCGCAGGTGCCCTTTTCCCAGCAAGCGCCGCCGCCTTCATACATGACCACGGTTTTGCTGGTGAAGGGGGTGCGGTTGACGAAGAAACGGTACGGCGTGCCGTTACCGCAACTGGCGCCAGAAGAGGCGGGCAGCTCGATCATTTCCCATTTGAGATAGGCCGCTTGTGCCGCGACGCTGGTCAGCAAGCTGATGCCGACCGCTTTGGATACAGCCAGTAGTAAGGATTTCATGTTCATGTCAACGCTCCGTGTGTGAGAACTAAAAAACGTGACTTCAGTTTGAAACACACTGTTTTTTTTTGACACCTGGGCTTTCCCTCTTGGGGTTGGCCTCTCCCCTGAACTTAGGGGGGAATAACTGTCAGGTAGCGTACTGTTACGGGCTGTTGGCGTCGGGTTGACCCTTGTGTGGTTCACTGAAAGCGCTGTTTTTTAGGGCGATGCGCTTGACAATGTCGCTTTTCATTGAAAGTCGGCGCCATCACGGGTGCTCCCACCATGAGCCTGAACTACCTCGAATTCGACTACAGCGAAGACACGCAAGGCATCGGCACGTTCGATGCGATGGCCTCCATCGCGCCGTCGCAGGTGCCTGCCGTGCATGCCGAGATGGCCATGGTGCTGGCGTGGGCCCTCAAGGCCTTTCCGGGTGGGCGTGGTCCGGTCGGTGACGGCTTTGACTGGGATTACGACCTGCAAGGCCAGCGGGAGTTCACCGCCAGCGACACCCTGGTGTTCGACGAGTACACGGTGCAACTGCGCGTGACCCCACACCCGCCGGGTACGCCGCGCCACACCCTCACCTTGTCGGTCAGTGGTGGTGATGCTTTTTGTGCGGCATTCAGGGCACGGTTCGAGCTGGGCTAGATAATGGCGCCCCCTTGCCATTGCTTGTCTCGACATGAACATCACGGTCAACGAAGATCTGCTTGCCTACATCGACCCGCTGACCCCCGAGGAGCATGACGCCCTGGAGCGCAGCCTCTTGACCGAGGGGTGTCGCGATGCCTTGGTGCTGTGGGGCGATGTGCTGGTGGATGGCCACAACCGCTACGGCATTTGCAGCAAACACGGCATTGCCTTCAACACCGTGCAGAACGAGCGTTTCAAGTCCATCGACGATGTGCACTTGTGGATGATTGACCAGCATCTGGGCCGCCGCAGCGTGTCTGACTTTCAGCGCGGCGTGCTGGCCTTGCGCAAGAAGGACATCCTGGCGGCGCGCGTGCCATCGACCCCTGCTGACGCGCCCTGGGATGCGGGCAGCCCGCCGCGTCTGCCTACAGAGTCCGGCCCCAAGCCCGCCGAACCGCTGAACACTCGCGAAGCCATCGCCAAGGCGGCACGCATCAGCAGCAACACCATCAGCCAGATCGAAAAGATCCAAAAGACGGCCGCGCCTGAGCTGGTGGCTGCGGTGAAATCCGGCACGATCTCGATCAATGCGGCCGCCACGGTGGCTTCGTTGTCTGTTGAGGAACAGGTGGCGGCGGTTGCGGGTGGCAAAAAAGAGCTGCAACAAGCCGCACGTCAGGTGCGCCAGGCCAAGGCGGTGGTGGCGCGAGGCGACAGCGCCGCGTCGGACGGCACGGACACGCCGGAGGCACTGATTGCCAGTCTGCGTCAAACCATCGCGGCGTTGACGGTTGAGAACACCGAGCTCAAGGCCCAGTTGGCACAATGGCAGAGTTGACGCCGGGGGTATGTGCTCAGTCGCCCGTGTGTTGCTGGGCCTTGTGCTTGTCGTAGACTGAGCGAGACTGGAGCGAGCCTCCCTTGTCCGCGTGCATCATCAGTAGTATTCAGGAGATTGCATGGTCAACCCACTCACGATTGCCGAGGGCTTTGCGCTCAGCTCGGGGTTGGTTCAGGCTTTTTTGGCCCTGATTGTCTGGAGTAATCGGCGTATGCGGCCCCAATGGGGGCTGCGCTGGTTGTCTGCTTGTTTTGCCATGGCTGCGCTGATCAACGTAGGCGCGCCGGCCTTGCGATCCTCCGGCCCGCTGTTGTCGGGGCTGGGCACGGTGCTGGGGGTGTCCTGCGTGGCCGCGTTGGTCGTGGGGGTGCGTCGATACCTCGGTGTCAGCAGGTTCTCTGATGCGGTCGAATTTGCCCTGGTGCTGCCTGCTTTTTTGCTCACGGCCGTGCTGGCCAAGCTGGCGGGTGCCGGGGTGTACAGCGGTCACTTGGCTGCGTGTTTGTTGTATGGCTACCTTTTGGTGATGGGGTGTCGGCATCTGCAAGGGGTGTTCGGCAATGCGCACAAACTGCTGCTGGCCACCCTGGCGCTCTACCCGGTGCTCGTGATCAGCGCCATGCCGCTGGGGCTGGACGGAAATGCGCTTCGCTACTGGGCCTCGGTGCCTTTCACCTTGGTGGGCCTGGGCATCACGTTTGCGTCCATGGGACGCTTGCAGCAGGAGTTGCGCATGGAGCTGGTGCGCCGCGAAGAGGCCGATGCGGCTTTGAGGCAGCTCAACGAGACGCTGGAGCGGCGCATTCAGGAGCGCACTGACGAGCTGCAAGAGATGGTCAGCGGGCTGGAGTCGTTCAATGCCATGGTGTCTCATGATTTGCGCGGACCCTTGGGTGGCATGCAAGGGCTGACCCAGATGGCCACGCTGGCGCTGGAGCAGGGCGATGCCCCGCGCGCGATTCGCATGGTGTCGTCCGTGGGTGCCGAGGCGCAGCGTCTCATAGGCTTGGTGACGGATCTGCTGTTTCTGGCCAAGGTCTCTCATCTGGATGTCACGCTCCGACGGATCTCTCTGGATGAGGTGCTGGCTGAGGCGTTGAAAACACTGGCCTTGAGTCTGGGCGAAGACCGCGTTGCCGTGGTCCAGTGCGACCCGCTGCCGCAGGTTAGTGCCGATGCGGGGCTGCTGTGTCAGGTGTTCGTCAATTTGATTGGCAACGCGTTGAAGTTCACCCAGGAGGGGCGAGCTCCTGAGGTTCGGGTCTGCGGTCAGCGCACGCCTGAAGGGATCGTGGTGGAGGTGCGTGACAACGGGGTTGGGTTTGTGCAAGACAAATCCGACCGCATCTTTCAGCCCTTCATGCGCTTGCATGGGCAGACGTTTGCGGGCAGCGGTATTGGTTTGAGCATCGTCAAACACATTGTCGAACGCCATGGCGGGCGGGTGTGGGCGCAGGGGCGCCCCGGTCTGGGGGCCAGCTTTTTTGTCAGTTTGCCGTCATAGCGATCCAGGTGCATAAAGCCCGTATATAGTCCTTTTCGTCAGATGCGAAGTGTCTGAATTCCTTCATATTGGCTGTCGCCATGGCAAAACCAATCTGGGCAATGCCAGGGTTTACTCAACTAGGAGCTGAAATGCGTTTGATTCGTACGTTAGGACTGTCGATTGGGTTGGCTTGTATGGCCGTGGTGGCCCATGCGGCCGCCCCCTGGGAAGTGGTCAAGCAAGGCGAGGGTCGTGAAGGCATCAGCACCTGGGCTCGTCCGGCTGAAGGCATGGCCGTGAAAGAATTCAAGGGCGTCACCGAAGTTCACTATTCGATTCTGTCGGTCATGGCTTTGGTGGGCGATACCTCCAATCTGAACAATTGGGTCTTCAACTGCAAGTTGGCAGAACACCCTGCGGGCTTGCCTGCTGACCAAAAATACATGCAGTTCAAGGGCATCTGGCCTGCCTCTGACCGTGATGCGCTCGTGAAGACGGTCGCGAGCCAGAAGGAAGATCGCTCGGTGGTGGTCGCCACGGGCCACGTGGGTGGCTACCCAGTGCGCGAGGACTTTGTGCGCATGCCTTACCTGGCCAATGAGTTCCGCCTCACGCCGCTCAAGGATGGTTGGACTCGGGTGGAGTTTGAAACCCGGGTGGATCTGGGTGGTTTGGTGCCTGCATGGCTGGCGGGCATCGTGTCCACCAAGGCGCCGCTGGTCACGCTGGAGGGTCTGCAGCGCGAGCTGAAAAAGCCTAAGTACCAGGCCGTCAAGTCGCCCAAAGAGTTGCCCACCGAGTTCTGGCGTGGTGCGCCGATGGTGGTGCCTGACTTCCACTAAGACCAAGCGGCTTGCCGCAGAGTTCGAGGCGCCGTGAGTACGGCGCCTTTTTTGTTGTGATGGAGCCCGAATGAGCCAAGCCAATCAACTGAGCCGAAACGTGGCCCGCCTCGCCAAGCTGCCTGCCAGTCTGCGTCCTTGGGTGACCAGCCTCGTGTTGGGCAAGGCGGTGCCGCTGGTCGGGACGGCCAGCCTTCGCTTTGAAGAAATCAGCAACGCGCGGGTGGTTGTGAGCATTCGCAACCGTCGCAAGGTGCAAAACCACATCCACGGGGTGCATGCGGCCGCGATGGCCTTGCTGGCAGAGACCGCCACGGGCTTTTGTGTCGGCATGAATGTGCCGGACGACAAGCTGCCCTTGATCAAGACCCTGAAGGTGGACTACCTCAAGCGGGCCATGGGTGACCTGAGGGCCGTGGCGCAATTGCGTCCGGAGCAAATCCAGCAGATCCTCACCCTGGACAAGGGTGAGGTGACAGTGCCGGTGAGCATCACCGACGAGTCGGGCCAGGAGCCCATCGCTTGTGAAATGGTCTGGGCCTGGGTGCCCAAGAAGCGCTGATCAACGGGCAGGGGCGTGGTGGGGTGGCGGTACATGGCGCAGGATGGTCTGCACCAGAACCGCCTGATCGATGGGCTTGACCACCAGGTCCACCATGCCCGAGGCCAGGCACTTGACGTGCTCCTCCGACATGGCATGGGCTGTCTGCCCGATCACTGGCAGGTGCGGTGCGATGGCGATGATGTGGCGGGTCGCTTCGTAGCCATCCATCAGGGGCATCTGGATGTCCATGAGCACGATGTCAAAAGCGTCGCCGCCCTGTTGTGTCACGCAGTCCACCGCGGCCAAGCCTGTGTCGACCATGGTGATGAGGGCGCCTTCCATGGTCAGGAATTCGCGCAGTACGATTTGGTTGACGGGGTTGTCTTCAGCGGCCAGCACGCGCAGGCCTTCCAGTCGTCCTGGTGCTCCTGGCGCTGGCTCACGGATGGGTGCTGACGCCACGGCAAGGGGTCCCTCGGGCAGGGCCGGATGGTTGGCAGGTTGGTCCGCCAGCAGGGGCAGCACGACCTCGAAGCGAGCTCCCAGACCCGGTTGGCTGTGGGCCAGGATCTCACCGCCCAGCAGTTCCACCAGCCGTTTGGTGATGCTCAGGCCCAATCCGGTGCCGCCATATTGGCGCGTGGTCGAGCCGTCGGCTTGCTCGAAGGGGCGAAACAGGGCGCCCAGCTGTTGGGCATTCATGCCGATGCCGGTGTCGACCACCGCCAGCACCAGGCGGCCCTCGCGCGCGAAGGCCGAAACGGTGACGTGCCCTTTCGTCGTGAACTTGACCGCGTTGGACAGGAGGTTGAGCAAGATCTGCTCCAGCCGCAGCGGATCGCTCAGGCAGGTGGCGGGCAACTCGTCACTCACCTGGACGGTCAATTCGATGCCCTTGGCCTGGGCACGTTCCTGAACCTGCGCGGTGGCCCGTGTCAGCAGGGCCTGCAGGTTGACCGACAAGGACTCGACGTTCAGTTTGCCGGCTTCGATCTTCGAGAAGTCGAGGATGTCGTTGATGATGCCCAGCAGCAGGTGGCCCGAATCCAGGATCTGCGCGAAGAGGCGGCGGGCGGAGGCGTCATGCTCGCGCTGGCCGATCTGGGCCAGGCCCAGCACGCCGTTGAGCGGCGTGCGGATCTCGTGGCTCATGTTGGCCAGGAACTCGCTTTTGATCCGCATCAGCCGCTCGGCCTCCTGACGGGCGGTCTCCAGCTCGACGGTGCGTTCTTGGACGGTCTGCTCCAGCCGTTCCTGGTGGGCCTGCAAAGCCAGGCGGGCTTGCTGCACCTCGCTGATGTCCTGAATGGCGCCCTCGACGCGAACCACGCGGCCGTCTTCCCAGATGGGTTCACCCTGACTGCGGACCCATTTGCGCATGCCCTTGGCGCTGATCAGCTCCAGCTCCAGTGCATAGGATTCGCCCTTCTCGATGACCTGTTGTATGGCCTGACTGAGCCGGTCGCGGTGCTCGCCAACGAAAAAGCGCATGGCGTCGGTGAGGCGCATGGACTCGGGGATCAACGGGTCGAGGTCGAGGATGCGTGCGGCCTCATGGGTGCGGGTGCCCTCCATGGTGGCCACGTCCAGGCTCCAGCCGCCAACTTTGGCCAAGGCGCTCATGCGGTCGAGCAGGGCCTGTTTGTCACGCAAGGCGGTTTGTGCAGACATGATGTCCGAGATGTCGCGTGAGATGCCAAACAGCCCAGTCACCAGGCCGTTCGCGTCAAACATGGGGCCTTTGGTGACCAGGAAGGTGCGGGTGTCCCCGTTTCGCAAGGGGAACTGCTCTTCGTGGGTGGAGGGCTTGCCGCCGTCCATGATGGCGCGGTCCAGGGCCTTGATTTGATCGCCAGCCTCGGCCTGGAACAGGGTCCGGTCATCCTGTCCAATGATTTGTTCGGCAGGGATGCCCAGGATGTTCGCGCAGGCCCGATTGGCCATCAGGTAGCGGCCGTCACGGTCCTTGACGAAGACGGCATCGGTGGTGCCCTCGACCACGGCCCGCAGCAACTGCTCGCTGCGCCGCTGTTGGGTCACATCCAGGACCAGGCCGATGACCGCCGGGCCGGTGGCGGTCTGCAAGCTGCGCCCGTGAACTTCCAGCTCAACGGCGGAGCCATCGCGGCGAAGCCCCGTGACGTTGATGCGTATTTCTTGGCCAATGGTGCTCAGCTGCGCTTGTGTCATCTGGCCCATCCGATCCCGGTCATGCGCCATGACCAGGTCGGCGGCAGGCACCTGATTGATGATCTGGGCGGGGTTGTCGTAGCCGTGGATCCGGGCGAACTCCGGGTTGACGTAGCTGAACCGATCGCCCTGCAAGATGTAGATGCCGGCCAGCGATTGCTCGACCAGGGCTTCGAATTTGAGGTTGCCGGATCGCTGCTCGGACTGGCGCAGCCATTCGATGATCAGGCTCATCAAGACGCCCATCGCGACAAAGGTGCCCACGGTGATGACCGTGGCGGGTCTGGTCGCAGACCAGGTCAGGGTGGTCTGGATGAAGAAGTACCAAGCCAGCAGGCTGGACAGCACCGTGGCCAGGATGCCGGACAGCCAGCCGCCCAGCCACGAGGCCACGAACACGGCCGGGTAGAACAGAAGCCAGGCGAATGGATCAATGGTGAACCAGAAGGCCCATTGAATGGCCAGTGCCACCACGGGCGTGATCACCCCCCACAGCAGGCGACTCGCTGCCCCTTTGGTCGGGGTGCTGTCTGCCAGATGGGTGTCCGCGTCGGACGGCACGTTCTGCAAGGTGAACCACAGCATGGTGGCGGTCAGGGCGATGAAGATCAGCCCTTTGAGCGTCGAAAACTGCGCCAGCCTGTGCGGGTCGCTGAAGGATTCCAGCACACGGTCAGACAAGAGTATCCAGGCCGCGGCGAAGGCGGCATAGCCCACCGTGGCCCGCAGGCTGAACAGCTTCCGACGTGTGATCGGCATCAACGCGCTCCTGCCCCAACACAGGGGGCGACTGCATGATTATGTTGCCGACCACGTGGGATCGATCAAGGGATCAACCGGGGAGTCTGGCCCCCGTTTTCACTGCCGTTATGAGGTAAATCAAGCGACTTCAGTGCGGACCGTCACGGCCTTGCCGCTGCGCAGGCCCAGTTTGGCCAGCAAGATGCGGTCGCGCTCAACGTCGGGGTTGCCGGTGGTCAGCAGCTTGTCGCCGTAAAAGATCGAGTTGGCACCCGCCAGGAAACACATGGCCTGCACGGCCTCGCTCATTTGCTGGCGCCCGGCCGACAGTCGCACACGTGCGGTGGGCATGGTGATGCGGGCCACGGCGATGGTGCGCACAAATTCAAGGGGGTCCAGTGGCGGGGTGTCGGCCAGGGGCGTGCCGGGCACGGCCACCAGGTCATTGATGGGGACCGATTCAGGAAAGGTGGGCAGGTTGGCCAGTTGCGCGATCAGACCGGCGCGGCCTTCGCGCGTCTCGCCCATGCCGACGATGCCGCCGCTGCACACCTTGATGTTGGCGCCGCGCACGTGGGTGAGCGTGTCCAGCCGGTCCTGCATGTCCCGCGTGGTGATGATGTCGCCGTACAGCTCGGGCGCGGTGTCCAGGTTGTGGTTGTAGTAGTCCAGGCCGGCGTCTTTGAGCGACTGGGCTTGCGTGTGGGTCAGCATGCCCAGCGTGCAGCAGGCTTCCAGGCCTTCGTCCTTGATCACGCCGATCAGCGCCGCGACCTTTTCGATGTCGCGGTCTTTGGGCGCACGCCAGGCGGCGCCCATGCAGAAGCGGCTGGCACCCGCTTCGCGCGCGGCCACCACGGCGATACGCACCTCGGTGGGCGACATCAGCTTGCTGGCTTCGACGCCGGTGTCATAGCGGGCCGCCTGCGGGCAGTAGCCGCAGTCTTCTTCGCAGCCGCCAGTTTTGACCGACAGCAAGGTGGCATGTTCGATTTCGTTGGCGTCCCAGTGCTGGCGGTGCACCTGCTGGGCCTGCCACATCAGGTCGTTGAAGGGCAGGTTGAACAGGGCCAGCACCTCGGCGCGAGGCCAGCGGGCGTTGCGGTCGTCTTCGACTGAGCAGTCACCGCCGCAGCCGTGGGCGTTGAGGATGGCTTTGGGGTGCCATTGCACCGTTTGATCGGTTGGGGTGGACGCAGAACATTCGGACATGGCACTGGCTCGTCGCAAGGACGGCATCTCAGAGGAAGCCAAGCATAGCAAAGATGGACGCGTGTGGCGGCGGTGCTTTAAGCTTGCCGCCATGCGCTTTGAACACCTGATCGAGATCAACTCCCCCAACGTCACCGCCCAACTGGTGGTGCCATTGCTGAGCCGGGAGCAGTTGTGGGCAGGCCTGATGGCCCGTGTGATGACCCCCCAGCGGTTTCCGCTCGGCCCTGAGCGTTGCGAGGTCCGCGAGCGAGAGCGCGGGGTTTTCGAGCGCACCTTGCACTTTGGGGCCCATGTGATGCACGATGAGGTGGTGGCGGTGCCGCTCCAGCAGGTGGAGTTCACGCCCCAGCCCCATGGCGACACCACCCCGATCCGTCTGACCGTCGGCATCGAAGTCCCTCAGCCCGGCCAGATGGTGCTGCGCTTTGTCTACGAAAGCGTGTCGCCGTTGCCGGCTGAAGAGGCGTATTTCAACGAATACCGGCACAACGCCTGGTTGCACAACGACCTGGACATGGTGCGTACCTTGCGTCAATGGTTGCTTGACGAAGGCCTGTGATTTCGAAGGAGCCCGCATGAGCACCGACGCGTTTATCTGTGATGGCCTGCGCACCCCCTTTGGCCGCTATGGCGGCGCCTTGTCGTCGGTGCGAACCGATGACCTGGCGGCGGTGCCCGTGCGCGCCTTGCTGGCGCGTCATCCGGGGCTGGACCCGGCCTTGATCGACGATGTGATCTATGGCTGCGCCAACCAGGCCGGTGAAGACAACCGCAATGTGGCGCGCATGGCGGCCTTGCTGGCGGGGCTGCCGATGGACGTACCGGGGGCCACGGTGAACCGCCTGTGCGGCTCGGGCCTGGATGCGGTGGGCACGGCCGCGCGGGCCATCAAGGCCGGTGACGCGCACCTGATGGTGGCCGGCGGGGTGGAAAGCATGAGCCGGGCGCCCTTTGTGATGGGCAAGGCAGAGACCGCGTTCAGCCGCCAGGCGACGATGTTCGACACCACCTTGGGCTGGCGCTTCGTGAACCCTGCGATGCAGGCGCGCCATGGCATCGACTCCATGCCCGAGACCGCCGAGAACGTGGCCCGTGAGTTCGCCATCAGCCGTCAGGACCAGGATGCGATGGCCTTGGCCTCGCAGCGCAAAGCCGGGCACGCACAACAGGCGGGCTTGTTCAACGAAGAGATCACGCCGGTCCGCGTCGTGCAAACCAAGGGCGACGATGTGGTGGTGTCCCGAGACGAGCACCCGCGCGCGACTTCTCTGGACGCGTTGGCCCGACTCCAGGGCGTGGTCACGCCCGAGGGCACGGTGACGGCGGGCAACGCCTCGGGGCTCAATGACGGGGCCTGCGCCTTGTTGCTGGCGTCTGAAGCGGCCGCCATCGAACATGGCCTGATCCCTCGGGCGCGGGTGGTTGGTATGGCCGTGGCGGGCGTGCCGCCGCGCATCATGGGCATGGGGCCGGCGCCGGCTGCGCTCAAGCTGCTGGCCCGCCTGGGCCTGTCGATCGACCGCATGGATGTGATCGAACTCAACGAGGCCTTTGCCGCGCAAAGCCTGGCGGTGATGCGCCAGTGGGGCTTGCATGATGAAGACCCCCGCGTCAATCCCAACGGCGGTGCCATTGCCTTGGGACATCCCTTGGGCGCGTCGGGTGCCCGGCTGGCGCTGACCGCCATGCACCAGTTGCACCGCACACGGGGAACCTACGCCCTGGTCACCATGTGCATCGGGGTGGGGCAGGGCATTGCGGTGGTGTTAGAGCGGGTCTGAAGCTGCGGGTAAGGTGACCGTGAACCGCGAGCCCACGCCGGGCTGGCTGGCCACGCTCACGCTGCCGTTCATGCGCTCGACCAGTTGCTTGACGATGTACAGACCCAGGCCGGTGCCCTCGGCGTACGCCATGGTGGCGTGCGCGCGTTTGAAGGGTTGGAACAGGTCGGCGGCATCGTCGGCCGTCATGCCCAGGCCGCTGTCGTTGATGTTGATCACGACCTCGTCGTTGTCTTGATGCATCTCGATCGTCACGTGTCCGCCGGGATGGTTGTACTTGCAGGCATTGCTCAACAGGTTGACGAGGATTTGCCGCAGGCGCTGGGGGTCGGCCATCACGTGAAGCCGAGGCGTCTCCTCGGTCTGATCCAGGATGTCGATCTGATGCTGGAGGCGAGCGCCCTCGACCAGGTGCAGGCAGTCTTGAATGGCCTGGTGGACATCCACGGTCTGCAGGCGCATCGTGATTTCGCCCGCTTCGACTTTGCTCAGATCCAGCACGTCTTCCACCAGGCGCAGTAACTGCTGCCCTGCGGACAGGATCCATTGCACCTGCTGACGCTGCACCTGCGCCAGGGGTTGGCGCTGGTCCATGTCCAACAACTGCGCAAACCCCAAAATGGCATTGAGCGGCGTGCGCAGTTCGTGGCTCAAGCGCGACAGGAACTCGCGCTGGGACTGGGCCACCCGCTCGGCAGAGGCTCGTTTCAGGGCCATGTCCGCCTGGCTGAGTTCTTTGGTGACGTCACGCAACACGCCGATCAGACAGGTGGCTCCGCCGTCTTGCGGTTGCACCATCCGTCCCGTGGACTCCAGGGCGCGGATGGTGCCATCGGGATGTTTCACCCGGTAGATGATTTTGTGGTCGGCGCCCGGCTGCAAGGCCGCATCAATGTCTTGCTGGGAGGGATCGCCCACTTCGCGAATGACCAAGTCGCGCAACGCCGAGCGCGGGAGCACCAAGGGCGCGTGCCCCAGGCCATGCATTTCAGCCGACTTGCTGTCCAGTCGGAGGGTGCCGGTGGCCTGGTCCATTTCATACAGGCCCAATCCGGCTGCGGCGGAGGCCAACTCCCAGCGCCGATGGGCCTGGGCCATGGTGTATTCATCTCGGGCTTGTTTGATCAACACCTTGCGGATTTGCAGCACGCTGACGACCGTCAGCAAGGTGGCGATGCCGACGATGCCGCCCATCAACCAGCGGTCCAGCAAACGAGCCGCTTGAGCCAACGCCATGCCGAAGTGCGTGCCGGCGGCTGTCAAGTCGGTGTCGATGACGTCAATGCGCAGCAAGATGGCATCGACCTGCTCCGGTGGGGCTTGAGTCAGGATGGCTTGCTGGAGCAGCATGGCCTGTTCATTCA
>JAZJZP010000078.1:0-4688 GCA_040389805.1 Pseudomonadota bacterium
AGTTGCCAGAATCCTTCGAGCGGCCCCAGCCCGCCTGGGCGGTGTGGCTGAGTCGCATGTGGGCCTATGCGCGGCGCGAGGCCATGGAGTTGCGCCACGACACCATCCGCTTGGCGTTTGCCTTGCTCGGCCCCTTGATCGTGTTGTGCGCGGGCACCTGGGGCATGAGCTTTGACGTCGACCGCATCATGTTCACGGTGCTGGACCGCGATCAAAGCACCGACAGCATGCGCTTGGTCGAGCATTTCGAGGGCTCGCCGATGTTCCTGGCCCAGCCGCCCCTGCACGATCCCAGCGAGATCGATACGGAGTTGCGGGCGTCACGATCCTGGTTGGTCATCGACATCCCGCCAGGCTTTGGGCGCGACCTGATCGGCGGACGCCAGCCCGAGGTCGGCTTCTTTGTGGATGGGGCGACCCTGGTGCGGGCGGCCACCATCGCCAACGGTGCCCGTGCGGTGGCCTTGGCACATGCGTTGGATTTTGCCAAGTCCATCCCTGGTGTCGAGGTGGGGCAACCCCCGGTGCGCGTCGAGCCCCGCACGGACTACAACCAGGGCTTTCTCAGCAAGTACGCTTTTGCGCCCAGCATGCTGATGCTGGCGCTGACGCTGATCCCCGCCATGCTGACCGCCCTGGGCGTGGTGCGTGAAAAAGAGATGGGCACCATCGTCAACCTGTATGCCTCGCCCGGCGCCATTGGCGAGTTCCTAGTGGGCAAGCAGTTGCCGTATGTGGCCCTGACCATGCTCAGCTTCACGGTGCTGATGCCGGTGATGATCTGGGTGCTGGGCATCCCGCTCAAAGGCAGTCTGCTGGCGATCAGCCTGGGCGCGCTGACCTACGCGTTCGCCATCACGGGCCTGGGCCTGTTGATCTCGGCCTTTGTGCAGACGCAGGTGGCCGCGCAGTTCCTCACCGCCATCTTGTGCGTGATCCTGACCACCAACTTTGCCGGGCTGCTCAGCCCGGTGGCCATGCTGACCGGCGGCAATTACTGGATCGGGGTGGGCTTTCCGGCCTCGTGGTTCCAGAGCGTCAGTCTGGGTGTCTTCACCAAGGGCTGGGGACTGCAGGGCGGGCAGGTGGGGATGGCCTGTCTGGCCATGATGGGTTTTGCAGTGGGCTACCTGATGCTGGCTCGGTTGTTCGTTAGCAAGCAGGAGGCTTGACCATGATCTGGCTCATCAATGTGCTGAATTTGAGCATCAAGGAGCTGCGTTGCGCCCTGCGTGACCGCACCATGATGGGCGCCATTTTGATCTCCTTCACCGTGGCGGTCTACGTCGTGGCGACGGGTGCCAAGAGCGATGTCAGCAATGTGGCCGTGGCCGTGATCGATGCCGATCATTCTGGCTTGTCCGGGCGGCTGATCGATGGCATCCAGCCACCGCTGTTCCAGCGCCCGGTCGAGCTCACCCGGGCCGAGGCCCAGGCCGGTATGGACTCGGGCCGCTTCATGTTCATCGTCGACATCCCCGAGCACTTCGAGGCCGATGTGCAAGGCCAGCGCTCACCGGTGGTCCAGATCTCGGTCGATGCGACCGCGATGGCGCAAGGTGGGCTGGGCATGGCCTACCTCAACGAAATCATCCTGCGCGAAACGATGGAGTTCTTTCGGGTCAAGAACTTCGATTCGATGCTGCCCACCAAGTCGGTGGTGCACGTGATGTTCAACCCCAACAGCACGACCAGCTGGTTCACCTCCGTGATGCAGGTCATCAACAATGTCACGGTGCTGTCGGTGGTTCTGGTGGGCGCGGCGGTGATTCGCGAGCGCGAGCGCGGCACCATTGAACACCTGCTGGTGATGCCGGTGCGGCCCAGCGAGATCGCGGTGGCCAAGATCGTGGCCAACGGCCTGCTGATTCTGGTGGCCGTGGGACTGTCGATGGTGCTGGTGGTGCAGGGGGTGTTGCGGGTGCCGGTCGGCGGCTCGCTGACCTTGTTCCTGTTTGGCACCGGCCTGTACCTGTTCTCGCTGACGGCGCTGGGAATTTTGCTGGCCACGGTGGCCTCGTCCATGCCTCAGTTCGGGCTGCTGGCGGTGCCCGTGTTCGTCATCATGTACTTGCTGTCGGGCTCCGGCACGCCCAGCGAGAGCATGCCGCAGTGGCTGCAGAACGTCATGCTGTTGTCACCCTCCACCCATTACGTGCGTTTGGCGCAGGGCATTCTCTACCGCTCCGCAGGGCTGGACATCGTCTGGCCACAACTGCTGGCGGTGGCGGGTATTGGTGGCGCGTTTCTCGCCATGGCCCTGCTGCGTTTTCGTGACATGTTGGCCCGCCAGGGTTGACCATCCCACCAGGAGCTTGCTGTGATTGCTCTTTCGCGTTTGTTTCAACGTCACACCTTGGCCTGTGCGGTGGCCTTGGGCGTCTTGCCTGCTTGCACGACCATCAAGGTGGACATTCCGCCCCTGGAGGCGGAGCTGCCCGATCGCATGGAGTCTGCTGCGACCCGTCCTGCAGGCTCGGCCATGGACGACTTGTCTCGTTGGTGGGCCACGCTGGAAGACCCGGTGCTCAGTGGCTACATTGAAGAGGGGCTCAAGAAGAACCTGGATGTGCGCGTGGCCCTGGCGCGGATCAAGGAGGCTCGTGCGTATCTGGGCGTGGCCGAGTCGACCTATTACCCCACCGTTGAGGCCTTGGCGGGCGCCTCGCGCGGACACCAGAACTCGGGGCTGCCATCGCAAACCACGGTGACGGTGCCGGGGCTGCCGATCCCCGCGATCCCGATCTCGACCGGAATGCCTCAGTCGAACGCGCCCATGAGCAGCACCGATGCCTATGGGTTGAATGCGACCTGGGAGCTGGATGTCTTTGGGGCGCGCCACAGCGACGCTGAAATGGTGCACCAGTTGATGCTGGGCGCCACGGAGCAGCAGCATGGCGCGCAGTTGATGGTGGCGTCAGACATCGCCAGTCATTACTTTGAGGCCCGTGGGGCCGAGCGCCGCCTGGCCTTGCTGACGCAAGGCGTGGCCGTGGCCAAGCGGCTGCATCAGTACGCCAGCGGTCGGTTCACGTCCGGGCAGACCATGGCCACCGAGGTGGACCGGGCCGCCTTGCAGGTCAACGTCACCGAGTCGCAACTGGAGCCGCTCAAGGCCTTGCTGCAAAGCCATGTGCGCCGCATTGCCGTGTTGATGGGGCATCCGCCCGAAACGCTGACCGCGTTGCCCCCCTTGCCGGCGACCAGTCGCTTGCCGATGAACCTGCCTGAGGTCCTGCCGGGCGACGTGCTGGAGCGGCGCCCGGATGTGCGCGGCGCGGCCCGCAAGGTGCGATCACAGGCGGCCAAACTGGGGTCGGCCAAGGCCGAGTTGTTCCCCAAGTTCTACCTGGGCTTCAGTGGCCTGGGTGGGCGCATGCACCCTGACCACAGTGATGGCACGAATTTCAGCATGCAGTCGCTGGGCATCGGCATGCGCTTGCCCTTGTTCGAAGGCGGGCGCATCCGCGCCAACATCGCGGCCAACCAGGCCCAGTTGGAAGGCGTGGCGGCCGAGTATGAAAAAGCCGTGTTGACTGCCCTGGAAGACGTTGAAAACGCCTACACCGCCAAGAAGGCGTTTGATGTCCGTGCGGTCCAGTTGACCACCTCGGCGCAGATCGCGCGCCGGGTGGCCACGCACAAGCAGGCGTCGTTCGTGTCCGGGCAGGACCTGCTGCAACCGGCACTGGAAGCAGAAGCCACGGCCTTGCAGCGCGAGGACGAGGCCATCCAGGGCGATGTGTCAAGGGCCCTTTACACCGTATTGCTCTACAAGGCGCTGGGCGGTGGCTGGCAGGCTCAGGCGGCACCTGCCGTGCCTGTTCCAGCAGTTGTATCGGCATCACCGGGGATGGCGGCTGGGTTGGACGGGCTGTGAAATCAAGCCCCTCTGCTGGATCGATTCGACATCAAGAAACGGATGGTTCCGAGCCCGGTTGTCAGCGTCTGACGCAGGTGGGCCATCGCGCTATCGATGCCCTGCCCTTTCATGAGTGCGGTCTCTAGTGCGGCACTTGCATCCGAGATACGCATTGCGCCCAGGTTGGCTGAGCTGCCCTTCAGATCGTGGACTTTGAATTTGGCGCGTTGCACCTCACCTTGGCTCAGCATGCCCTCCAGCACATGGCTCGTATCGGACTCGCTGTCCAGGAACGTCTTGAGCAAGATCCACAGCAAATCCTCGTTGCCATGCAAGCGCTCGCGCAGTGCGTCCAGGTCTAACTCAAGGGGGTGGTCGATCACATCATGGCTTGACGCGGCGGGGGGCGCAGCCGGGGCGGGGTTCACCCTGGGAGGGGTCGACGCTCTTTCGGGTTGAGTCCAGCGCAGGAGTATTTGAATCAAGCGCTCAGGGACGACGGGCTTGGAAACATGATCAACCATTCCGGCCTCCAAACACTGCGCACGGTCCTCGGGCAACACAGCAGCGGTCATGCCAATGATCGGTGTATGGGCACCAGCGGACAGTGCTCGGATGCGGCGGGTCGACTCCAGTCCATCCAGCACCGGCATATGCAGGTCCATCAAGATGGCTGCGAAGGTGCCGGGTGGTGAGGCTTGCATGGCGCTGACTGCCTGCGCGCCATCGCCGACCACGGTGACCTCCAATCCTAATTGGTGCAAGAATCCTTCGGCGACGATTTGGTTCAAGCGGTTGTCTTCCGCCAGCAAGATCCGAGCGCCTC
>JAZJZP010000079.1:0-5687 GCA_040389805.1 Pseudomonadota bacterium
CCGCGTCGCGCAGGATGCGGGTGCGCCAGGGGGTGCTGCCTTGGGCGTGCAAGCGCAGGCGGGCGCGGGCGCCACCGAGGGCGAGTTCGCCGCTGAGCTGCACTTGCAGGGCGCAGGCGATCAGGTCGAGCCAGCCTTCCAGGCGCATCACGGGGGTGTCGGCCAAGCCTTGCGGGCCTTCGCGCCAACCCCAGCTCAAGCCCGCTTGGCCAGACATCAAGGTGGGGTCCAGATCCAGGTGGGCGGCGGTGGCGCCGCTGGTGCGCTCAAAGGCCAGCAGCAGTTGGTCGGTGCTTTCTTTGAAGCTGCGCTGCAGCTGGGCAAAGCCTTGTTGCCAGGCATGGCTGTCTTGCAAGACGCCGTCGCGCTCCAGGCGGCAGGTGGCGGGGCCGGATGAATGGCGCAGCTCCAGCAGCCATTGGTCGGCGGGGTAGGCCAGCACCTGGGTGGCGAGGCTGCCCAGTGGCGCGCCGTGGTCGCGCAGTCCGCAGCTGGAGACCTGCAAGGTGTGCAGCTGCGGGGCGCCTTCCTGGGCGATGCCGGTGATCAGGCCGTCCGTGCGGGGCGGCTCGGGCGGCGCCTGCACTGGCCAGCTCACGGCGGTGGCTTCATGGCCGCGCCATTCCCAGAGACCATGGGGGCCGGCAAAGGCCACGCGGGGATGGGTGCGGTCATCGCAGCCGCCCAGGGCGCGCAGCTTGACCTGCAAGCGGGCGGCGTCACCGCCGCCGATGGCGTGGGTCAGCACGCACAGCGAGGTGGGGGGCGTGGGCTGGGTCGGGTCAATGCGCAGGCGCGCGAGCGTCGTCGGGCCGGGCACGCGCAGCCAGTCTTTGTCGGTCAGGCGGTATTCGTGGCGCCAGGCGGTGTCGATGGTGCCGATGTCGATGGCGTCCAGATCGCAGCTCAGGCGGGGTACATGGCGGGTTGTGGGCACAACTTCGCCAAGGCGACCGAGGTCGGCCAGGTCGGTGACGATGCGGGCGTCGCCGGCCTCGAAATCGCCGGGGGCCAGGCCCGCGTGGGGGCGCCCTGCGGCGGCGGCGTGCAGGCGCTCCAACTCGTCGAGCGTGCGACGCACCAGTTGGTGGGGTTTGATGAACTCGCTGCGGCTGGCGTCGGTGAGGATGGCCTTGGCCCATTCAAAGCCGGGCTTGTCTTCAAAGGCGGGGCCCCAGACGAACCAGAGGTTGACGTAGCGGGCCACGCAGGGGCCTTCCAGCAGGCCGTGGGTCTGGGCGTGTTGCACGGCCAGGTCGATGAAGGCGCCGTAGCGATCGCCCAGGCGCTCCAGCATGGCGGGCCACTGCAGGGCGAAGTAGGCGGCCACGCGTTGCGTGAATCGCTCGCGTCCCACGCGCGCCAGCAGGTCCATTTGTTGGGGGCTCAGGATCAGCATGGGGTCATCCGGCGATGGTGCGGGTGTCGGTCATCAATTGGCCGACGCTTTCGCGAAACCAGGTCCAGTCTTTGCCGGCGGGCACGGCGATGGCGGTGATCGGGCCAAAGAAGGGCTGCAGTTGCGCCGGGGACAGGCTGGGCAGCAGCACGCGCAGGATGCGGCGGTCGTACCAGCGCAGGACGAAGCGCTGGCCTTGCGGGGTCTGGGCGTCGTTGAGGTCGCGCAGGTGCTCGCGCATCGCACGCAGGCCGAGGGCGCTGATGACCAGCACGCCCCAGTGCTCCATGGTGGCGCTGGCCTCTTGCAAGAGCCAGTCGGTGAACGGGGATTCGGGTTTCAGTTCGACCAGGTAGGGTGCTTTGGCGGCGTCGTCCGGCGGCAGAGCGCCCCGGTGCAGGCAGTCCCAGCCCTGGATGTCGGCGTGCGCGAGTCGCTCGGTCAGCCCCGGCACCTGCGAGGCGTCGATCACCGCGTAGACATGCGCGTCAGGCTGGGTCCACAGGGTGGCTTTTTGCTGGGGCAGGGAGGAGGGGGCGGACAAGGGGCACTCCAAATGGCGGACCCCCGAGGGTATCGAAAAAAGCGAACGAATATCATTCTCGCTTTCATCGTGTTCCCCATTCATTATCAAATCAGTCAGGAGACCTCACCATGCCACCCGCCGCACTGAATGCCCTCGTTCTCGCCATCTTTGGGCCGCGCGCCAACGCTGCCACGACCTCCGCGCTGGGCCATATTGCGGCCCACCCGACCACCATCATTGGGGCCATTCAGGGCAGTCCTTGGGTTGGTGCTCCGGCGGGGTATAACGATGTGCGTGATGCTCGCAACAATGTGGACACGGGCCGGAAAAAAAGCGAATGGACGGGGTATCACGCCGAGATGATCATCTTGAATGCCATCTTGGGTTACCTGGCAATTGACACGAGTCAATCGCACGCCCAAATCTCGGTGGATCTGGCGAATGCCACGGGTGGCGTGAGCATTACCGCCAATGCGCCGTGCTGCAAACACTGCGGCAACATGCTTGATGCGCTGGGGGTGGGCTACCACGGTGCCAAGGGCCCGGCTGGGCTGACGGGGTGGTGGAACCCCTTGACCGACGTGGTCACCCCCAACGGTTCGTTGGAGTTCGCCCAGGCCATTCCGGGTTAAACGCCTTGCCTAGGACCGGGGTGCCCCGGCCCGCAGTCCGGCGATCAGTTGGTGCAGGCGTTGGCGTTGCTCGGCGCTCAGGTGCTGTGTTGCGAGCACGTCGGCGGTCAGTTGATCCAGGTTGGCTTGGGGTCCGCCGGATTTTTGCCCGCCCTCCAGCGCGGCTTTCATGGCGCGCAGTTTGAGGTCGCGTCGGGCCGCCTGGTGTTCGGCCGGCGAGGGTAGGTCGAGCAGGGCTTCGAGTTGCAGCAGGGCGGTGTCGGCCGCTTTGTCGTCAGTGCTCGGGGGGCTGGCGCTGGCAGCGGTTTTGCGCTGAGTTAACGCGCGCTCCCACAGCGGCGGCAGGGCGGGCAGGGCGCTCCAGCGGGTGTCTACGTCGGTCTCGCTGTGTGCCTCTTGCGCTTCGCACAGGGTGAGTTTGTCGAGCAGGGTGTCGCAGGTGGTGTGCCACTGGCGCTGGGCGTATCCCGTGACGAGGTCTTGCGCATCAGCGCGTGCTTTGCGGAACCGGGCGTCGAGGGCTGCGCCGTTGACGCGGGTGGTCTCGCCGATCTGGCGCCAGGCCACATCGACCTCGGCAAGGGCGCGTTTGATGTCGGCCACGGGGGCGTCGGCGTGTAGCCCTTCCAGGCGCTCGATCAGGACCAGCAGGGCCACTTCGTTTTCTTTGAACACGGCGTCGCGGGCGCTGAAGGCGGCTTCGCGTTGGGCAAAGACGGCGTCGGTGGCGGCCTTGAAGTCGGCCCACAAGGTGGTTTCAATGGCACGGGCCAGCGGCAGGGTGCGGGCGTGCTGCTGCCATTGGGCTTGCAACTCACGCACTTGCGCCACCATTTCACCGCCGCGTGCGTCGGGGTTGAGGGCCTTGGCGCGGGCCACCAGGGCTTCGCGCTTGGTCTGTGCCACGCGCCGTGCGTCTTGGAGGGGGGACTCCAGGCGGGCGAGGCTGGCGGTCATGCGCTCCAGCAGGGCTTTCTGGGCCTTGCGGGGCGTGGTGTGTTCCACCGGGCCGAGCTTGCGCCAGGCCGTCTGGAATTGGTCCAGGGCGCGGATCACGTCCTTCCAGGGCGCGTGCTCGGCGGCCGTGTCGGTGGGCGGGATCGCCTCCACCAAAGGGGCCGCATCCAGCGTGTCGAGCAAGGCGTGGCGCGCAGCGAGATTGGTCTGGCGCTCGGCTTCGAGCTGCTCCAGATGGGCGGCCACTGGCGCGAAGGCCAGCTTCAGGGCCGTGTCAAAGCGCTCCCACAAGGGCTGGCTGGTGGCGGCTTTGAGGCGGTCGAGCTCCTTCCAGCGCAGGCGCAGTTCGTTGATGGCGTCCGCGTGGGCTTTGATCTGCAGGATGGGTTCGCCCGCTTCGGTGGCGGCGGCCGTGGTGCGCGCCAAGGCTTCGGCGTCAATGACCAGGTCATCGCGGACCAGCCCGCCACCCCATTGTTGCCAGCCCTTCATGCGTGCGACCTCGGCTTGCACCAAGCTCAGGCGGGTGCGCTGCGTGGCGTCGACCTCGCCCAGGTGCTCCAGGGCCATCAGGTGTTGATGGGCTTGTGCCACTTGACCCTCGGCCAAAGCGGCCTCGGCTTGCGACAAGAGGGCCTCCACGGCCGCGCGGTTGTCTGGGTTGACGCGCTGGGGCTTTTCGCGGGCGGGCGCGCGCTTGTCTGCGCGGGGGGCCGGGCGTGGTGCTTGGGCGCGTTGCCAGGCTTCGAAGCGGTCATTCAAGGCGCGGGTGAGTTCGGCATCGGCGATGCTCGGCAGGGCCTGCCAGCGAGCGACGGCGGTGGGCGATGGTGCGGCTGGTGGTGCGGGCGGTGTGAGGGCCGCCTCGTCCAGTGCTTCGTGCGTGGCGGACTCAAGACGAACCGTTTCGTCGGTCAGGATTGCTGCGTCGCTGTCTGCGCCCACCTCGGTGGCAGGGGGCACCTGCTGCAATTGCGCAAGAAAGGCGAGGCGCTCTTCCAGCTGGGTGGCTTTGGTCAGGGCTGACTGCAGTGCGGTGCTCAGCGCGGCCAAGCGGGCATCGTCCGGCATGGTGTCCAGCAGCTGTTGCGCAGCGTTGCGGGACGGTGGGAGTGCTTCGGGAGGCTGGTGCTCCGTGGCCACACCCAGGCAGTCGGCATTCAGTTGCGTGATTGTTTGCTGGGCCAGCGACGACCAGCGCTGCACGGCCGCCTTGTGTTCGCTGTGCGCTTGCACGGTGGCGGTGAGTTGGGCCGAGAGTGTTGCGAACTCGGCCTGCAGTGCGGGCGAGAGCAGGGCGGCATCCAAGGACTGCCAGTTGCGGTCCAGCTCGACCAGGCGGTTGACGGGAATCACCGACTCTTTTAGTAAGGCTGTCGCTGCCTGGAGGAGCCCCGTGGCGCGCTCCAGCGTTTCGCGCTGCGACTTGACTTCAGCGTGGCGCTGCTTGGCGACTTGATGGACCCGGCGGTCGTGGGTGCGAAATTCGCGCTCGGCCAGCTTGAGCGAAGCCTCTTGGGTCAACGCGCGCACGGCGGCCAGCTTGATGTCAACCGAGGGCGCTTCTTTGGCCAGTGCGAGCAGCGCAGTGTCATCGCCTTGTGCACGACTCACGCGGTCGGACCACACCGCGGCTGCGGCTTGCTGCGCCTGCTTGGCAGCGGCCTCGGCGTTGGCGGCGGCCTGGGCTGTCGCCAGGGCCGCAGCGGCTGTGACGGCGGGCGGGGCAATTTTCTTCTTCTTGAAGATCCAGCTGAACATGGTGTGGCGCGTCTCGGTCGGTGGTGCAAAGGTCAAAGGGTGCCAGCGCGTGCACTGGTGCCGATCGCATGATACCGACCGCGCAGGGGTGGCGTTGCGACGCGCGTGGCACGAAGGAACCCCGCTCAAACATGGGGTGCCCTAGCGCAATGTTTGTACTGGGTCAATGTCGGGCGAGATTGTCCGACTGATCATGTACACAATTGCTCTGGAGAGTGCTCATGAAATACCGTGATTTCGCGTTGGGTTGTGTGGTGTCCGCCTTGACGGCGTCGGGTGCGTGGGCCACATGGGCTGTGTTCAAGCCCGGCAGTCCGGCTGAAGAGGTGATCAAAGGCAATGGTCGACTCGAAGTGCAGCGGGTCGAGATTGCCGCCAAGTTCCCCGGACGTGTGCTGGCGGTGCCGGTGCA
>JAZJZP010000079.1:5697-6982 GCA_040389805.1 Pseudomonadota bacterium
ATCGCCCAAATGGAGACCACCGATCTGCAGGCGCAACTGGTGGGCGTGCAGGCGATGCGGCAACGCGCCGTGCAGGCCATGGCCCGTGCTCAAGGGGAGACGCAGGTGCGGCGCATCCAGGCCGGTGTGGCGCAGATGGAGTTCAGCAATGCGCTGGACCTTCGCCGCCAGGTGCTGGTGTCCGACTCTGAAGTGAAGCGCCGCCAGGCCCAGCGCGATGGCGAGCAGGCTGGCATTGGCATTGCCACCGCCGCCGTGGGTGAGGCGCAAGCCGCTCGCGATGAGGCCGATGCCGGCATCAAGCGCTTGCGCATTGCCATTGAGGACCACACCTTGCGCGCCCCGATGGCGGGTCGCATCGAGTACCGCGTGGTTGAGCCCAGTTCGGTCATCCCGGCGGGTGGGCGCGTGGCCACCTTGCTGGACACCTCGCATGCTTACATGACCATCTTCTTGACCTCCAAAGCGATTGGCCAACTGCGGGTGGGCGATGAGGCCCGCATCGTGCTGGACGCCGCGCCGCAAAACCCCTTGCCCGCGCATGTGTCGTTCGTGGCGGCGGAGGCGCAGTTCACGCCCAAGCATGTTGAGACCACCACCGAGCGAGAAAAGCTCACCTACCGCGTCAAGCTCAGCTTGTCAGAGGACGTGGCCTTGGCCAATGCAGGCTTGCTCAAAGCGGGCCTGACCGGCAATGGCTATGTGCGCTTGCGCATGCCGGAGAACGGCGGCTGGCCGCAAGTGCCTTCATCCGCATCGTCCCAGCTCAATTGAGCCGGGGGCGGGGTGATGGAACATGCCATCGTCATTGAACAACTGACGCACCGCTACGACAAACAACTCGCCCTGGATGGCATCAGTTTGAGTCTGCCGGCGGGCCGCACCATCGGCCTGGTCGGGCCGGACGGGGTCGGCAAGTCCACCTTGCTGGCGCTGATCTCGGGGGTGAAGAAACTCCAGACCGGTTCCATGCACGTGCTGGGTGGCGACCTCCGGGATCGGAAGTTCAGGCAAGCGCTGGCGCCCCGGGTGGCCTTCATGCCGCAGGGCCTGGGGCGCAACCTGTACCGATCGCTTTCGGTCTACGACAACATCGACTTTGCCGCGCGCCTGTTTGGTGTGCCCCCGGCCGAGCGCGAGCCGCGCATCCGCAAGCTCATGCAGGCCACAGGGCTGGGGCCGTTCCCGCATCGGCCCGCCGGCAAGCTGTCGGGCGGCATGAAGCAAAAGGTGTCGCTGTGCTGTGCGCTGGTCCACAACCCGGACCTGCTGGTGCTCGACGAGC
>JAZJZP010000080.1:0-3181 GCA_040389805.1 Pseudomonadota bacterium
GTTTCAAAATCACCGGTTTCCTGCACTTCGCCGTTAGTGATGGGTACGTGCGCGATGATGGTCTTGCCGATGTTGGCCTGCCAGATGCGCACGGTGCAGCTGCCGTTGTGCGGGATGCGGCTGGCATCCACCAGACCGGCCGAGATCGCGAACGAGCCGACGGCGGACGACAGGTTGCCGCAGTTGCCTGACCAGTCCACAAAAGCCTTGTCGATGGAGACCTGACCGAACAGGTAGTCCACATCGTGGTCCGCCTTGGCTGACTTGGCCAGGATCACGGTCTTGGAGGTCGACGAGGTCGCGCCCCCCATGCCGTCGATCTGCTTGCCGTAGGGATCGGGGCTGCCGATCACGCGCATCAGCAGCTTGTCGCGGGCCTCGCCGGGTTGCTGGCAGGCCGCAGGCAGGTCTTGCAGGCGGAAGAACACGCCCTTGCTGGTGCCACCACGGATGTAGGTGGCGGGGACTTTGATTTGGGGTGCGTGGGTCATTTCAGTGACTCCGGGTGGATCAGGCCTCTTCGCCGTAAGGCGGCTTCGGCTCTTGAACGGTTGGCGATGAGTGGGCCGATGCGGTGCTTGGTGTTGGGTAAATGTGCTCAATGATGCCCTGACGGCTGATCACGATGGCCGTGCCGGTCTGCGCGGCGATTTCGCGCGCACGTTGCGCAGCGCGCTCTAGCGCGGCTTGCGAATGTCGCAGGTCGGCATCCATGGATTGGCTGATGGGTTTGGGGTTCATCGTTGATCTTTCCAGTTCAGCAATACGGGGGAAGGACCTGCATTGTCATAGAGGGCCCAAAAATTGACTACGGGGGCATAGCACTGCGAGAAGTTCGCCAGACCCACGTCAAAGCGGCGCCGGATCACGCCTTCGGGGATGTCATGACCGCCCTGAATCACGCGTTGCCTGACACGGGCAACTGCCTCTTCGGCCGAGTCAAGCTTCAAGAAAATCAACTTGACTTGGTAGCCAGCCGCCTGCCAGCGAGCAATGTGCTTCAAATAGGTGCGCCCCGACAAGGTGGTTTCAAACGCGAAGCTCTGGCGTGCGGCGAAATGGCGATCCAGTTCTTGCAACATCAGGCGCCCGGCCCGAATGGCCACGCTGTCGGGGGCAAAGGGGGCGAGGCCGGCGGCGATCAGGTCAGCGTTCACGAAGATGGGGCAAGCTGCGTCCTTGGGCAAGAACTCGCGTGCAAATGTGGTTTTGCCTGCGCCATTGGGGCCCGCGATGATGATGACGCGAGGCGCTTCGCTCATAAGGAACTCGCTCCCATTGGACGGCCGCAGTATGTGCATTTTTTGCACACACTTGTTTGAATCCAATACATGCTGTGGATGTTGCTCATGTGTCAGGCCCTACTTGCATAAAGGCCAGGGCGAGGATGCGTTGATGGCTGTTGTAACCCTTGTCCCAAAGCACGCGGGCGATCAGGACGAAGCAGGTTTCTTGTTCGTTGTAGGGCACAGACCTTACCCCTCAATGCAGCGGCGCGCAGTGCGCCACCTTGAAGCGGGTGGCCAATTTAGCCAATCGATTGTCCAGCGTCCAGAGCAGTGCTCCAGGGGTGAGCAAAGTGGACGCGAGGAGGTTCAAGTCGATCAGGCCGCAGCCCAGGCCGTACAGCTGTTCGCGGTCTACAAAGGCCATGACCTCGCGCAAGCTGGCTTGCTGGGTGGTCTGAAGCAGGCCCAGGTCCGACAGGGTTCGATTGCGTTCAGGTGGCGTGCCGCAGGCCAACTCGCCCAAGATCATGGGGTGCATCAGTACTTGGTCTGCGTTTAACAATGCCACGAGTGCGGTGTTGCTTTGACGAAAGTGCGCTACCCATACCGAGGTGTCGATCAAGACGCCACTCATGTCGCCAAAGGACCTCGCTGGCGAGGGATGTCTTTCATGGCAGGCGCGACGCCGCCCAGCGCGGCTAGGCGCTTTGCGGCTTGCACGCGAACAAAGGTTTTAATGGCCTCGCGAAAGAGATCGGCCTTGTCCATGGACGGGTCGGCCACTTCGAGGGCTTTTTCGTACAGTTCGTCGTCGATGCTGACAGTGGTTCTCATGGCGCGCCTTGCTTCAAATTTGATGAAATTATTCATCAAAAATGAAGCGAAGACAAGCCACAAGTGCTGTGCATCAAGCCGCCTTGTTCTGCGCCAAAAAGTCCTGCGCGAAGCGTTGCAGCACGCCGCCGGCTTCATAGACCGAGACTTCTTCGGCGGTGTCCAGGCGGCAGGTCATGGGCACCTTTACCACGTCGCCATTCTTGCGGGTGATGACCAGGGTCAGGTCCGTGCGTGGGGTGAGCTCGCCTTCCACGTCATAGGTCTCGGTGCCGTCCAGGTTCAAGGTCAGGCGGTTGGTGCCCGGCTTGAACTCCAGCGGCATCACGCCCATGCCGATCAGGTTGGTGCGGTGGATGCGCTCGAAGCCTTCAGCGGCAATCGCCTCGACCCCCGCCAGACGCACACCCTTGGCGGCCCAGTCGCGCGAGGAGCCCTGGCCGTAGTCGGCACCCGCCACGATGATCAGTGGCTGCTTGCGGTCCAGGTAGGTCTCCATGGCTTCCCACATGCGCACCACCTTGCCTTCGGGTTCGATGCGGGCCAGCGAGCCGGCCTTCACCTTGCCTTCGGCATCGCGCACCATCTCGTTCTTCAGCGTGGGGTTCGCAAAGGTGGCGCGCATGGCGGTCAGGTGGTCACCGCGGTGGGTGGCGTAGGAGTTGAAGTCCTCCTCCGGCAAACCCATCTTGTGCAGGTACTCGCCCGCCGCGCTGTTCATCATGATGGCGTTGGACGGCGACAGGTGGTCGGTCGTGATGTTGTCCGGCAGGATGGCCAGCGGACGCATGCCCTTGAGCGTGCGCGGGTTGGCGGCCAGGGCGCCCACACCTTCCTTGTCCCAATAGGGCGGGCGGCGGATGTAGGTGGACTGAGGACGCCAGTCGTACTGCGGGCTCACCGTATCAAAGCTGTCGGCCTGAATGGCAAACATCGGCTCGTAGACCTGGCGGAACATCTCGGGCTTGACGCTGGCCTTGACAATGGCGTCGATCTCTTCGTCCGTGGGCCAGAGGTCCTTGAGGCGGATTTCTTTGCCGTCGACCACGGTCAGCACGTCGTTTTCGATGTCGAAGCGGATCGTGCCGGCGATGGCGTAGGCCACGACCAGCGGTGGC
>JAZJZP010000081.1:0-7207 GCA_040389805.1 Pseudomonadota bacterium
CGCCGGGTTCCAGTCAATCCAACCGCCCATACCGTTTCCCGCGTCCAGCCTCAACGACCGGCCTCATCCCATGATTCATTGGCCTTCATCAGACGCGTCAAATCACGCTTGACCTTGCTGGCATCCGGTTGCGCCGGAAAACGCATCATCCAGGCACCACGTGGGTCAATCAAGTACAGGTGCGCCGCCAAACCTTGCCCCGCATCGGGTCGCAACCATTGGGACAGGTTCTTCTCAGGCGTGCGCAGCACCCAGGCGCCTTGCAAGCCAGGCTTCAAGGCCTCGCGCACCGGCTGATCGTCGGTCACGATCCAGACGCGGTCGACCCGATCCTTTTCCTTGCCCAGCGTCTCGCGCAGCTGCCGCTGCCAGTACAGGTTCTTCTCGCACACGGCATCACAAACCCCGCCGGCCACCGTCACCAACAGCCACTGGCCTTTGAGCGCTGACAAGGCCACGCTCTTGCCCTGCAGGTCTTGCAGCGGCAAAACGGCATCGGCCAACATGGGAGCGGGCGGCAAAATCAGCGTGCCGTAGTTGACCCGACCCTGCGGACGGATCACGTAATAGGTCAGGTACGACGCCACCACGGGCGCCGCACACACGGCCCACACCAACAGCATTTTCCAGCGGCCCAGACGGGTTCGCTGAGGTAGGCCGACTTGCGGCGATGGCAGGCTGTGCACACTCATTTGCAGCAACGGATCACTGCGATCGTTGGCGGAAGGGGCGGATAAGTTGGAACCAGACATACAGTCCTGTGATCAAGGCGGACATGGCGAACCATTGAGCCGCATAAGCATGGTGTTTGCCGACGTCCACAGCCGGCGCCGGCCATTCACGCAACAAGGAGATGGCACCCTTTTCATCGGGGACGCCGACGTCGGCCGGAGCCTCCGCTTGCAACTGAAGCACCGCGCCTGGGCGCAGGTGCAAGCCCCACTGGTGTCTCAAGGCATCGAGCTCGACATTCTGGACGATGTGGGGCCCTGAATCAGACAACAGGGGTAATTCTGTCCCCAGGCTGAACAATTTCGACGGCTCGATGAGCAGGCGCCCGCTGAGTTGGACCCGCCCTGTTGGCGTGGCAAACCGAGGTAGCTCTAACCGATTGCGCGAATGGCGCGGCAACCAGCCTCGCTGCACCATCACCACCTGGGCGGGACACGACCCGGCCTCGCTCAACTCAAACGGCGTCAAGACAAAAAAACCAGGTCGACCAGCCATCTGGCGGTTGTCCAGCAACACTGTTCGCTGAGGCAACCAACGCCCAGACAACACCACCCGCCGCTGCTCGTGAGCCGCCCAGTCGGTCGCCTCGCACGGCAGGGTGGCATTGCTCAAGGCTGGACTGCGCTCGCGCTCGGTCAACATCGCTTGGCGCGCCAGTTTCTGATCGGCCCGATGCAGTTGCCAGCGCCCCAAGGACGCCGTGCCCAACATCGCCACCACGGCAGCCGCCAGAACCAGGGATTTTCTAAGCCCAGGGCTCACAGCATCCCCGCCACGGCAGCAGCGACTACATAATGACCCATCATGAAAATACTCATCACCTTGGCATTGATTTGCATCATCGGCGCACTGGCTTTCGCCGGACGAGCCCTCTTGAAAGATGGACGAGACGGAGCCCCAAAAACCAAGCGCATGGCCAATGCGCTGGCGTTGCGGGTGGGGCTGTCGATCGCCTTGTTCCTGTGTATTTTGATCAGCTACAAAATGGGCTGGATCCACCCGACCGGCATACCGCTCTGATCAGCAAAAAGAGCGCCGCAAGCGGCGCTCTTTGCCATCGGGCCCACCCTGCGCAAACAGGGCGTGCCAGTCTCTGGATCACATCCAGTACACCACGATGTACAAGCCGAGCCACACCACGTCCACGAAGTGCCAGTACCAAGCGGCACCTTCAAAACCAAAATGACGGTCCTTGGTGAAATGGCCCTTCATCAATCGCAGGGTGATGAACAACAACATCAAGGTGCCCACGAACACGTGGAAGCCATGGAAACCCGTCAGCATGAAAAAAGTCGAGCCATAGATCCCTGACGACAGCTTGAGGTTCAGGTGATGGTAGGCCTCGTAGTATTCAACCCCCTGCAGGCACAGGAAGGTCGCGCCCAACAGGATGGTCAGCCACATGAAGGCGATCGTCTTGCCGCGCTTGTCGTCCAGCAAGGCGTGGTGGGCCACCGTCAGGGTCGCACCCGAGCTCAACAGCAAGGCTGTGTTGATGGTCGGAATAGGCCAAGGACCCATGGTGTGGAACGCTTCGACCGTACCGGCTGGCGAAGCGGTCGCACCGGCAAAACTGCTGGGCCACAGTGCCTTGAAATCAGGCCACAGGAGCGCATTCTCCATGTCGCCAAGCGCCGGCACCGAATGCACCCGAGCCCAATACAGCGCCCCGAAGAACGAGGCAAAAAACATCACCTCAGAGAAGATGAACCACGCCATGCTCCAGCGGTAGGACATGTCAATGCGGTCACTGTAGAGCCCACCTTCGCTTTCACGAATGGCATCGCCAAACCAGCACTTCAGCACCCAGGCAAAACCCATCAATCCAAACAGCACCGAGTACGGTGCCCAACTCACCCCATTCACCCACTGCCCTGCCCCCAGCACCACAAAGAACAGGCAGAAGGAGGCCATCATGGGCCGACTGGACGGGGCTGGTACGAAATAGTAGGGAGCTTGCCCTTTGGGAACCGCTGCCGACATATTGTTCTCCTGGATACCGTTACTTGAAGAGGTTATAGAAAAAGCATCAGTGCGCCACGCCGCTGGTGACAACCCAGCTAACCAGCAGCACAAGCGCGCCTACAAACAATGCGCCACCGATCAAGCCCGCCACGATGAGGTGCACCGGATTGATCTTGGCCATATCCTGCGCATGGCCCGAAGACTTGCGCACGCCAAAAAAAGACCAAGAAACCGCCTTCAACGTCTGGACAAACGAGCCCTTGCGCTGAGCGGCTTCACGCAAATCATCACCTGATTGCCCTGTCATGCGCCTCCCTTGGGTGCGGCAGGGATCTTGCCCCCCACCTCAAAGAAGGTGTAGGACAAGGTAATGGTGGTCACCTCTTTGGGCAATTTATGATCAATCACAAATACCACTGGCCAACGCTTGGACTCGCCCGGTTGCAGGATGTATTCATTGAAGCAAAAACACTGCACCTTGTTGAAATGCGCGGTCGCCTGTTTGGGTGCGTAACTGGGAATCGCCTGCGCAGCCATGACCCTTGACTGTGTATTGCGAAACTCATACATCACCGTATTGAGCTGACCAGGGTGCACTTGCATCGAACGCATCTCGGGTTTGAAATCCCAGACGCCACGGGAGTTGGCATCAAACTCAACCGTGATGGTGCGACTCAAATCCACCTGCGTATTGGCTTTACTGCTGGCAGAAATCCCGGGAATTTGCTGCTCGGTCAAGGACAGCACATTGATGCCCAAGGCCTTACAGATGGACCGGTACATCGGCACCATGGCATAACCAAAGGCGAACATCATGCAGGCCACCACCACCAACTTGCCCACCATGCTCGCATTGGCGCGGTGCAGGTGGAGCAGTCGGGCAGTGGCCTTGGCAGATGCGCTCATGGTGTCAGTGCTTGAGCAGTACCAAACGGGTCACGAAACCCACAAAGAACATGGCAGCGACCGAGGCCAGGATCAAGCCCAGGCGAAGATTGCGCGAGCGCAGCTCGTTTTGAGGTGACGGGTTGCTTGGAGCCATGGTGTGCTTTCGATCAGCCAATCACACGGGTTGCCGTGGGATCGAGCTTGGGTGGGGTCTCGAAGGTGTGGAACGGCGCGGGAGAAGGGATCTCCCACTCCAGGCCTTCAGCGCCATCCCAGGGCTTGGCCGGGGCAGGCACGCCCTTGCCACGCATGGCCGGAATCAACACACCAAAGATGAAGTACACCTGGGCCAAACCGAAGGCAAACGCACCCACCGAGGCCAAGGCGTTGAAGTCTGCAAACTGCATCGGGTAGTCAGCATATCGACGCGGCATACCCGCCAACCCCAAGAAGTGCATCGGGAAGAAGGTGATGTTGAAGGCAATCAAAGACCACCAGAAATGGAACTGGCCTTTCCAGTCAGGAATCATGACCCCGGTCCACTTGGGCGCCCAGTAATAGAACCCGGCGAACAGTGCAAACAAGGAGCCCGCCACCAGCACATAGTGGAAGTGAGCCACCACGTAATAGGTGTCTTGCAATTGGGTGTCAATGGGTGCCATCGACAAAATCAAGCCGGTGAAGCCACCCATGGTGAACACAAAGATGAAGCCCACCGCCCACACCATCGGTGCCTCAAAGGTCATGGAGCCGCGCCACATCGTGGCCACCCAGTTAAAGATCTTCACGCCCGTGGGCACCGAGATCAGCATGGTGGCGTACATGAAGAACAGCTGACCCGTCACGGGCATGCCGGTGGCGAACATGTGGTGAGCCCAGACGATGAAGCTCAGAATGGCGATCGATGCCGTGGCGTAGACCATGGACTCGTAGCCAAAGAGCTTCTTGCGTGCAAAGGCAGGAATGATCTGACTGATGATGCCAAAGGCCGGCAAAATCATGATGTACACCTCGGGGTGACCGAAGAACCAGAAGATGTGTTGATACATCACCGGGTCACCGCCACCCGCGGGGTTGAAGAAGCTGGTGCCGAAATGGCGATCCGTCAGCGTCATGGTGATCGCACCGGCCAACACCGGCATCACGGCAATCAGCAGATAGGCCGTGATCAGCCAAGTCCACGAGAACATCGGCATTTTCATCAGCGTCATGCCGGGTGCGCGCATGTTCAAGATGGTCACGATGATGTTGATCGAACCCATCACCGAACTGGCGCCCAGGATGTGCATGGCAAAGATGCCCGCGTCCATCGAGGGGCCCATTTGCAAGCTCAGCGGCGCATACAGCGTCCAACCGGCAGCGGGTGCGCCACCCGGCATGAAGAACGAACCCACCAGCAGCAGCGCCGCCGGGATCAACAGCCAGAAGCTGAAGTTGTTCATCCGCGCAAAGGCCATGTCGGAGGCGCCAATTTGCAGAGGAATCATCCAGTTGGCGACCCCCACAAAGGCCGGCATGATCGCCCCGAACACCATGATGATGCCGTGCATGGTGGTGAACTGGTTGAACAACTCGGGGTTGAACAACTGCAAACCAGGCTGGAACAACTCAGCCCGGATGCACAGCGCCAACACACCGCCAATCATCAGCATGGTCAGCGAGAACAACAGGTACAGGGTACCGATGTCCTTGTGGTTGGTGGCAAACACCCAGCGACGCCATCCGTGGGGATGGTCGTGTGCGTGATCGTGGGCGTGGTCGCCGTGTGCGCTCATGTCAAATCCTTTCCTAGTTCTGTCAGGTCAACGCCGCGTCACTTGCGGGCGGTCAGCACGTCGAGCGGCTGAACGACCTGCCCGGTCTTGTTGGACCAGTGATTCTTCGTGTAGGTGATCACAGCCGCGATTTCGGTATCGGACAGCTGCTTCCATGAGGGCATGATGACGTTCTGGCCGTTGAGGACCACTTTGATCTGAACGGTCTTGTCAGCGTCCAGCACTTTGGCCGAACCATCCAGGGGCTTGATCGCGCCGCCGCCTTTGCCGTTGGGCTGGTGGCATGCCGCACAGTTGGCGGTGTAGACCTTTTCACCGCGCGCCATCAGGTCTTCTTGCGTCCAGACCTTGTTGGGATCATCGGCCTTGGCTTGCATTTCTTTCAGTTGGCCCGCCACCCACTTGCTGTAGTCCTCTTCAGAGACCACCTTCACGTGGATGGGCATGTAGGCGTGTTCTTTGCCACACAACTCGACGCACTGGCCATAGTAGTCGCCGATCTTTTCAGCGCGAAACCAGGTATCGCGCACAAAACCGGGAATGGCATCTTGCTTGATGCCAAAGGCAGGCACCATGAAGGAGTGGATCACGTCGTTGGCCGTCGTGATGACGCGCACCTTTTTGTTGACGGGCACCACCAGAGGATGATCCACCTTCAACAGGTAATCGTCACCTTGAGGTGTGCCGGCATCAGACAATGCACGCTGCGACACATCCAGCGCTGACAAGAAGCCAATGCCCTCGCCCTCGCCCTTGATGTAGTCGTAGCCCCACTTCCATTGGTAACCCGTGACCTTGACGGTCAGATCAGCATTGGTGGTGTCCTTCTGAGCCACCACGACCTTGGTCGCGGGCAAAGCCATGAAGATCACGATGATGAAAGGGATCACGGTCCAGATGATTTCCACCGTGGTGGACTCGTGAAAGTCAGCCGCTTTCGCCCCTTTGGACTTGCGGTGGGCAAAGATGGAATAGAACATCACCCCAAAGACCGCGACAAAAATAGCGCAGCAGATCCACATCAGCAGATAGTGCAAGTCTTGTTGCGCCAAGGCGATTTTGGTGACGGCAGGATGCATGTCCAGCTGACGAACTGCCGGACCGCCCGGCAAGTCATTGACCGCCCAAGCCGCCGCGGCAGAGGTTAACGCCAGCGCACTCAAAGCACGCCCCGCCACACGCAAGGCGCCCTGCGCGGACCACCGACTCACTTGATGCCCAAGTTCCTTGATCATTTCTTCGCTCGTCTCTGGTTGAACTTCAATGTTTGACATATTGCTGCGACCGCTTTGGCACCGACAAGGCACCATCAGTCCTCAAGATGTTTGAGCGCCCAGCGGAACTCGTCCGCCAGTTGACGCCGGTGTTGCCGAGGAACGAACTCCCCGACCACCACGCTACGCCCCTGCCCCGATAAACGAACCAGGGAGCCATCGTCCCGATCGGGCTCGACACGCACCCAGCGCGGGTTGAATTCGACACAATTGACATGACCGCCGCGGCGCCGCTCGACCTTGAGTAAATTCGGGCGCATGGCGATGTACTCACCATCGCCAGTGTGGCGCGCGTAGATCGACAACGCCGCACCAATGGCGACCAGCTCGACAAACGCAAAGGGCAGCACCGAGGCTGCCCCAAAGAACCAAAAGACGCCAGAGAGTGCCAGCGACACCGCGCACAAAACGCCATAAACCTGCCACAACTGGTGCACGCTGAGAACACCACCGCGACCAAGGCGCCATTCGGCGCGCCAATCAGACGCATCTGACGCCGCCATGGCAGCTGCCCCTTGCACCAAATTCAGCAAAGGGCGCCACACTCCAAACCGAAGCGCAGCAGAAGAAATC
>JAZJZP010000082.1:0-2031 GCA_040389805.1 Pseudomonadota bacterium
ACACCAACGCGGGCACCGGCATCCTCGACGAGTCCGCATAGCTTCTCCGTCTCGTACTGGTACATGACAACGTCGGTGCCACCACGATCGAACTGGATCATCCAGTTGTATTCCTTGTGATCCGGCCAGAACTCCGACGCCGATGCGGCGGCCCGCTTGGCCAAGGTCGATTTGTTGACCGACATGGTGGGCGAGTTCCCTGAGTTGCAAGGCATCATGGGGGGCTACTACGCCCGCCACGACGGGCTGGGCAACGTGGTTGCTCAGGCCATTGAGGACCACTACAAACCCCGTTTTGCAGGCGACGAACTGCCCCGCGATCTGGTTGGCGTGGTAGTTGCCCTGGCCGACAAGCTGGAAACCCTGGTGGGTTTGTTTGGCATTGGCCAGTTGCCGACTGGTGACAAGGACCCGTTCGCCTTGCGCCGTCATGCCCTGGGCGTGATTCGCATGCTGACCGAGCGCGATCTGCCTTTGGCCCTGGAGCCGACCTTGCGTCTGGCCGCGCAAGTGTTTGGCGACAAGATCACCGATGCTACGCCCGCCTTGACCGACTTCATCTACGACCGCTTGGCGGGTAGCCTGCGTGAGCAAGGCTACAGCGCGCAAGAGGTCGATGCGGTGCTGGCCTTGCGTCCCCAACGCCTGGCCGATGTGGCTCAGCGATTGGCCGCAGTGCGCGCCTTTGCGGCCTTGCCTGAAGCGGCCTCGTTGGCAGCGGCCAACAAGCGTGTCGGCAACATCCTCAAGAAGGCTGATGGTGTGGTCGGTTTCAAGGTGGACACCGCTTTGCTGCATGAGCCCGCCGAGGCTGCCTTGTATGAATTGCTCCATGTGGTTGGGGCGCAGGCGGCGGCGGCCTTCGATCAGGGGGATTACACCGCTTCTTTGCAGGCTTTGGCGGTGCTCAAGGAGCCTGTTGATGCCTTCTTTGATGGTGTCATGGTTAACGCAGAAGACCTATCTTTGCGCACCAACCGACTCGGTTTGCTGGCATCCTTGCACTTGGCCATGAATCGCGTGGCTGACCTGTCCAGGTTGGCCGCATGACCCCTTTCGGAGCGGGCATGAAACTTGTCATCCTCGATCGCGACGGAACGATCAATTACGAGCGCGAGGACTACATCAAGTCAGCGGACGAGTGGGTGCCTCTGCCCGGCGCGCTGGAGGCCATTGCGCGCCTCAACCATGCAGGCTGGCATGTGGTGGTGGCGACCAACCAGTCAGGCATTGGCCGTGGTTTGTTTGACATGGTGGCGCTCAATGCCATGCATGCCCGCATGAATCAACTGTTGGCGCGCCATGGTGGGCGTGTGGAGGCGGTCTTTTTCTGCCCCCATACGCCGCAGGACCATTGCACCTGCCGCAAACCCCTGCCAGGGCTGTTTGAGATGATTGGTCAACGCTTTGGGGTGTCCCTGACGGGTGTGCCTATGGTGGGTGATTTGCCTCGTGATGTCTTGGCGGCGCAATCGGTAGGCTGTGAGCCGCACTTGGTGCGAACCGGCCAGGCGGCTTCCATGACCGAGGCTGAATTGATTGACCTGCGTCAGCGTGTCCCCGATTTGACCATCCACCCCGATTTGTCCGCCTTTGCCGACTTCCTGGTCTTGAGGGATCGTCGTGCCCATGGTGAAGACAGCCCCGTGACAACGCACATGGGCGAGCTGACATGAAAGAAAAGTTTGAGTGATGAGTGAACGAACGCCTGCGACGGTGACGCCGGTGTCTTCGGGTGAACAGCTGGGCCTACCCTGGGTCGAGGGCGCGACAAGCAAGCCCTTGCCTTGTGCTGCCAGCGTGGCCTTGGCGGTCTCGCCTGCGCCTTCCCCCCCCGAAGTGCCTGTATTTCGCCATCCCCTGGCCGAGCACGAAGTGCGTCTGGGTGACGTGATCGTGGCCTACGAGTTCCAGCGCGTGCGTAGACGCAGCATTGGCATGGTCGTCAGTGCGGAGGGCCTGAGTGTGCGTGCGCCGCGCTGGGTGTCGTCTGGAGACATCGAGACCGCCCTGCATGCCAAGTCCCGCTGG
>JAZJZP010000083.1:0-3949 GCA_040389805.1 Pseudomonadota bacterium
CCGAAACCCTGACCGAGACCGAGAAGGCCTTTCAGTTGGGCTTTGTCTCGATGAGTGAGGCCATCTTGCTGGCGGTGCAGGCGGTCAGCTTCATCATCATTTTGATCATCATGGTGGTGATGGCCAACACCATGGCGATGACGGCGCGTGAGCGACTGGCCGAGTACGCCACGTTGCGGGCCTTGGGGTTCAGACCAGGGTTCATCTCCAAATTGTTGTTGGGCGAGAGCCTGCTGATTGCCGTGATGGGCGGGTTGGTGGGCGTGGCCCTGACCTTCCCGTTGGCGCGGGCCTTTGCCAGTACCGTGGGCACGCTGTTGCCGGTCTTCCAGGTGTCGGGCTTGACCCTGGCCTTGCAATGGCTGGCGTGTTTGATCGTGGGCGGCGTGGCGGCCGCCTGGCCGGCCTGGAAGATGTCCCGCATCGACATCGTGCAGGGCCTGCGAAACGTGGGCTGATGGCGCACACTCGCAACCACCATGGCCCTGCGTATCCTTCCACTGTCCTACATCGCACGCAACCTGTGGGTGCGGCGCGTGACCACGCTGCTGACCGCCAGTGGCATGGGGCTGGTGGTCTATGTGTTTGCCACCGTACTGATGATGGACGAGGGCATTCGCGCCACCTTGGTGGCCACCGGGCAGGTGGACAACGTCATGGTGCTGCGCAAGGGCGCCGGGGCGGAGATCAACTCGGCGATCACGCGCGCGCAGGCCACGATCATTGAAGCCTTGCCGGGCGTGGCCCTGGATGCCCAGGGCCGCCAACAGGTCTCCCGAGAGCCTGTGGTGTTGAACAACCTGCCCAAACGGGGCTCGGGCAAGCCCAGCAACGTCACGGTGCGTGGCACGTCTTTGGTGGGCTTGGCCTTGCGCCCGCAGGTGCGCCTGGTGCAGGGCCGCATGTTCAGGCCCGGCACCAGTGAGATCGTCACCGGGCGCTCCATTGCCCGGGGTTTTGTCGGGGCCGGGCTGGGTGAGACCTTGCGTTTTGCCGGGCGCGACTGGCGGGTGGTGGGCGTCTTCGATGCGCAGCGCAGTGGCTTTGATTCAGAGATCTGGGGCGACGCCGAGCAGATGATGCAGGCCTTTCGCCGCGAGGCATATTCCAGCGTGGTCTTCAAGCTGACGGACGTGGCGGCGATGGACTCCGTCCGCAGCCTGATCGAGGGCGATCCGCGCTTGCTGCTAGAGGCCAAGCCCGAGGTGCAGTTCTATGCCGAACAGTCCGAGGCGCTGTCCACGTTCATTCGCATCCTGGGGCTGTCCTTGTCCATCATCTTTTCGATCGGGGCGGTGGTGGGCGCCATGATCACGATGTTCGCCTCGGTGGCCTCGCGCGTGGGCGAGATTGGGGCCTTGAGGGCGCTGGGGTTCAGGCGCGGCACCGTGCTGGCGTCCTTTCTGGCCGAGGCCTTGCTGCTGTCCCTGGTGGGCGGGGTGATGGGACTGGCGGCGGCGTCCTTGATGCAAACGGTCAACATTTCCACCGTTAATTTTCAGACCTTTTCAGAGCTGGCCTTTCAGTTTCGCTTGACCCCGGCCATTGCCGCCAAGACTTTGCTGTTTGCCTTGCTGATGGGCTGGGTGGGGGGCGTGATCCCGGCGTGGCGAGCGGCGAGCCTGAACATCGTCGACAGTTTGCGCGAGGCCTAGACCCCGCATGCTCAAGGAGAGACCATGAAATTGTGTACGTTCCAGTTTGGTGACCAGCCCGAGGTGGGTTGGGTGCAAGGGGAGCTGATCGTGCCGGTGCAGCGTGCCCTGCCGCAATTGCTGGAGCCGCACCAACCCATGATCGATTTGATTTCGCGCTGGCGCTACGTGCAGCCGCTCTTGCTGGGCTTGCAGTCACCTGCCACGCTGCGGCGTGATCAGGTCAGGTTGCTGGCCCCGGTTCCCCGGCCCGGCAAGGTGTTGGGCATTGGCTTGAACTACATCGATCACGTCAATGAAAAGATCGTGGGCGAGTCACGTTCGGTGCCCGAGCACCAGGTCTGGTTCAGCAAACAGGCCACGGCGGTCAATGGCCCTTATGACCCGATCGAGCTGCCCGACGAGTCGGTGTCCAGCATGGTCGACTACGAGGCCGAGCTGGTCGCCATCATTGGCCAGCGCTGCAAACATGTGGCCCGCGAGCGCGCCCATGAGGTGGTGTTTGGCTACTGCGTGGGCAACGATGTGTCGGTGCGCGACTGGCAAAAACGCACCTCGCAATGGACGCTGGGCAAGTCCTTTGACACCCATGCACCCTTTGGCCCCTGGATCACCACGGCAGATGAGTTGCCGCAGCCGCATGGACTGGACATGCGCTGTTGGGTCAATGGCGAGTTGCGCCAAAGCAGCAATACCCGCCTGATGATTCACAAGGTGTGGGATCTGATTGAGGTGTTGAGCACTGCCATGACGCTGGAGCCCGGCGATGTGATTTACACCGGCACCTGTAGCGGGGTGGGGGCCGCCTTTGACCCGCCCAGGTTCTTGCGTCCCGGGGATCAGGTGAAGGTCGAAATCGAGGCCCTGGGCATGATCGAGGCCTCGTGCGTGGCCGAGCCGATCGGGTAGGGTCTGCGGTCAGCCAGGGACGCGGGGTTTGACAGCATCACGTCAATTCTGATAACGTGCGAAGTCAGATAAACAAGACCGAGAAAGACTGCTTCATGATGTTCCCCCTTTTTCGCTGGAGCGTGCCGCTGTGGGCGGGCGCGTGGGCGCTGGTTGCGGGCGCCGCCGCGCAGGCACAAGCACCGGCTCAAGCTCCGGCCAAGCGTAGCGTGAATTACGCGGTGGTCAACGCCTCGTTTGGTTGCCAGACCACCACCTGTGATGCCGAGCTGTGGCTGCCCAAGGGGGTCAAAAATCCCCCGGTGATCTTGATGGCGCATGGCTTTGGCGCCCAAAAGGATTGGGGCCTGCTGCCTTATGCCGAACGCTTTGTGAACGCCGGCTTTGCGGTCATGCGCTTTGACTACCGTGGCTTTGGCAAGAGTGGCGGCGTGCCTCGCCAGGTGGTGGATGGCCAGCAGCACATCAAAGACTGGAGTTCGGCCATTGATGCGGTGCGTCAGCGCGGCGATGTGGATGGTCAGCGCTTGGGCATCTGGGGCACGTCATACAGCGGCGGGCAGGTGCTGGTGGTGGGGGCCGAGCGCCTTGATGCGGTCAAGGCCGTGAGCGCCCAGGTGCCCTTTGTCAATGGCTTGCAAAGCGCCTGGCGTTATCCGCTCAAATACCAACCCCTGGCGGGCTGGTATGCCTTGCGGGACTGGATGCGCAGCGAGCATGAAGAGCCGCTGTATGTGCCGATCATCGCCAAGGATCAACTGTCGGCCCTGATTTGCGACGAGTGCAATGAGGGCTACAAAAAACTGGTGCCGCCGGGTCAAGAGGCCAATAACAAGGTCGCGGCTCGGGTGTTTCTGACCTTGCCATTTTTCAACCCCGGGGCCAGCGCCAGCGAAATTCAGGCGCCCACCTTGATCATCGCGGCCGAGAACGATGGCCTCATCCCCATCCAGGGGGTGCGTGACACGGCCAAAGCCTTGCGCCACGGCGAGTACCTGGAGCTCAAGGGCGCCGATCATTTCTCGCCCTATACCGGGCCGTACTTTGAGCAGGCCGTCAGCCGTCAGACGGCGTTTTTCCTGAAGCACCTGGCGGCGCACTGACCACGCAGCGGTCACGTCCCTCGTGTTTCGCGCGGTACAAGGCCTCGTCGACCTGGGCGAGGTTGCGCTCCACCGTCTGAGCGGGGTCCCACTCGGCCAGCCCGGCTGAAAAGGTGGTCTTCAAGCCCAGGCGAGTGCGGGTCAGATCTTGCTGCGCGAGCCATACGCGCAGGCGCTCCATGGCTTGACGGGCCTCCTCGACCGGGGTGTCCGGGAACAAGGCGAGGAACTCTTCGCCTCCCCAGCGCGCAAAGACATCCGAGGCCCGTAGCGTGCCAAAGG
>JAZJZP010000084.1:0-2600 GCA_040389805.1 Pseudomonadota bacterium
AAGGCTGCGAGCGTGAGTTCGCCATCGCCACCAAGGAATTCATCGGCGAGGGTGGCAAGGTCACCGGCGTCAAGACCGTGCGGGTCGAGTTCAAGGACGGCAAGTTCAACGAAGTGCCGGGCTCCGAGCAGGTGCTCAAGGCCGACCTGGTGCTGCTGGCCATGGGCTTTGTGAACCCGGTGGACACCATCCTGGCCGGTTTTGGCGTCGACAAGGATGCCCGAGGCAATGCCAAGGCCACGACCGAAGAGGACGGTGGTTACTCCACCAACGTCGGCAAGGTGTTTGCGGCGGGCGACATGCGCCGTGGTCAATCACTGGTGGTTTGGGCGATCCGTGAGGGACGTCAGGCGGCCCGCACCATCGACGGCTTCCTGATGGGATCGACCACCCTGCCGCGTTGAGGGAACCCCACCGCTGTGGTGCCGAACCATCGGCATGCCAGCGGTGCGTTGGGTAATCCCCTATGATCGAAGGCCGGTGCTGGATCACCGGCCCATTTTTTTTCAATGACGACCACCAGCCAGAACGCCCCGAACTCTGTCTTGCCCGCCCAGTCCCCCGACGTGCTCGTGGAACTGCGCGGCGTCACGTGTGGTTATGGTGACCGCGTCATCTTGTCGGACATCAATCTGGTGGTGCCGCGCGGCAAACTGGTCGCGCTGATGGGCACCTCGGGCGGCGGCAAAACCACCGTGCTGCGGCTCATCGGGCGGCAGCTCTCACCGATTTCGGGTCAGGTGCTGGTCAATGGGGTCGACATGGCCAGCTTGGACGCCCAGGGGGTGATGGCCGCCCGGCGCCGCATGGGCATGCTCTTTCAGTTTGGGGCCTTGTTCACCGACCTGTCCGTGTTCGAGAACGTCGCCTTTCCGCTGCGCGAGCACACCCGTTTGCCTGAGGCCATCCTGCGGGATCTGGTCCTGATGAAGCTCAACGCCGTGGGTTTGCGGGGCGCCCGCGACCTCATGCCCAGCGAAATTTCGGGTGGCATGTCGCGCCGTGTGGCCCTGGCACGTGCCATGGCACTCGACCCGGAGCTCATGCTGTATGACGAGCCCTTTGCGGGGCTGGACCCCATCTCCATGGGCGTTGCCGCGCGTTTGATTCGCGAGTTGAACGACACCATGGGGTTGACCAGCGTCCTGGTGTCCCATGACGTGGATGAATCCTTTTTGATTGCCGACCATGTGGTGTTGCTGGCCAACGGGCGCATTGCAGCCCAAGGCACGCCCGATGAACTGCGCGCCAGCGAAGATCCCCTGGTGCGCCAGTTCGTGACCGCCGCGCCCGATGGCCCGGTGCGTTTTCACCACCCTGCCGTCGATGCCGGGCAAGACTTTGGGGTGCGTGGATGAAAAGTTTGCATCCCGCCAATATCGGCTACGCCGTGCGCAGCAAGATCGCCGACATGGGGTACGCCGCCAGGCTGTTCTTGCGCCTGTTGGGCATGCTGGGCCCCACCTTCAAGCGCGGGCGACTGCTGGGCGAGCAGATTCACTTTTTGGGCAACCACTCGCTGGCCATCATCGTGGTGTCCGGCCTGTTCGTCGGCTTTGTGCTGGGCCTGCAGGGTTACTACATCCTGCAACGCTATGGCTCCAGCGAGGCCTTGGGCCTGATGGTGGCGCTCTCGCTGGTGCGGGAGTTGGGCCCTGTGGTGGCGGCCTTGCTGTTTGCAGGGCGCGCAGGCACCTCACTTACGGCGGGCATCGGCCTGATGAAGGCGGGCGAGCAGCTCGCCGCCATGGAAATGATGGCGGTCGACCCGATTCAGCGCGTGTTGGCGCCGCGTTTCTGGGGAGGGGTCATTGCCATGCCCTTGTTGGCCGCGGTGTTCTCGGCGGTGGGCATCTTGGGTGGCTGGGTGGTGGGCGTCGTCATGATCGGCGTCGACTCCGGCTCCTTCTGGTCGCAAATGCAGGGTGGCGTGGACGTCTGGCAGGACGTGGGCAACGGCCTGATCAAGAGTGTGGTGTTTGGCGTGACCGTGACCTTTGTCGCGCTTTTGCAGGGGTATGAGTGTCAGCCGACACCCGAAGGGGTTTCGCGGGCGACCACCCGGACGGTGGTGATGGCCTCGCTGGCCGTGCTGGCGCTGGATTTTGTGCTGACGGCCATGATGTTCTCGATCTGATCGAACTCAAGGGCCCAGGAGATAAACAATGCAACGATCAAAACAAGATGTGTGGGTTGGCCTGTTCGTGCTGCTGGGCGGCGCGGCGATATTGTTTCTGGCCCTCAAGGCCGGTAATTTGTTGACCTTGTCGTTTGACCCGACCTATATGGTCACGGCGCGTTTCGACAATATTGGCGGACTCAAGGCCAAAGCGGCCGTTAAAAGTGCCGGCGTGGTGATTGGCCGGGTGCAGTCCATCAAGTTTGATGACAAAACCTTCCAGGCCAGCGTTGAGTTGTCCTTGAACAAAGGCCTAGGGTTTCCAAAAGACAGTTCTGCCAAAATCCTCACAGCAGGATTATTGGGTGAGCAGTACATTGGTCTGGAAGCGGGCTACGAACAGGTCAATCTGGTTCAAGGCGATGTCATCAAGACCACGCAATCAGCCATCGTGCTCGAAAACCTGATCAGTCAGTTTTTG
>JAZJZP010000085.1:0-3758 GCA_040389805.1 Pseudomonadota bacterium
ATCTCGCCCGGGCGGTCCCGGGTTTGAACCATGAAATCGAAGCAGGCCGCCTTGGAGGCCAGTTGGCCCTGGACGTTGTCTCTCAGCCGATCTCGTGAGGCGGATGCTTCCACGAACGTGCTGCCCACGCAGGGCATGGCGGAGAACTTCATCTGCTCGGTGCCCAGTTTGGAAGGGGTCATGCTCCAGTAACGGGCATTGAGCGGGTTGCTCACCTCCTTGTTTCGAATCGCCAGGGCGATCCTGGTTTCGTGGAACAGGTGCCCGATGAACCATCCTACCGAGCGCAGCGTGCCGCCATCGATCGCCCGTTGGAAACCGACATAGTCCGAGGCGTTGCGCACGAAGAAGACGGGATGGTTGATCATGATGAAATCCTGGGTCTGGGCCGATGCTTCGTCTTCCAGAAGCTTCTTGCCGGGCACCCCCATCAACTTGACGGCCATGCCCCGTGCGTCACCGGTGCGATCGTCCTGGCTCTGGCCCGATCCGTTGGAGAAACGAACCACCGCCGGGTAGCTGCGCGGGGTGGCAAACAGGCCCTGAGAGAGTTTTGGGGGAAGGGTGTCCAGCACGGTGAAGGTGGCTTGAACACAGCCATGCGCCTTGCGGTGCGCGTCCCTGACGGCATGGCCGGTCTGGTCGAAATCCGCCTGGACTGACGACTTGATCAGGTCGACCACGGCGGCAATGTCGGCCGGTTCGGTGGGCGGGACCACTTCACCATCTACATGCAAGTCAGCGGTCCCCAAAGCATCGGGATCAGCCAAACCAAACGTGATGGTCTTCTGGAAGTCCGGGGCGATCCCGACAAGCTCGAACGGTTTGCCTGGGCCATGATCGATTTCTCCGATGAAGTGAAATTGCGTGTGAATTCAGATCGCGTTACAGGGCAGTCAAGTCGGCTCTTGGATGGGCGGTCCGAAACCCCTTTTATCCATCGTATTCCTTTGGTTGGCGATCTGCAGGGAGGCCCCACAGCACTTCGGTCAATAAATGCAGGCGTTTGATCCTTGACCAGGATGAAGGCATGCAAGTGGCTCGGGCGACCGGGGCGCGCGAAGGCGGGTTGACGACGTGGCGAGGCGCGAGAGCATGAAGCATCGACTGTTCATGAAGGAGCGCAACATTCCGAATCCATCGTCGCTGTCCAAGGCATGCCGACCTTGCTCGGCCAGGGCCCCGCCCTAATCCCCATCGGCGGCAAAATCCGCGCCGGAATCAAGGTCCTCGCCCGCAAAGCGGCCGAGCAACCGCAGGCCCAGGGGATCTACGACCAGGGTGCGGAGGCGGGCGACTCTTTCGACCAGATCGAGCGAGCCATCGTGGGCGCTTTGCCGCAGCTCAAGACGCCCTTGATTCCCTGCAACGTGCCGTGGTTCACGGTGCGGGCGCAGGACTTTCCCAGCGACGAGATTGCTCGGCAGATCCTGCAGGCCTACGGCGAAGACCGGGGTGACGGACATCACCTCTATCGCTTCCCCATTGTCTTTCCGGCTGACCAATGGCAGACCGTGATGCCGTATGAACTGGCTGCCTGGGGCGCCCAGGACAAGCGCTACTGGTCGCTGTATTCCGCCGATGGTCGCGTGCGGCATTGCATTTTCCACGCGCCGGTGCCCATGGACAGCACCGGGCGGCGCTCGAGCCGCATCTTCGGGGGCCGCAAGACGGTACTGCGCGAAAAAAATGGTGGCATCTGCGATGCTGAAGCCTGCATCGACTATCAGTAGCGGCGCTGCAACCTGACCGGGCGTGCCCTGTTCTTCATCCCGTGCATCCGGTCTATCAGTGCGTTTGAGTTGCCAACCACCAGCTTCTACGCCATGAACGGGGCGATCCAGCGGTTCGAAACCATCGGCTTTCTGCGAGGTGGCCGCATCTCCGGCTTCCTGGATCGCCAACGCACCCCGTTCTACCTGAACAAGTGTTTGATGGAGGTCGCCCACATCGACGAGACGTGAGGCGCCTGGCCGACCATTGTCCGGTGCTGATGCTGCAAAAGGCACGTACTCGCATGAACCGCCTGGCACCTTGTCGGTTTTCAAGTCGCTGGGCGGGCACTATCCCGTTCATGTGGCATACCGGATCGGGCAGGCGGCACTCATGCCGAATGGCGGTTGGCAGGTTTCAGGGTGGCGCTTTGATGGGCTTCCCGCTGGGCTCATGGCCCTGTTCAGTTGCGTGCCGACTGTGAACAAGGCTGCTGTGGCGGCCATGGTGGGTGCGGGGGCTGCAGCGGAGGCCGTAGGTGAACACCTGGTCACATGCTGGCTGGGTTTGCCGAAAGGCACCGAGGGGATCAGGCCTTGGGGGTGCCGTCCACCGGTGTGTCGCATGGCGCTGTCTTTGGCTGCTTGAGCGAGCATGGTGTGCCCATGGCGGAGTCAACCACGAGTTCACCACCGGCGCATTGTTTGCAGCTGAAGCCCAGGCCTTCATGCTGGGGCATATCCACCGTCGTTAGGCCTCAATGCGTGCCAGCCTGCAGCAAAGCGTGAATCGACATCCGCTGACCCCCAAAGGCCCTGGCCCCAGATCGACCGTGCCTCCCATGCGGTCAGCAATGGCCTTGACGATGGCCAAGCCCAACCCAGTTCCTTCTTGGTCACTGTCTGCGGCCCTGTAGAAGGGGGCGAATACATGGGGCAAATCGTCGCGCGGTACGCCCGCGCCGTTGTCGTCAACAAGCAAGGCCATGTGGCCGTTGCTGGACGTCACGGCGATGTCGATCTGACCACCATCTGCCACGTGTCGAATGGCGTTGGATAGCACGTTGGTCAGCAAGGTCCGCATCTCGAAAGGGCTGCACAAGACCTGGCAAGGCTGAGCTTGTGTCAACCCGATATCGATGTTTTTTGCGATCGTCAGTGGGAGCAAATCAGCGACCACTTCGCGCACGACTGCCATCACATCACAAGGTTGAACTGGAGGGGCGTCAACCTGATCTTGAATCCTGGACAGTGACAGCAGTTGCTCCAACAAGCCTTTGGTCCGCTTGAGTCCACTCTGGAGGGCCTGCATCCGCTCGTTTGCCTCGCCCTGCGCGATGATGGTTGACAGGTTCTCCGCCTGGATGGACAAGGCCGCAATCGGCGTGCGCAACTCGTGTGCCGCATCGGCGATGAAACGCCGCTGCTGCTGTTGCGTTTCTCTCAAGCGTTGCATCATGGCGTTGACAGACGCCACAAATGGCAGGATTTCGACGGGTACCCCCTGGACAGGCAGCTTGATGGGGTTGAGCGAATTTGCTTGGTCCAGCATCTCCCCCATCTGGCGAACAGGCGCAAGCGTGCGTCGGATCACGACGGTAAGCAGACCAATCAGCACGGGGATCAACGTCAGCAATGGCAACAAGGTTTGCAGTGCGCTGTGCCTGGCAATTTCGTCCCTCACCTCCGTGAGTTGTCTGGCGACCACCTTGCGGCCATCGGGCAGCACCTGCAATGCCGCGCGCCATTCATTGCCATCGAAGAAGATGGTGCTGAGCCCGTGGGAATTCGATGCCTTCAGGTCGACCGCTTTTGTAAATGGCCCGGACACTTCAACAATGGTTTGGTCTTCTGGATCAACCACAGGTTCATTGGGAGTAGCCACGGGACCAGAGGGTGGGGCATTGCGGGCCACCAGATAGGCCACTTGCTGGAGTTGGGCGTCCTGCAACTCATGGGCATCCCCGTATGACTGAACATAGGCCATGCTGGCGGCCGCCAGGCCACCCAGGGTCACCAGGATCGTGATGTATCGAGCCAGACGGC
>JAZJZP010000086.1:0-411 GCA_040389805.1 Pseudomonadota bacterium
ATCTGCGGACCTTACAGGGCTACAGGTGTTGCACTTCACTTTTGAATCCGCCCTTGTTCATCACCCGCTTCCAAATTATTCCTGGGGAACGGATGCATAGTGAGCAGTTTGGCCAGGAGTTCGTCATGCAAGACAGAAGGTGTGCAGGCGGTTCTGAGGCCTGACATATTGGTCAAGGGGCGTTGGTCTCGTGCTGGTTCGGGCAAGTCTGGTGGCGTGCGAGTGATCTATTTCACGCGCACATCCACAGGTGAGGTTGTTCTGCTGGCGCTTTACTCGAAGGCAAAAACAGACAACATCACTGGCGCCAAGTTGAAGGAGATCCGCCGTGTCCTTGAAGAGTAAACCTCTCACAGATAAAGAGCTCGTTGCGTACGAAGCAGCGCGCGATTTGGCAGCTGAACTTCTGCA
>JAZJZP010000086.1:421-1613 GCA_040389805.1 Pseudomonadota bacterium
AGGAAATGAAGGCTGGCCAGCAGGAAGAGATCAGGCGTTTTCGTGGAAAGCTCAGCTGGCAAGGCGACCTGGATGCCATGAGGACTAACAAGTGATTGTTGTCGCTGCTGAAGCCGGTGCCGATCTGATGCGGCAAAAACATCGGCAACAGCGCTTCGCAGCGCAGTGGCCGATGTTGGTATGGCCATTGACCAAGGGCACCCTGATCCTTTTGGAGGCAGGGGGCGCTTTGAGTGGGATTTTTGAATGCTACGACAACATCTAAAATCGAAGAAGCTGGGGGGTGCATACGTACAGCATCTTGGGGAGCTTGATGCGCATGCTGTGTTGGTGGTGATCGGTCGCAATAATTATAAAAAGAAATCCGCCACGATAAACACACTGGCTGCCCAATTGCACCTGCTTGGCTTGACGGTCTGCTGGTATGAGCGCAAAGCCAATCAACACGCAAGACTAAGGGATGAAGAGTTCTCCGCAATTTGCGGATCTTGGTTCAACACTTTCTGCGACGACAATCCAATTGCCGGGTACCTGGCCAGGAAAGTTGTCAGATTTGTACTTAAAATAAAATACCCAAAGCGCCATTTTTATTTTTTCAAAAGAATTAATCTCGATCCCAACCCAGGCTGCCCAGATTTTAGACGGTTCATTCGGCAGCTGAAGGTGGATAAAGTGTTTGTGCTGGCTCACTCAGCCGGAGGTATTGTCGCTTCATTGGCTGCATCCGAAGCAGCAATCAGAAATATCATCTGCTTTGGCTACCCATTTAAACACCCAGAAAAACCAGATGAAGCATACCGAACAGCCCATTTGAAAGAAATATCAAAACCCTTCCTGATCATTCAAGGGAATCAAGATGAGTATGGTTCTGCTGAAGATGCCATGCGATACACGCTATCGCCATCTGTGCATATTGAATCTATTCAGTCCGGGCATGACTACGACGCAATAGAGGCGCACGAGCTGGAAAATCTGACAAAGTTGGTTGCAAGCTTTGTGGGGGTCGACGTGACCCCTCACAGATAAAGAGCTCGCTGCGTACGAAGCAGAGCGCGATTTGGCGGCTGAACTTCTGCAGGCGGTGCAGGAAGTGAAGGTTGGCCAGCAGGAAAAAACATCGGCAAAAACATCGGCAATTCATGTGCGTATTGTTCGGCAGTTATGTTTTTTAAGTTGTTGACTTGTAAGGGAT
>JAZJZP010000086.1:1623-3959 GCA_040389805.1 Pseudomonadota bacterium
ACTGGCAAAAACATCGGCAATATCTTCATGTCTCAGGCGCCAGTTCAGGTTAGCTTTTACGATCACCCGGCTCAGTTCGAGCCGCTGCTGCCTGCTCAGAACCTTGAGGCGCTGGCGGTGCTTGCCCGTCCAGTCATCGAGGCTTCGCATAAATTGCAGGGTTGCACCAACGAGCACACCCGCCGGGAGATCCAGGCGCTGGTGCGTTCGATGAACTCGTATTACTCCAATCGGATCGAGGGCCAGAGCACGCACCCCTTGAACATCGACAAGGCATTGCGAGCAGACTTTTCAGGCAAGCCCGACATTGCCAAGCGTCAGCGTATCGCCCTGGCTCACATTGAGGCCGAGAAGGCACTTGAGCTGTCTATGGTCAGCGAGGCTCAGGCACTCAGCAGTCAAGGGCTCATCTCGGCGCACAGCAGTCTGTATGCGCAGTTGTCGCCGGAGGATCGGCAGGTCGAGCAAGGGCGCGTGGTGGAGCCGGGCGTGCTTCGTATTGAGGACGTCACCGTGTTCCGACACCAGCCGCCAGCCTGGGCATCCGTTCCACGGTTTCTCAAGCGCGCCGATGAGGTCTACGCCAAAGACTGGGGGCTAGACCTCCTGCTGGTCGCTGCTGCGTGCGCACACCATCGCTTGGTCTGGGTTCACCCGTTTTTGGACGGTAATGGCCGCGCCAGTCGGCTTCAACTACACGCCACGCTGCATCGCCTCACGGGCGGGCTCTGGTCCGTCAATCGCGGGCTGGCGCGCAAGCGGGACGATTACTTCATCCGGCTGTCCGAGGCCGATATGGCGCGGCAGGGCGACTATGACGGCCGAGGCAACCTCAGTGAGCGCATGTTGCGTGCGTGGTGTGAGTTCTTCATCGAGATCTGCCGAGACCAGGTGTCGTTCATGACCGATACCCTGGATCTGCCCGCACTTAAGGGCCGTGTGGCTGCGTTGGTATTGGTGCGCAGTCAAGACGACCAAAACTCGGAGTACCGAAAAGAGGCCATATTGCCGCTGCACCACGTGCTGGCAGTCGGCCCGGTATCTCGCGGTGATTTTATCCAGATGACTGGTCTGGGAGAGCGCACGGGTCGCAAGGTGCTGGCACGTCTCCTCAATGACCGATTACTGCAAAGTGATTCGCCAAAAGGGGAGGTCCGGATTGGTTTCCCTCTGGACAGCCTTAATATTTTGTTTCCCAATCTGTACCCAGAAGCGGCAACAGCCCTTCGCGACGAATGAGGCCTCGAATAGGCGGCGCTTTGCCTGCTGCCCCATGTCAGTTTTGTTAAGGGACAAATCATGAGCGATCTGGTGTTTTACACAAACCCCCAATCACGAGGGCGCATTGCCCATTGGATGCTTGAAGAGATTGGTGCGCCTTACGAGACGGTTTGGGTCGATTACGGGCCCGCCATGAAAAGCGATGAATACCTCCGCGTGAACCCGATGGGCAAGGTTCCGGCCCTCAAGCACGGCAGCGTTTTGGTCACCGAAACAGCAGCCATCTGCGCCTATCTTGCCGATTGCTTCCCAGAGAAAAACCTGATGCCACCGCCAGGTCATCCGGCACGTGCTGACTATTTTCGGTGGATGTTTTTTGCGGCGGGCCCGCTGGAACTGGCCGTGACCGCCAAGGCGCTCGGCTGGCAAGTGCCCGAGGGCAAGAGCGGGTTTGTCGGGTTCGGCAGCTACAGCGACACGCTCAACGCGCTTGAGAAGGCGCTCATGCCCGGACCCTACATTTGTGGCGAGAAATTTACCGCGGCTGATGTGTACGTTGGGGCGCAACTTGGCTGGGGCTTGATGTTCGGCACCATTGAAAAGCGGCCCTTGTTTGAGGCCTATGTCGCTCGGCTAAAGACTCGACCGGCAGCCCAGCGGGCCGATCGCCTCAATGAGGATTATTTGAAAAATCGCAAGCCGTGAGGCTGATTGAGTCAGCGACTGAGCTGTCGACCGCCGCCACCGATGCCGTGCTGGCCCTGGAGTGCCTGGTGGTCATGGTGTGCCTGCGCCGTGCGGCACCCGCCATCGGGCAGTGGAGAGCCGCCCTGTGGTGCTGGGTCTTTGGCCTGCTGGCGCTGGCGTCTTTTTTGGGGGCCGTGGCGCATGGCCTCACGCTGCCCAACTCTGTGCGTGATGCGCTTTGGATTCCGCTCTACCTGAGTTTGGGCATCCTCATTGCGCTGTCCATGGTGGGGGCGGTTCATGACTGGCGGGGCCAAAGCGTCGCGGCGCCGCTGGTTCCGTGGAGCATCGCGGTGGCGCTGGTTTTTTTCGGGGTGACCGAGATGTTCAGCGGGGCGTTTGTGGTGTTCGTCGTTTACGAGGCGGCG
>JAZJZP010000087.1:0-4257 GCA_040389805.1 Pseudomonadota bacterium
GCCATCGTCAAGGCCATTGCTGACCGCATGGGAGGAACGGTCGCACTTGGGCCAAGGCCTTCAGGTGTCAGCGGGTGTCGATTCACGCTTTGCTGCATGCTTGCACGCATTGAGTAACAGGGTGAGCAAATTTTCAGAGCGGCCGCCAAGTCCAAAGCCGTGCAAAGAGGGGCCTTCACATGATGATCCAATTGGGCCCTTGGCCTTGACGGTGCTGGGTGTCTTCGCGTGGAGTCTCATGGCGATACTGGGCGACCTGTTGGACCCAGAAAACCGTGACGCAGGCGTGGCCGTGTTCGATGCATGGTTCTCGCGAAGCGACACTTCGCCTGAACAATAGGGCGCCTTGGCCTGGCGCCTGCACGAGACGTGGTGGCACTTGCTCCTCTTCGCTCCCCTGATCGCGCAGGTGCTGAAAACAGGATTCGGTCAAACTTGGCGCTTGCACCACAGCCGTCCCGTGCTGCAAGGGGCGGTGATCTTTTCGGCGATCGCAGGTTTGACGATGCTGGTCGAGGGATTTGGAATGCCATCGACCATGGCGCTCAATTGGATCTCCTGCGGTCTGCTCACGGAGGTGATCTCAAGGACAGGCATCAAGATCAGTGCTGCCAACTGACGCATCAAAGCTTGCGCCACCTTGAACGGTACTGACCTACAAGCTGACTTGTTTGTTCAACTCCTTGCTTGCCCAACCACCAATTGGCTGTTTGATGAGCTCATCAACTTGCTCGCGGGCTGCACAATGCAGAGATCCATGAACTGAGCCGCACGACATGAGCAGCCCAATCCAGCACAAGCCACACGGAAAACCAGCCGAAACCATTTTGCGAGACGATGGGCTGCGGTATCAAAGCAAGGCACCTGGCTCCCCTTTTGCAAACGGTTTTGCCGGTGGGATAGGTTCAATGTCATGCTTTTTTTGCGGTGCACATCGCGGTGCCAGCTTACGCGTCATGCAAAAGGTCCTGGGGCGCAGCCAACCTGTGTGTCAACCACCTTGTGGCAAGAACCCACGTCACGGCCGTGACCAACAAGACAGCTAGCCCAACGCCACTACGAGTCAAAAAAGCGAGGTACCGCATGTTGCGATTGGCCGTCCTTTTCGCCCTGACTGCAATTGCAGAAATCACAGGGTGCTATCTGCCATGGCTGGTTCTGAGGCAAGGCAAGTCTCTCTGGCTCCTCGCTCCGGCTGCTGCATCGCTCGCTCTGTTCGCATGGCTGTTGACTTTGCACCCCAACGCGGCTGGTCGCACCTATGCTGCCTATGGAGGCATGTACATCGCCGTCGCATTGCTCTGGCTGTGGCTGGTTGATGGCATCACGCCAACACCATGGGATATCGCGGGCGCTGGCATCGCCTTGGTCGGCATGGCCGTCATCGCGTTGCAGCCCGCCACAAGTTGAAAAAATTCCACATCAACTGCAGCAACAGCCAGCCGTCGATAGCGCGACCGGTTGACTGGTGAGGTCACTGAAAATCGTACACCCGGAAGGGGGCCCACCCATGCATCTGTCCGAGCAAGATTGCACCAGCGCGGCCAGCCCGGACTCCAATGCTCGCAACTCTGCCATCTTGAGGCGCACCGCCTCCAGGTGAGACCGAGCCAGGTCCCGGGCCTCCACGCAATCACGGCCTCCATCCCCTCCCAGATCGATGAGCTGGCGAATCTGCTCGATCGAGAACCCGAAGTCCCGGCTACGCCGAATGAAAGTCAATCGCTCCCGGTGCACGTTCGAATAGGTCCGATGACCATTGGAACGCAAAATGCTGGATGACCATCCTCTTGATCTCTACAAAAGAATAGCAACTCTCAGGCAGCAAGCATGAGCAGAGATACATGACCATATCGACACACGATCAATTGCTGTCTTATGTACTGACCAGCGGCGGGGTGGCCATTTGCCTTGCCATTTCCTACGGGCTTTAACTTGAATGGCGCGACCGGGCGAACCGCCGCCTCCGTCGGCAACGACGTCAGCAAAAGCGTAAGGAGTCGCGGAAAAGAGGCAGCCACTGAATGTGGCGCCTCACCCGCTATCACGCACTTCCCCACGCAGACGAAACATGCCGAACCCAAGCAAGAAACACGCTGGCGAATCCCACCTGAATGCCATCGCTAGGCACGATCGACATGCCGCTGCAATCGCTTTGGCAAGGCACTCTGTACAGCCCAAACACTTGGCGCAATCACAACGTGCGCATATTGTCGTAAAAATGCTTGACTCTGAACCCACTAGAGGGTTTCAAATACACACCTGTGTTGCACAGAAATCGGTGCGTTTGCATGGCCGCTTCGCTGCTTGACATCCTCTTTGCTCCTCCCCCTATACTGCCCACCATGCGTCGCTGGCTGACTTTGTTTCTGGTGCTTGTCCTACCGCTCCAATTCAGTTGGGCAGCGGCAGGCATCGCTTGCGCGCATGAAACCGGCTCAGCGGCCCATCACTTTGGGCACCACGTTCACCAACACAAGGCAGACACCAAGCCTGCCAAAGAAAAAGGCAAGGCTGAGGTCAGCAAGAGCATGGCCGACACCGACTGCCCTTACTGCCATGTGAGCGTACCAACGCCCGTCGCCGACATCCCTTTCTTCGAAGCACCCCAAGCCGATTCGGCCAGCCTGCCAGAACCTCTGTCGTTGCGTGCGCTGCTCCTCGAAGAAGCGCCCGAACGGCCCAACTGGCGCCAGCCAGCTTGATCCGGCGAGGCGGCCTTTTCTCATTTCTCACTGACGTGAACCGCTAGTTTTACCGCACCGCCGGATCCACCCGTTCTGATTTCGATCAACTGGAGGATTCGATGCGACATTTGACGTTGGCGCTGGCCGTTGCGCTGTGCTGGCCGCCCACACAAGCTGCGGCGCAAGGCGCTCCGGTGCCTTCGGGCACCCCCACCCAGACCATGGCCCAGACCGCGAGTTCAACCGCACTGAGCCTGGCAGAAGCCTTGAGCCTGGCCGAGACGGCCAATCCAGCCTTGAGGGCCAAGCAAGCCCAGCTGGCCGCCGCCGAGGGCGCTGCCAGCGATGCTGCGGCGCTGCTGGCCAACAACCCTCAGTTGGCGCTTGAGCGCACCCGCCGTGATGTCCCCGATGCCTCGGGCACAGAGCGCCGCAAGGAGTGGAACGCTGGCGTGTCACAGGCCTTCGAAATCGCCGGGCAACCTCGATACCGCCGCCAGGCGACTGCCGCCGCCCTGCAGGCCCTGCGCCTGGAAATTGACGACCTGCGGCGCCAGCAGCAGGCCGAGGTAGCACAGCGCTTCTACCGGGTGCTGGCGTTACAACAACGCATGGAGCTGGAGACCCAGGCGGTCAAGCTGTTCGACAACACCGCCCAGGCCATCGAGCGCCGCCGTGGTGCTGGCGAGGACACGCGCCTGGACGCCAACGTGGCCTTGGTGGAAGCCGAGCGGGCCCGCAATCAACTGGCCTCCGTGCAGGAGCAACTCATCGAAGCACGCGCCGCCTTGGCCACGCCTTTGCAACTGCCGTTCTCGCAACTCCCTCAGGTCAGCGGAGACCTGAGCATCCAGGCCCCGCCCTATTCCGAGGCCCAGTTGCTGGAGCGTACACCGGCCCTGCCCCGCCTGCAGGCGCTCACGGCCCGGGCCAGCAGCGCGCAGGCCAGGCTTCAGTTGGAGCAGGCCGCCCGCTACCCCGATGTGACCCTGGGGTTGAACATCGGCCTGGAGGGGACCTCCCAGGCGCGCGAGCGTTTGACCACCTTGACATTCGCTGTGCCCCTGCCTTTGTTCAAACACAACGGGGCCGCCATCGGGGCCGCAAGCAGCGAGGCCGCCCAGGCTGCCGTCGAACGTCAGGCTGCGGAGCGGGACGCGCCCGCCCAGATCCACGCGCTGTGGGCGCGGCTGGATAGCCTGCGCCAGCGCATCGACCGCTTGCAGCGGTCGGTGTTGCCCGCCCTGGCAAAAAACGAGGAGCTGTCCGTCAAGTCCCTGCGGGCAGGCCAGATCGGCCTGCTGGAGCTGATCGTCACCAACCGGCAATCGCTCGATGCGCGCCGCGACCTGGTGGACGCACAGATCGACTACCAAACCACACGGCTCGCTCTTGAAGCGGCCGCTGGCTGGACCAACCAGCCATGAGGAATAGAACATGAACCACACACCCCATCCCCAGCTGCACGCCAGCATCGTCGCGTTGACCGTCGCCCTGCTGTGCACGGGCTTGGTCGCCTGCGGCGCCTCCAACAAGGAAGCCGACGGCAAAGCCGCCTCAACTCAAGGCA
>JAZJZP010000088.1:0-2328 GCA_040389805.1 Pseudomonadota bacterium
CAAGACCCGCCCCGTTCACTCCGACAAGCTGATGCGCCGCCTGACTGCCCACCGGGTGGCTGCCGTGCAGGCCGAATTGATCGCACGCCCGGATGTGGCGCTGGTGGCGATCACGGCCCAACTGGCGCAAAAGCTCTTTCTGAACCACGACTACCGCTGTCACCAGCAGGACCCCGTCCTCGCCATCACGGCCACGGACAGCCAGTCTGATTTGAAAGCCGCAGCCGATGACATCGAAACCAGTCCCGCGTGGCTGTTGATGGATGCCGAGCGCCGGGCCTGGGCCGACAAGCTCCCGCAAGACCTGGATGCCATGTTCCCCTGGCTGTTGGCGCAAGACCAGGCCACGGTGCTGCAACTGCTGACCTTTGCCGTTTCCTCGACAGTCACTGGCATCCTTGGTGTGGAGCCCGCGACCCAAAGGACGGATGCCCTGGCGCTGGCGCTTGGCCTGGACATGCGCCGTTGGTGGGCCGCCAGTGGACCCTCGTACCTGAACCATGTGTCCAAGGGCCGCCTCGTGGAGGTGGTGACCGAGGCGGTGGACATCAATGCCGCCGCGCCCCTGGCGGCGCTCAAGAAGGACGCCGCCGTGAGCGGGGCCGAGCAGGCGATAGCCGGTGCGGCATGGTTGCCGATGTGCCTGCGCACGGGTACCTCATCGAAGCCGCTTGGCGATGGCGGTGGCGCCGTCCATGTCGGGACATCCGATGCTGATGCGGTGGGTGAACTGGCGGTGTGAGCCAGGGCATTTCCTGAAACAGCCTGCAAGGTGGCTCAGGGTCATGACCTTGCACTACCGCTGTCATGTGTTTCAGCCCTGCCAGCCCTATGGGTGGGAGGGCTCGACATCAGCATGGCCGTCAAGGTCGGGTGGATCCTTCCGAGGGCGGGCGGCCCCTAAATAGGCACCAGCCGCGCGGGGCCTGGCATGGCCAGCGAGGTGGGCCACGGCCTGCCGCGCAGCCCGATCAAGCTCGGGAGCCACAGTGCCCTCACCGCGAACAGGGGGCGGGCCACCGGCCAGGGCTTGGTAGTGCCCGATCAGCACTTCGTGCCGCAGTCCGTGCGCGGTCACCCCCAACTCGCGAACCGTGATGCCGAACTTCGCCACCACGTAGTCAAAGCGCCTGAGGTTCTTGCGCAGGTCATGAGCCGGATCGCCCATGTGTGCATCCTGGCTGGACACCACGCCCTGCGCATACTCTACCGCCAGAACCCTGCTGGGGCGGTCCAGCGCGATGTAACGAACCCGCCCCCCTTTGCCCTTGACCCACGCATACCGATCCGCTTCCTGCTGATCGGGCGGCAGGCCGGTGGCCTCAAACGGCACGATGCTCTCGAAGGGCCTGAACAGCACCGACTCCTTGCGCCGCAGCCCCATCGCGTGGATCAGCCGCAGCGATGCACCCACATAGCGGTCGTGCTCGCACACCTGATCGATCAGAGCGTCGATGTCCACCCCTTGCGCCGACCAACTCTTGTCCCGGCTGGCGTATTCATGCCGCTGGTATTCGTCCAGGCTCAAGCCATAGTGGCTTGGCGCTCGCACGAAGCCATGCTTGCCCTTCCACATGGCCAGCCCGCGCAGAAAGCTCAGGTAGGTCTGGATCGTGGCCGGTGCCAGGTGCTCTTGTTGCCAGACCTGCGCCATGGCCCGGATGTGCTTTTGTCCCAGGTTGCGCGGGTCGGGCACCGTCTTGAACCCGGCCTTGGCCTTCAGGTCACGAAAGAAGCGCCGCAGAAACTGGGCGCGCTCCTGCCTTGTTTTGTGCGAGACGGTTTTGGTCAGTGAGGTGTGCAGGGTGTTGAACAGTTCGATCAACACCTCCAGCACTTTAAAAGGCGGTGTCTGGCCTGCGGGGTGGCGAGCCAGGATGTCCTGCGGTGTCTTGCCCGCCCAGCTTTGCCGTCGCGTGGGCTGATGCTGGCTTGAGCGCCCGGGGCTGGAGGGTTCCTGAATCCTGCGCCTGGAAGGCCGAGGGGTGGATGGCTCAGACATGATGTGAACTCCATGGTCAGGTGCCCGCTGCCCGAACAGCGGGTTGGGGTTGTACGAACATGCGCACGAAGGCGTGCGTGAAAGTGGAATCCCATTGAGATCGCCGATGGCACGGATTCCGTCGCCCCATCGGCTCGTGGTCAAAGATTCAGCGCGCCACCTGACCACGACAGGTGCTGCGCCTACCCAAAGGTTTGCCGGTCGGTGTGCCTGCTGTGAAGCATCGACACCGGCCCGCTCGGTCTGCCTTAAAAACGAAATGGTTGATCCGGCCCAGTCGTGCATTTCTGCAGCCGTGGGGTTGGTGATGCCGGTTTGCCTCTGGG
>JAZJZP010000089.1:0-5210 GCA_040389805.1 Pseudomonadota bacterium
GGTGCTCAGTCACCCAGTCGACCCTGCGTTGATCGAGGCCTTGGGTGAGTATGCGGGCCACAAAATTCAGGTGTTGATCCAGCCGCGCGAAGAGCGTCGGGCCTGGTTGGACATGGCCATCACAGGAGCCGATCTGGCCTTGGCCAGATTGCTGAGCGAAGAAGGATCGCAACAGGCCCGCACCCGGGCCTTGGTCGATGCCTTGGACCTGGCCTTGGCGCCCACGGAAGAGGCAGACCCGCTCGCACGTTTGCGCATCGAATGTTTCGATATCAGTCACACGGCGGGGGAGGCCACGCAGGCTTCTTGCGTGGTGTACGAACAGCACCGCATGCAGTCCTCGCAATACCGGCGCTACAACATTGAAGACATCACCCCGGGTGACGACTACGCGGCCATGAAGCAGGCGCTGGAGCGGCGCTACGGTTCGGCCAAGCCCGAACACATCCCCGATCTGGTGTTGATTGACGGGGGCAAGGGCCAAGTGGCGATGGCACGCAAGGTGTTCGAAGCCTTGGGGCTCGATCTGTCCATCATCGTGGGGGTTGAAAAAGGGGAAGGGCGCAAGGTTGGGTTGGAAGAGTTGGTGTTTGCCGACGGCCGAGCCAAGTTGCAATTGGCACCCACCTCGGCAGCCTTGATGCTGGTGGCCCAAATCCGGGACGAGGCGCATCGCTTCGCGATCACGGGCATGCGTGCCAAGCGGGCGAGTGTTCGAACAGGGGGCAGTCGATTGGAGGAAATTCCTGGCGTGGGACCCAAGCGGCGTGCCAAACTGTTGCAGCGGTTTGGCGGTGTGCGCGGAGTGGCTTCGGCCAGCGTCGAAGAGCTGTCGACCTTGGATGGCATTTCAAAAGAACTGGCCGAGGAGATTTACCGTGCTTTGCGTTGACGTGGCAAAACGTAAGGGCTTGGCCATGGGCGTGGTGGCCAGTCTGGTGACCGTGGCGTGGATGGCGGGCTGTGCCTTTTTGAATTCGGGCGATCAGCCCAATAGCCATGCAGCAGCCGTCGCGCCGGTTGCGGTAGCGCCCAATGTCACGAAGCCCGATGCCACGTTGGCGTCTCGCACAGGCGCTAAACTGCCGCCGCCAGCGAACCCACGCAATTGGGTCGACGCACGTTTGCAAGCAGCCCATCGTTTGGTGGCGGCCAACCCGGAGATCACCTACCTCAGTCGCCCACCAGATATTCTCAGGGCCATTCCCGTACTGACCGTTGAGCTCAATGGCAATGGCAGTGTCAAAAACATTGAGGTCATGCGCTACCCCAGTCAGGATCGCGAAACGGTAGGCATCGCCATGAATGCGATTCGACGAGCCGCTCCCTTTGGTGATGTCTCCAAACTGCCCAAGCCGTGGCGTTTCAATGAGACGTTTTTGTTCAACAACCAGCACAAGTTCAAACCCATGACCTTGGACCGCCTTTGATGGCGTCGCTTCACGGCACAATCGCACCATGTTTCTGACTTTGCCCACCTTGCTCACCTGGGCGCGGATCGTTTCGATTCCGCTGATCGTGGGTTGTTTCTACCTCCCGTGGCCCATGTCGCAGATCAATCTGCTGTCGTGTGTTTTGTTCATCGTGGTCGCGTTAACGGACTGGGCCGATGGTTGGCTGGCCCGACGTTTGAACCAGACCTCGGCCTTTGGTGCGTTCCTGGATCCGGTGGCCGACAAGTTTCTGGTCTGTGCATCGCTGCTGATCTTGCTGGATCAGCATCGTGTCAATGCAGGGGTTGCGCTCATCATCATTGGCCGTGAAATTGCCATCTCTGCCCTGCGCGAATGGATGGCGCAGATCGGTGCGTCTCGCAGTGTCGCGGTTCATGTTCTGGGCAAGTTCAAGACGGCGGCGCAGATGTCTGCCATTGCGTTGCTCCTCTATGACGGCGACCTTGTTGGCGGGCTCAATGCCCGGATCTTGGGGACCTGGCTGATCTACGTTGCGTGTGGCCTGACCATCTGGTCGATGGCCTATTACCTGAAAAAATCACTGCCCGCCATTCGAGCCAAGACGCAATGATCAAGCCGAAATAGGCCCGTGGTGTCAAGCGAGCATTCACGGTCCATTGCATGCCGGGGACGTGCGGGATTGAGCATAGAATGATTTCTCTGTTGTCCGCAGTAGGTGTTTCGGCGCTGTCCCTTCATCCCAGCGCTGTGAGTACATCCGTTTTGTGGAACTCGTTTGTGGCACCTTCAAGAGGGGATCTTTTGTGAACAAGTCCGAGTTGATTGAACACATTGCTCAGCAAGCTGACATCTCTAAAGCAGCAGCGGGGCGTGCGCTCGACGCCTTGATTGGTGGTGTGCGCACCACCTTGAAAAAGGGCGGGACCGTTTCGCTGGTTGGTTTTGGTACATTTGCGGTCTCGACACGGGCCGCCCGAACAGGGCGCAACCCTCGTACAGGCGATGCCATCAAGATCAAGAAGGCCAAGGTGCCTAAATTTCGTCCTGGCAAGGCTCTGAAGGACGCAGTGAACTAAACTAGCGTTTTGAAGTCTATCGGGTGCTTAGCTCAGTTGGCAGAGCGGCGCCTTTACACGGCGTAGGTCGGCGGTTCGACCCCGTCAGCACCCACCACCGATAGCGATACAAAGGCGAACTGAGGTTCGCCTTTGTGTTGTTTGCAACTCTAAGTTCATCCCCATGTTTGATTTCGTTCGAAAGCACAACCGCATCCTGCAAGGCCTTTTGATGCTGCTGATCCTGCCTGCGTTTGTCGTGGGCGGCATGGTGGGTTACTCAAAGTTCATGGACGACTCGGGCTCCGTGGCCAAAGTGGCAGGGCAGAAAATCTCTCAGGCTGAGCTGGATCAGTCGCATCGCCGCATGGTTGAGCGTGTGCGGTCGCAGCAGCCCGACGCGGACCCCAGCCTCTTTGACAAGCCTGAGTTCAAACAGCAAGTGCTGGAATCTCTGGTGCGCGAGTACGTCTTGAGCGTGGCGGCTCGCGATCAGAATTTACGTGCCCCTGATGCGCGACTCGTGCGTTTGTTCGCAACCGATCAGCAGTTCGCTTTTTTGCGCAACCCAGACGGTTCGCTCAACAAGGAGCTGCTGCAAGCCCAGGGCATGACCCCGGCGCAGTTTGCTGAGCGTCTACGCTTGGACCTGTCGGTTAGTCAGGTGTTGGGTGGTGTCAGCGGGACGGCTATTTCTTCTAGTCTGGCCAACCGGGTGGCCGTCGAGGCTTTGTTTCAAGTGCGTGATGTGCAGTGGATGAAGTTCGAGCCCAAGCAGTACATCGCTCAACTCAAGCCGACAGTGGATCAGCTCAAGGCGTTCTACAACGATCCGGCCAATGCCAAGAATTTCTTGGTGCCTGAAAAGGCTGACGTTGCGTATGTCCAGCTGGATCTGGAGTCGCTCAAGAAGCGAGTCTCGGTCAGCGATGAAGAGCTTCGTCGCTCCTACCAAGAAAACCTTGCTCGCTACACCACGCCTGAAGAGCGGCGTGCCAGCCATATTCTGATCAAGGCTGAAAAGAGCATGGCCCCTGCTCAACGTCAGGCGGCGCGCGCCAAGGCAGAGCAGTTGCTGGCTCAGGTCAAGAAGACTCCGGCGGTGTTTGGTGAGTTGGCCAAAAAGAACTCTGATGATTCGGGCTCGGCGGTCAATGGCGGAGACCTGGACTTTTTTGGACATGGTGCCATGGTCAAGCCTTTTGAGGATGCGGCGTTCAGCCTCAAGCAGGGCGAGATCAGTGGCTTGGTTGAAAGCGACTTTGGATACCACATCATCATGCTCACCGGCATCCGTGGTGGTTCTGCTCAGCCTTTTGAATCGGTGCGCACCCAGATTGAAGACGACGCTCGCAAGCAGTTGGCACTGCGCCAGTACGCTGAAGTCGCCGAGAAATTCACCAACGAGGTCTATGAGCAATCGGACAGCCTCAAGCCAGTCGCTGACGATTTGAAGTTGACCGTGCAAACCGCCAACGATGTTTTGCGTAACCCAGGTGCTAAAGACCAAGGGCCTTTGAGCAATCAGCGTTTGCTGCAGGCTTTGTTTGACGAATCCAACCGCAGCAAGGGCCGCAATACCGAGGCCGTTGAGGTGGGGCCCAACAAGTTGGTGTCTGCTCGTATCCTGAAATACACGCCGGCCAGCAAGCCGCCTTTTGAGCAAATTCAAGCCCCGGTGCGCGAGCGCTGGCTGGCCGCAGAGGCACTCAAGGCGGCTCGCCAAGATGCCGATCAGAAGCAGGCGCTTTGGAAGCAATCGCCTGACAAGGCTCAGTTGCCCCCTGCCGTGCAAATGTCGCGTCGCTTGGTGTTTTCTCAGCCACCCGCCGTGTTGGAGGCCGCCTTGCGTGCTTCAGACAAGCAATTGCCAGCATGGACGGTGGTTGATCTAGGGGCGGAGGGTTCTGCCTTGGTCAAGGTCAACAAGGTGTTGCCATTGCAGATTGGTCCTCAAGAAGTACAAGAAACCGAAGCACAATTTGCAGGCTACTGGGGTAAAGCAGAAGCCGATGCCTACTACCAGTCGCTCAAGCGCAAGTACAAGGTGGAATATCTCAACGACGGCAAGAAGCTGATAGAAAAATCGGCTGAAGCGCAAAAATAATCGCTGAGATCTCTTGGCCTGTTTAAAAAATCAGGCTATAATCTGTGTCTTTCCGGTGGTGGCTGTAGCTCAGTTGGTAGAGTCCCAGATTGTGATTCTGGTTGTCGTGGGTTCGAGCCCCATCAGCCACCCCACCCGAAATATCCAATGAAAACAAGCACCTAGGTGCTTGTTTTGCTTTGTGGCCTCGTTTTTCCAGGCAACGCTCGGAGAGATGGGGTACGGGTGCTGGCGCCATGACGACTTATCTCGGGTATCGTTCCAGTCATGAAAACCATCATTGCCGTTTCCAACCTTTCTAAGACCTATGCCACCGGGTTCAGTGCGCTCAAGCACGTCAACCTGACGATTCGCCAGGGCGAGATCCTGGCTTTGCTCGGTCCCAATGGCGCAGGCAAGACCACGCTGATCTGCATCATCTGCGGCATCGTCAATGCCACCGAAGGCACGGTGCAGGTCGATGGACACGACACGGTGAAGGATTACCGTGCGTCGAGGTCCCTGATCGGTCTGGTGCCGCAGGAGCTCACGACCGACGCATTTGAGACGGTGTGGGACACGGTGACCTTCAGCCGAGGCCTGTTTGGTAAGCCGGCCAAGACAGCGCTCATCGAGAAGGTTTTGAAGGATCTG
>JAZJZP010000090.1:0-6851 GCA_040389805.1 Pseudomonadota bacterium
GCCCGCCGTCAACACCTGGATGCCATCGTGCCCTGTGAGTGGGTCGAATCCAACCACCCCCCCCAGCTACACCCTCTACACCAGCGGCACCACCGGCCGACCCAAAGGCGTGCAGCGCGACACCGGCGGCTACGCCGTGGCGCTGGCCGCATCCATGGAGCAGATCTACGATGGGCAGCCGGGAGAGACCTTTTTCTGCACCAGCGACATCGGCTGGGTGGTTGGCCACAGCTACATCGTCTATGGCCCCTTGATCGCGGGCATGGCCACCATCGTGTACGAGGGGCTGCCCATTCGCCCCGATGCCGCCATCTGGTGGTCGCTGGTCGAAAAGCACAAGGTCAGTGTGATGTTCTCGGCGCCCACGGCGGTGCGGGTGCTCAAAAAGCAAGACCCTGACTGCCTCAAGCGCCATGACCTGTCCAGCCTCAAGCACCTGTTTTTGGCGGGCGAACCGCTGGACGAACACACGGCCCGCTGGATGGGTGAGGCCATCGGCAAACCCATCATCGACAACTACTGGCAAACCGAAACCGGCTGGCCCATCCTCAGCGTAGCCCACGGCGTCGAGCCCAAGCAGCCCACCAAGCTGGGCTCGCCCGGCGTGCCCATGCCGGGCTACCAGGTCACCCTGGTGGACGACGTGACCGGCGCGGTGCTGACCGAACCGAATCAAAAGGGGGTGCTCGCCATCGAAGGCCCGCTGCCTCCTGGCTGCATGCAGACCCTCTGGCAAGACGACGCCCGCTTTGTCAACACCTACTGGCGCAGCCTCACGGACCACCATGCCTACAACACCTTTGACTGGGCCATCCGCGACCAGGACGGCTACTACTTCATCCTGGGCCGCACCGACGATGTCATCAACGTGGCCGGACACCGTCTGGGCACCCGCGAGATCGAAGAGGCCATCAGCAGCCACCCCGACGTGGCCGAAGTGGCCGTGGTGGGCGTGGCCGATGCACTCAAAGGCCAAGTGGCCCATGCCTTTGTGGTGGTGCGTGATGCCAAGCGCATCGCCCACAGCGAAGACCGCCACGCCCTGGCGCTGGATGTGATGCACACCGTCGACCATCAACTCGGCGCCGTGGCCCGCCCCGCCCGCGTGCACTTTGTCAACGCCCTGCCCAAAACCCGCTCCGGCAAATTGCTGCGCCGGGCCATTCAGGCCGTGTGCGAAGGGCGTGACACGGGCGATCTCAGCACCATGGAGGACCCCAGCGCGTTGACCCACCTGAAGGGCGTGGTCGAGGGGTGAGCCGTCACACCGCCATTTGGTGGATGACATCCCGCACCCGCGAATAGATCTCGTTCTGCCAGCGCCGCCCGCTGAACACCCCGTAGTGCCCCACGCCGGTCTGTACGTGGTGGTTGCGCCAGTAGGGCCGCACGGACGTGCACAGGTCCTGCGCCGCCACCGTCTGCCCGACGGCACAAATGTCATCACGCTCGCCTTCGACGGTGAACAAGGCGGTGCGGCGAATCGCCTGCGGCTCCACCTTGTGGCCGTGCCACAGCAACTCCCCGCGCGGCAGGTCGTAGTCCTGGAACACGACCCTCACGGTCTCCAGATAAAACTCGGCGGGCAGGTCACTCACCGCAAAGTACTCCTCGTAAAACGCCTTGGTCTGTGCAGCCTTGTCATGCTCGCCGCCCGTGATGGCACTGTGCATGTCTTGAAACGCCGAGATGTGCCGCCCGATGTTCATGCTCAAGAAGGCCGACAACTGCACAAAACCGGGATACACCTTGCGAAACGCACCACGTTGGCCCAGCGGCACGGTGTGGATCATCTTGGACTCGAACCAACTCATGGGCTTGCTGATGGCCAGCTCGTTGACCGCCGTCGGGTTGACGCGGCAATCAATCGGCCCGGCCATCAAGGTCAGGCTGCGGGGCTGGGCGGGGTGTTGGTCCTGGGCCATCACCGCCACCGCTGCCAGGGCCGCCACGCACGGCTGGCAAATGGCCATCAGGTGCGCGCCCGCGCCCATGCAGTCCAGAAATTGAATCAGGTGCTCGGTGTATTCATCCAGGCCAAACCGGCCATGTCGCAGCGGCACATCACGGGCGTTGTGCCAATCGGTGATGTACACATCGTGGTCTTGCAACAGCGTCTGCACCGTGTCGCGCAGCAGGGTCGAAAAATGGCCCGACATGGGCGCCACCAACAGCACCCGCGGCTGATCCAACTGCCGGTCTTTCTTGAAGTGCAGCAGGGTGGCAAAGGGCGTGACCATGACCGCTTCGTCCGTGATGCCGCACTCCAGCCCGCCGGACACCACCGTGTGGATGTTGAACGCTGGCCTGGAATGCGTCAGCCGCAAGGCCGCCACCACTTCACTGGCCGCCGCCAGGCTGCGCGTCACCAGGCCCCCGGCCGCCAATTCCGCCATGGTGCTTTGACTGGCCCCCTCGGGCAGCACCTGGTGCAGCCAGTCAGAGACCCCTTCGGCCATCACGCGCCAAGGCTCCAGCAGCGTCTGCTGAGCCTGATAGGTGGAATACAACATGAGTGAATCCTGGGTTGGCGACGTTGGGGGTAACACAGCAAGTTGCGAGCCACCTGCCACATGGCACGTCGCTTGCTGTCTGTGTCCATCGGCTTTGCGCCACTCCCCCACACCGACACCATGGCAACCACCCTGACCCTCACCAGCAAGAACTACTCGTCCTGGTCATTGCGGGGCTGGTTGCTCGCACGCTTTGCAGGCCTGGACTTTGTCGAGCAGGTCTTGTCGCCGGACGACCCCGCCACCCGGGCCGAAATCCTGCTGCTGTCATCGTCGATTCGGGTGCCCTGCCTGAGCCACCACGGCATCCAGGTCTGGGACACCCTGGCCATTGCCGAATACCTCAACGAGGTCTGCCCCGAGGCAGGCCTGCTGCCCGCGGATGCCAAGGCCCGCGCCCATAGCCGCGCCATCTGCGGCGAGATGCATTCGGGCTTCTCGGCCCTGCGCTCGTCGCTGCCCATGAACCTGCGCGCGCACTTCCCCAAGTTCAAGCTCTGGTCGCGCGCCCAGGCCGACATCGACCACGTCTGCAGCATCTGGCGCGACTGCCTGCAAACCTACGGCGGCCCCTACCTGTTCGGCAAGCACCGCACCGTGGCCGACGCCATGTACGCGCCCGTGTGCACCCGCTTTGCCACCTACGACGTGGCGCTGGACGCCCCCTGCGCCGCCTACCGCGACCGCATGCTGAAAGATCCCGACATGAAAGCCTGGTTCAAGGCCGCCAAGGCCGAGGCCCTCGACAACATTGAGGAGCTTGACGTCGAGTTTTGACGGATGGCGGGGGACGCGCAGCACATTCCCGGCACAATCCCCACTTTGGACAACCGTCCGCCAGCCTGTGCCCCACCATGACGCCCTCCACCCAACCCACCTCCAAGCCCAAGTCGATCCCGCTGCTGAACGACGCTGAAATCAACGAACTCGACGAGTTGCTGGCCGCCGTGCCCGCCCCGTGCGAGGCCGTCGATGCCGTGATGCTGGATGGCTACCTGTGCGGCGTGATTGTGCAACCCGTGCTGCTGACGCCCGAGCAGTGGCTGCCGCCCATCTTTGGTGAACACGGCCTGCCCACCCCCGGTGGCGAGGGCTGGACCCAGGCCCAGCACACCCGCTTACTGAACCTGATCGAGCGCCGCAAAGAAGAAGTGCTGAAAGGCATCCTCGAAGACGGCTGGTTCGACCCCATCGTGCCCCAACTGGAAGACGACGACGGCAAGCTGCTGACCGGCAAAGACGCCATGGAAGGCCTGGGCTACTGGGTCGCAGGCTTCGAATGGGCCCTGGCCCACTTCCCGCAGCTCGAAGACATGGCCGCCCCTGGCGTGCCCGACCTGCTCGACTCGCTGTGGCGCCACCTGCCCGAGCAGGACGAAACCCAGGCCGAGATGACCAAGGCCCTGGACCAGGAACACCCCCTGCGCAACCTGGACGAAGGCATCCAGGCCCTGGTGTTTGACGTCGTCGACCTGGCCGAAGTGGGCGTGGCCGAGCGCCACCGTGTCACGACCGTCAAGCACGAGCAACCCAAAGTGGGGCGCAACGACCCCTGCCCTTGCGGCAGCGGCAAGAAGTTCAAGCAGTGCCACGGCGCCACTTGAATTGAAGATCCAAGTCCTGTCTGACCTGCACCTCGAAACCGAGGAGTTCACCCCGCAGGTCGCGCCCCAGGCCGACCTGCTGGTGTTGGCAGGCGATGTGGACAGCACTTGGGCGGGCCTGTCTCTGTTCGAGAACTGGCCCGTGCCCGTCCTCTATATCCCCGGCAATCATGAATTTGATGGCCGGGACATTGACGCGGCCCTGCAAGGCCTGCGAGTGCGCTGCCAGCAACTGGGCCTGTGCCTGCTGGAGCGCGACACCGTCGTCATCACCGCGCCCGATGGCCGACGCATCCGCTTTGTCGGCACCACCCGCTGGTCCGACTTCGATCTGTTCGGCGAAGATCAGCGCCCAAAATCGATGCGGGCGGCCAGCTATTACGTGCGCGTGATGCGCTCCACCCGCGGCGGCTTGCCCTTCGATCCCGAGGCCGTGCGCGCCGAATCCCTGGCCTGTCGCGACTGGCTGGCGCAGACCCTGGCCACGCCCCCCACCGCCAATGCCCCGTGGGACACCACCGTGGTCATCACCCACTACGGCCCCAGCCTGCGCAGCGCCGATCCCCGCTACGGCCAACAACCCGGCACGGCGAGTTTTTGCAATGCAGACGACGATCTGATGCCCTTCACGCCCCTCTGGATCCACGGCCACCTGCACTGCCGGCACGACTACACGGTGCCACATGCGCAGGGCTTGACCAAGGTCATCAGCAACGCGCGCGGCCACAGCCGCAAGGGTGAAGCCGACCATTACAACGGCCTATACTGCGTCGAGATTTGACCCTTGTGGAGTGACTACTCATGAAGATCTTGCTCGCGGTGGATGGCAGCCCTTTCACCAAAAAAATGCTAGCCTGGCTGGCCACACACGATGAATGGCTGTGTGCCCCGCACGACTACACCATCGTGACGGTGATCCCGCCCATCCCGCCGCACGCGGCCTCCATGTTCCCGGCCGACGAGCTCAAGAGCTACTACACCGACACCGCCGAGGCCGTCTTCAAGCCCATCCGCAAGTTCCTGGCCAAGCACGACCTGCCCACCCGCTATGTCACCAAGACGGGCCACGCCCCTCAAGTGATCGGCAAGCTGGCCGACAAGGACAAGTTCGACTTGGTAATCATGGGCTCGCACGGCCATGGCAACTTCGTCAACCTGATCATGGGCTCGGTGGCCACCCAAGTGATGGCCCATTGCAAGACGCCCGTGTTGATCGTGCGCTGACCGCAAAACCATGCGCAAAGTTCTAGGGCCACTGGCGCTGAGCGCCGCCTTGCTGGGCGGTTGCGCCACCGTGATCAACCCGGTCACGGGTGAGGCCGAACGCACCGTCATGGATGAGCGCCAGGAGCTGGCTGAGGGCCAAAAGGGCCACCAGCAGGTACTCAACGACTATGGCGTCTATGACAACGCCAAGGTCCAGGCCTATGTGAACACGCTGGGCCAAGGTCTGGCCCAGCACTCGCACCGCAATACCCTGGCGTGGCATTTCACGGTGCTCGACAGCCCCGAGATCAATGCCTTTGCCCTGCCCGGGGGCTATGTGTACGTCACCCGCGGCATCATGGCCTACATGGAGAGCGAGGCCGATCTGGCCGGTGTGATCGGCCACGAGATCGGCCACGTTACCGCCCGCCACGGCGCCCAGCGTGCCACGCGTCAACAAGCCGCTGGACTGGGGGTGCTCGCCGCCAGCGTGCTGGGTGCGGTCCTGGAGAGCCAAGGCGTTGGCGGTGCGGCGCGCATGGCCAGCGAGGTGTCCCAAACTGCCGCAGCGGGCTACATCGCCTCCTACGGGCGCGACCAAGAGTCACAAGCCGACCAGTTGGGCGCCGAATACCTGGCCCGCAGCCACCTAGACCCCCACAACATGGTCGACGTGATCACGGTGCTCAAAAATCAGGAGCGCTTCGCCGACGACACCGCCCGAGCGCAAGGCCGCACGCCCGGCGAACACAGCAACTGGCTGTCGTCACACCCCAGCAACGACCAGCGCCTGCAAGACATTGAGCGCATCGCCAGCACCTATGCGGGCCAGTACGGTGACGATGGCCGTGCCCGCTATTTGGACGCCATCCAAGGCATGACCTTCGGCGACAGCCGCGCGCAAGGCCTGGTCCGTGGGCGGCAGTTCTTCCATGAACCGCTGGGCATTGCGCTGACCGCCCCCGAAGGCTGGACCATCAAAAACACCGCCGAGGCCATCACCTTGGTCAATGCCAGCAGCGACGCTGGCCTGATGGTCCGGCTCGTGCCCGCCAGTGCCGGCAGCAGCCATGACGAGATCATTCGCACACTGATCCAGCCCGAACAAGGCCGCGTCGAGCGTGTCAGCATCAACGGCCTCTCGGCCAGTCACTTTGTGGGCACCCGCCGCGATGCACAAGGCCAGGCTCAAAAGGTGGACCTGACCGTGGTCAGTGGCCCAGCCAATCACACCTACCTGCTCATCCCTGCCGCCAAAGAGGCGGCGGCCCTGCAGCGCGCCAGTGCCGCCATGCGCGAGGCCGAATCGTCCTTCAGGGCCATGACCGCCGCCGACCACAGCGCCGCCCGGCCCTGGTTCATCAAAACCGTGCCCTACCCCAAAGGCGGGTTTGCGGAACTCGCCAAGCGTTCCCCCTTGAGCACCCGAGCCGAACAGCAACTGCGACTGATCAATGGGGTGTACGCCGGTGGCGAGCCCAAGCAGGGACAGCTGGTGAAGGTGATTGAGTAAGCTGCCCCATCAACG
>JAZJZP010000090.1:6861-9445 GCA_040389805.1 Pseudomonadota bacterium
GTCAGCCACGCTGTTCAAACACCAATCGATCGCCTGGGTTGCCGCCTGGGCCATCCTGCTGGGTGCGCTGGCGCCTACGGTGTCGCGCTGGCTGGCGCTGGGCCACACCTCCGCTTGGCCCATGATGACGGTGTGCGTGAGCAGAGTGGGCGGGCCCTCGACGCTGGTGATCAAGCACACGCGTGATGAGTCGCCCCAGCCCATGAAGATGGACCGCTGCCTGCTTTGTGTCATGCAAGCAGACAAGCTTGGTTTGCCGCCCACCATGGCGGCGGTCGTGCCGCTCTTGGGCACACTCAGGGAGGCCGTGCCATCCCTGTTCTTAAGCTCGCCCAGTCCACTGCCTGTGTGGACTGCGGCACTGGCGCGCGCCCCACCGATCGCTCTGACTTGTTGAGATCGGCCTTCCACGGCCTGAGTGCGACGCGCCCTTGATCGACCTCCCTTGCATGAGCATGCAAGGGACATCAAGCACGTGCGCGTCACTGCCCATCAAGCATTGCGCATCTGTATCCCTCATGAAGCACCCCCTGTCTCTCAAAAGCGGCCACCACCTCAGCGCCGCCGCCCTCGCCTGCCTGCTGACCTGTCACCCTCCCGCATGGGCCGGTAGCGCGGCTGGCGAACTGGAACTGCCCACCGTGACCATCTCCAGCAGCCGCTCAGCCATGGGCTCCCTGCCGCGCCATCTACCGGCCAACAGCGCCGGCTTCAGCGCGCAGGAGCTGGCCGAGCAGGTCAACATCATCAACACGGAAGACATCGTCAAGTACTCGCCCGACACGATGACCCGCAAGCGCTACATCGGAGACCGCAACGCCATCATCGAAACCCGCACCGCCAGCGTCACGGCCAGTGCCCGCTCACTGGTCTATGCCGATGGCTTCCTGCTGTCCAACCTGCTGGGCAACAGCTACTCGTACCCGCCCCGCTGGAACATGGTCCTGCCTGAAGAGATTCAACGCGTGGACTTCTTTTTCGGCCCTTACTCGGCCGCCTATCCCGGCAACAGCCTGGGCACCACGGTGCTGATCACCACGCGCATGCCTCAGAAGTTTGAAGCCACCGGCAAGGTACAGGCCTTCTCCGAGAACTTTCATTTGTATGACCACAGCACGGTGAACAACGGCAGCGCCCTCAGTGCCACCGTGGGCAACAAGGCCGGCCAGCTGTCCTGGCTGCTGGGATTCAATCACCTGGAGAGCACCGGCCACCCGATGCAATACGGCACCTTAGGATCGACCACCGGCACCGCGGGCACCCCCGTCACGGGCTGGAAGCAGGACACCGACGTGCTGGGCGCCAAACGCCTGGTCATTGGTGAGTACAACCAGGAAGAAACCACCCAGAACAGCGCCAAGCTCAAGCTCGCCTATGACCTGAGCTCGCAGTTGAAGCTCCACTACATGCTAGGCGTCTGGACCAATGACTCCTTCAACCACGCGGCCAGCTACCTCAAGGACAGCAGTGGCAATACGGTCTCCAGTGGTGTCGTGGCCATTGGCGGGAGCAATTACAGGATTGACGCCAACAGCAACTTCTCACAAAACGCCTGGTCGCAAGAGCATTGGATCCAGGCCCTGTCGCTCAAAACCAATACCCATGGCGCCTGGAACGGCGAGGCGGCCTTGACCTCCTACCGCATCGTGCAGGACCGCCAGCACACCAGCCGACCCGATGGCGACAAGGCCGCCGGTGGGGCCACGACCTACTTCGGCAATGTCAGCGTCAATCCCTACGGCGATGGCTGGAAGACCCTGGACCTGCGTGGCACCTGGCGCCCACCCACGGGCGCGGGCGAATCGCAGCACGACCTCGCCTTTGGCTACCACGTCGATCAATACACCCTCGACAGCCAGACCTCTCTGAGTGACCTGTCAGGCACCGCCAATGCCTGGCAAAGCGCGCCGCCAGAGGCATTGAAGTCCTCGTCCAAAGGACAGACTCGCACACAGGCCCTGTACCTGCAAGACGCCTGGCGCTTCAGCCCCGACTGGAAGTTCACGCCGGGTGTGCGCCTGGAACGCTGGCAGGCCTTTGATGGCGCCAACCAGAAGATCACCGGCAGTGGCGGCAGCAGTGTGCTGAGCCAGGCAGCGTATGCGGACCGCGCCGCCAACCACACCTCGCCCAAGCTCGCCTTGCAGTTTGTCGCCAGTGACGACTGGACCTTGAAGGCCTCCTGGGGCCAGGCCTATCGCATGCCCACCGTCACGGAGCTGTTCCAGTCGATCACCGTGGGCACGACCCTGACGCCCAACAATCCGGACCTGCGACCCGAGCGAGCCACCAGCACCGAACTGACGGCCGAGCGCAGTTTGGCGCAGGGCTTGCTGCGCGTGTCCCTGTTCTCCGAGAACATGAACGATGCCATTTATCAGCAAAGAACGACGGTGTCGGGCACAGCGGGCATCAGTGCCGCGACCAACATCGACCATGTGCTGACCCAAGGCGCCACGCTGGCCTATCAACAGGCCAACGCGCTCATCAAGGGCTTGGACATGACCGGCAGCCTGACCTTTGCCAGGGCTCGCATTCACGCCAACGCGGTGGACTCGACGACGGTGGGCAAGTCCATCGGCCA
>JAZJZP010000091.1:0-13326 GCA_040389805.1 Pseudomonadota bacterium
TTTATCTTGTCAAAGGGACACTCAGCGGGGGCACTTTATATTGCACTGTGGAGCGTTGGTCGTTTAAGCGACGATGCATTGAAGACATTTCATCGCGACGGAACTATATTGGCCGGTCACCCACCTTGTGCAGGGATTCCCGATATTCCCTTTGCAACAGGAAGTCTTGGTCACGGACTGTCGCTCGCTGCTGGTACGGCGTTGGGGCTGCGAATACAAAAGATGGATGCAAGGGTTGTTTGCTTGACATCCGACGGCGAGTGGCAGGAGGGGTCGACCTGGGAGGCACTCATCTTTGCTTGTCACCAGCGCTTGTCAAATTTGACCGTGTTGGTTGATCACAATGAACTTCAGGGGTTTGGTTCGACCGATTCGGTTGCCTCTATGGCACCGTTGTGGGAAAAGTTAAAAGGTTTTGCCGTAGACGTTCATGTCGTGGATGGTCATGACCCGGTTGCTTTGCGTTCGGTATTGCTTGAACCACCGGGGACGAGGCCCCGCGTTGTTGTGATGCAAACCATCAAAGGCAAAGGAGTGAGCTTCATGGAGGGTAAAATTGAGTGGCATTATTTGCCGTTGTCAGAGGCTCAGTATTTGGCTGCGCTGGCTGAGCAGGGCTACGTATGAGAAAGCAATTCTGTGATGCCATGCTGGCTCGTGCACCCAACCCAAAAATGGTGTTCCTGACGGGCGATCTAGGCTTCATGGCGTTGGAGCCGTTACAAGAGGCCATCGGCGAGCGGTTCATTAATGCTGGGGTTGCTGAGCAAAACATGATTTCTGTAGCCGCGGCCATGTCTCGCACTGGATTAGAGGTGTGGGCCTACAGCATTGCGCCATTTTGTACATCCCGTCCTTTTGAGCAAATTCGCAATGATGTTGCTTTGCATGAGTTGCCGGTCAAGATCGTTGGTAATGGTGGTGGCTATGGCTACGGAGTGATGGGGCCAACGCACCATGCAATTGAGGATTACGGCACGCTGCTTGCGCTTCATGGCATGCGGGCCTGCATACCAGCTTTTGATGAGGACGTCGACGCTGCAGTGCAAATAGTGGGCGATACGCCAGCCCCTTTTTATTTGAGGCTGGGTAGAGGCGAGGGCCCGCAAGGTTTTCAGCCACCGCCTTTCGCTGCTTGGCGTCAACTGACTTTCGGCAGTGGTCCGGTAATGGTTGTGGTTGGGCCACTTGCAGGGACATACATCGCGGCCATTGAGGCCTTGCCTGAAAAGCAGCGGCCCAATCTTTGGATTGTTGGCATTTTGCCTATTGCTTTGAGCCCGATACCAACGGCAATGCTGTTGCAGTTAGCGCATGCGAATGCGGTGATCGTGGTCGAGGAGCATGTCGCCCGAGGCGGCTTCGGCAGCGAACTGGCCTTGTGTCTTGCTTTGCGTGGTCTCACCCCCAAACGCTTTGTCCATTTGTACGCACAGTCGCACCGGTACGAGCGTTATGGCTCCCAAGCTTTTCTTCGCCAGCAATCCGGTTTGGACCTGGGCTCAGTCATGACCGCTTTGTCTTCGCTTTGAATCAAAACACCGAGCATGTCCAACTTGACCACCTACATCCGAGCGCTTGAGGGGCCTATTCTGGTTACCGGAGCTGCAGGATTCATCGGCGCCAACCTCTACAAGCAAATTGCAGCAGTTCGGCGCGATGTGTTTGCAGTGGTGCGGCACGACAAAGGGTGGCGATTGGCGGATGTGCACGATGAAAAAGTCATTGCGGTCGATTTGAACGATGCCACGGCCACCAAGAATTTGGTGGACACAGTACAGCCTCGCACGGTGTTCGATTGCGTGGCTTACGGTGCCTATTCATTCGAAGAGGACGCAGAGTTGATTTACCGGACGAATTTTCTCTCGGTAGTCAACTTGGTGAATCGCTTGTCAGAAAATTCGTTGGCAGCGTATGTGCACGCAGGTACTTCCTCGGAGTACGGCACGCACTGTTCCGGTCCACTGGAGGGCGATGCACGAGACCCTAATAGCCACTATGCCGCCTCAAAATCTGCGGCGTCCGATTTTCTTCAATTCCTTGGAAAACATCGTGCAGTGCCTTGTATCAACTTGAGGTTGTACTCGGTTTATGGGCCGCTGGAGGACACTTCCCGCCTGATCCCCAACTTGCTACGGCAGGCGTTGGCGGGGCACCTACCTCCCTTTGTTGATCCTCGTACTTCTCGCGATTTTATCCATGTCGACGACGTTTGCCGCGCCTTCATCAGCGCAGCTCTTCGGATGCATCCTGACATGTATGGCGAGAGCTACAACATCGGTTCTGGCGTTTGCACAACCATTGCTGATTTGGCAGAAATCACGCGCAAGACGTTTTCGGTGTCGGAGGCGCCCAGCTTTGGCTCGATGGAAGGCAGAGCCTGGGATCTGCCTGCGTGGTATGGCGATGTATCTAAGGCATCAAGCATGTTGGGTTGGACGGCCGAAATCCCGCTTGAAGAGGGTTTACGGCTCACTTCAGCCTGGGTTGAATCCTTGTCAGACAGCGATATGGCGGTTTTGACCAAGAAGAATTTTTCGGTTCGCAAACGTAGTGTGTCTGCCATCATCGCTTGTTACAAGGATGAGCCGGCCATCCCGGTGATGCATCGCCGCTTGACGGATACCTTCCTCAAGCTTGGCATCGATTACGAAATCATCTTCGTCAATGATGGCAGCCCAGATGCATCGGCGCGTGTCATCGAAGAGTTGAGTGCTCATGATCCGCATGTGATCGGCATTTCACATTCCCGCAATTTTGGTTCGCAGATGGCCTTTCGAAGCGGGATGGAGTTATGCACGAAAGACTCCGTCGTATTGCTGGACGGTGACCTGCAAGATCCGCCCGAATTGATAGAGCAGTTTTATCAACAGTGGGAGGAGGGGTGGGACGTTGTCTATGGTCGGCGTGTACGCCGGGAGATGAGCTGGTTTTGGGGGTGGATGTACAAGGCCTTTTATCGTGTTTTTGCGGCCTTTAGCTATGTGCCCATTCCACACGATGCTGGCGATTTTTCATTGATGGATCGGCGTGTGGTGGGGTGGTTGCTCAACTGTCCTGAGCGGGATCTGTTTGTGCGAGGTTTGCGGGCCTATGTTGGATTCCGCCAAACCGGGGTTGATTATGTTCGGCCCGAGCGTATGTTTGGGACGTCGACCAACAACCTGATGAAGAATATTGGATGGGCTAAAAAAGGCATCTTCTCGTTCAGTGATACACCGCTCACAATGTTGACTGCGGCGGGGGTAATTCTGTTGATTTTATCGGTTTTGGCTGCGATTATTATCGCAACTCTGAGGCTGCTTGTGCCCGACATCGCGCCCCGTGGTGTTACGACAATGTTACTCACGATTTTGTTTTTTGGATCGCTTAATTTGTTTGCAATTGGCTTAGTGGGTGAGTACGTTGCGAAAATAATGTCTGAGGTCAAGGCACGCCCCCGACTTATTCGATCGGCATTGATTCGCCGTGGCAAGTCGACCGAATTGTTGCCTGATGGCAAGGCACGCTGATGCTGCGCCGAGCCTGCCCCGTTTGTCAGACCAAGCCGGAATTGAGTCGAACATTCTTGGAAAAGAACTTTGATCCGTCACGATTGTCAGCGTTTAGCTTTGCGTCTCGCAAGCTGCCCGAGTTCATGTGTCACCATCTTGTTCAGTGCCCAACCTGCGATTTGGTGTACGCGGATGAGCCGCCAGATCAAGAGTTATTGACCGAGGCATATCACGCCTCCGATTTTGACAGTGCGGAAGAAGCTGGCGATGCGGCATCCGCATACCTCCAGGCGATCAGGCCTTTACTTGACCGTTTGAACCCCAGGGACTCGGTCCTTGAAATCGGAACGGGGACCGGTGTATTTCTGGAGGGGATGTCCGGGCTTGGTTTCACTCGTCTTGTGGGGGTGGAGCCCTCCACTGCAGCGATTGCGGCTGCACCCGAGCATCGTCGAGCATGGATTCGAGAGTCCATTTTCAGAGAGCAGGATTTTGAACCGGGATCATTTGATTTGATCTGCTGCTTCATGACCCTGGAGCATGTGCGGGATCCCGGTTTGTTGGTTCAGTCAGCCAAGCGGTTGCTCCGTCCTGGCGGCGCATTTGCTGTGGTAGTGCATGACTACAGAAGCGGCATAAATCGCTTGCTGGGGCGTTACTCACCAATCATCGATATTGAGCACATGCAGATTTTTTCTCCGCGCAGCATCCGGTATTTATTCCAGGAATCTGGGTTGTTGAGTGTTTCTGTTTGCGGGTTTAAAAATAAATACTCTCTGAACTACTGGTTCAGGCTGCTGCCGCTACCGGGAGTTATTAAAATGAAGGCGATTTCCGTCTTAAATTATCTAGGTTTTAGTAAAAAGAAGCTAGAGGTTGATGTCGGAAATATGGTAGCTTATGGTTTTAGGCCTAACCCATGAAGCCGCTGAAGGCTGGAAGGTTTTTGAGATTTGTTTTCGCGGGAGGCGTTAATACAATTTTTGGTCTGATAGCTTACATGAGCTTGATCGTGTTGGGGGTTCCAATCTGGTTGGCACTACTGCTTGCTGGCCTGGCTGGAATCGCCTTTAATTTCATCTCTCTAGGTGGGTTCGCGTTTCGGGATTTGTCTAGTCAGCGGTTGCCACGCTTTGTTGCTTGCTATCTTGGATGTTATCTTTTGAATTTGATGGCGATTGGTGTTATGCGTGCATGGATTCCCGATCCACTGTGGGCTCAGGTTTTACTCACTTTGCCAATGGCGTTGCTATCATATTGGCTTATGTCAAGATTTGTTTTCACAGGCAAGGGCGGTTTGACTTGAGGAGGATTTTTTGGCTGTCAAAAAATAACCTAAAGGGTCTTCGGTGGTGTTTCCGCTATTGTTGTTTGATAAATGTGCAATTATTATAAAAATGAAAGCAATGGGTGCGCAGGCGATGGCTGCAGGGAGCTTGATAAGCCTTTGAAAAAGGCTGCCACTTGTTGCTAGTGTAATGGTTAGTATGGTGAGCTTGTTGGCGATAACGCTTATTTCGTTGCCTCTGTCGAGTATTTTTATATCTTTGAATCCTTGTAATGAAATGAGGCGCTCAAGACCTTCTCTTGTAAATCTCTGATAGTCATTCGGAATGTGGTGCCTCCTTGCTGACCAGGGGATGGTTAGTAGTAGTTTCCCATCCTCTTTGAGGACTCTGTGGATTTCTGATATGAGGAGTTTTGGTTCTTGGGCGTGTTCAAGAACCTCCACGCAAATTGCTGCATCGTATTGATTGCTCGGTAGGGGCATGATTCGGCCGTCATAATATATGATGCTGGCGGTGTTGGTGGGCATTCCAAATTCGTGAGCGGATTCTATGTCGAGGGCTTGATATTGTGAAACCCCAGTAAGCCAGTCGCGCCATGGTGATGCGCCTGCGCCAACATCCAGCACGCTACCCCTAATTTGGCTAAGGGCTGGTTTTAGATAATAGGCTATGGTTTTAAGCTGCAAATCGACCATGCAGCGTAATGCAAATGCGAACCTTCCCGTTTGGGGTGAACGGACGGCGATTGGTTGAAATTTTTCCGGCATCACATGGCCTTTGGCGAGATAGATGAAGTGAGCGGTCTGCGGAACAAAGCTGTGAGGGTGGTGAGGTTGATGCTCAATGTCCGAGGCTTTGCGAAGCTTGGCCGCATTGATCTCGGCGGGGCGATGCACCGTGGCTTTGCGGCTTCGTCTCCTTTTGAGAGCGCAACGGCTTCTTCAAGCCCCTTGGCAATACTGTCGAATGCTTTACCCATGATGACCTCTCAGTCCAACTTCAACCAAAATATTCACAAGCTTGGCAAGTTCATTGCGCTCAGCCTTTGACAAGTTTGCCGGTTCATTTTTGCCGAACATGGTGAGCAAGAACAATGGCATGCGCTCGCATCACTGCAAGCGCCCAATGCTTGTGTTTGCTAGCACTATCCGCTAGCATCCTCCTGTGAACATCAAGCAGCGCAAAACCCTTCGGGCCATCTTCGCTCGACCAGCGGCATCGTCGATTGTCTTCTCAGACATCGAGTCATTGATCATCGGTCTTGGTGGAGAGGTGCATGAGTGAGAAGGCTCTCGCGTCAAGATCATCATCAAGGGAGAGCAGTGGCGTTGTCATCGGCCACATCCTGGTAAAGAAGCCAAGCGCTACCAAGTCGAAGAGGCTCGGGAGCTGCTTGAACGTGTCGGAGTACAACCATGAACGCAATGAACCACAAAGGCTATACCGCTCGCATCGAATTCGATGAGCGAGACAACATCTTCGTAGGTCGTGTCTTGGGTCTGCGTGCAATGATCAGCTTCCACGGCGAAACAGTCAGCGAATTGCACGAAGCATTCGAGGCCGCCATCGACGACTTTTTGCTCGACTGCAAAGAACAAGGCGTCAAACCCGAAAAGCCAGCGTCAGGCAAGCTCATGCTGCGCGTTCCTCCCGAGGTCCATGGGGCCGCACTTGTTGCCGCACAGGCATCCGGTAAAAGCCTCAATCAGTGGGCAACCGAGGTGCTTCAAAGCGCCACCCATGCCTAACACTTCAAGAGCATGGCGCAGGCAGGGTTGTCGGGGTAGGTCTTGCTCAGCGCCAGGACCCCTTGCGTGAACCGAGCGCGCCAGCCTTTTCCTCGCTTGATTAAATCGACGGCCGCCATCTCGACAGATGCCATTCGATGCTCACCAAGGAAGCACAGCAATGCGTGAGCCTGCCAAAGATCCTTGTGGCTCTTGATGGCAAAGGTTCCACTGCGTTCACCATTGACCAGCAGCTTATGGAGGGCGCGTATCGAGCGGGGTCGGGCACATTGACGAGCACGGCCCCCTCGGGGCAGATCAGTGCGGTTTGTTCCACACCCTCTAATGAAAACTCCATGAATGGCAAGGGTTGAAGATCGATTTGAAGGCCGGGGTGCCGATACGGCATGTCTCCATGGCGGTGCAATGGGGTGAGAAAGTCCAGACGGAACTCCGGCTCGTTGGGGATGAGGAAGGCGCCGCCGGTTTTGCCACTCATCTCAACCGTGGGAAAAAAACCCATGCCCAGCGATTCAATGGCGTCTGATGGGTTGATTTGGGCGTCGGTTGGCAAGGCGACAGACAAGGACTTGCCAGCAAGGGCAGGTTGGAGGCGACGCCAGGGGCCGACTTGCGTGCGACCAGAGCCCTGACAGGCTCCCTGTCGGGTCCGACATAGAGTTGTCGCAGCTTTCCAGATGGCTCTTTGTACTGGTAGTACCAGTATTTGTTGCTCAGGATGGTTTTGCTTGCAAAGGAGCCTGTTAGATCGCCTACCCCCCATCTCCCGGCTAAAATCCCCCTTCTTTGCCCCCACCCCCCAAACCGCGCCCCACCATGTCCAACACGACCAAGAACATCACCGCCATGGCCAACGCCATCCGTGCCCTTGCGATGGACGCTGTCCAGCAAGCCAATTCTGGCCATCCTGGCGCCCCCATGGGCATGGCCGACATGGCGGTGGCCTTGTGGGGCCGCCACCTGCGTCACAGCCCGACCGAGCCTCATTGGGCTGACCGCGACCGCTTTGTGTTGTCCAACGGCCACGCTTCGATGCTGATGTACGCGCTGTTGCACCTGTCGGGCTACGACCTGCCGCTGGACGAGTTGAAGAACTTCCGCCAGATGCACAGCAAGACCCCGGGCCACCCCGAGGTTGGTGTCACCCCTGGTGTTGAAACCACCACCGGCCCGCTGGGCCAAGGTATCACCAATGCCGTGGGCATGGCGCTGGCTGAAAAGCTGCTGGCCACCGAGTTCAACCGCGATGGTCACGCCATCGTTGACCACCACACCTATACCTTCATGGGCGATGGTTGCCTGATGGAAGGCATCAGCCACGAGGCCAGCGCCTTGGCCGGCGCCTGGAAGCTGAACAAGTTGATCGCCTTGTACGACGACAACGGCATCTCGATTGACGGCCAGGTTGCGCCCTGGTTCATTGACGACACCCCCAAGCGCTTCGAGGCCTATGGCTGGAACGTGATCGGCCCGATCGACGGCCACGATGTGGACGCGGTGGACGCTGCCATTGGCAAGGCCAAGCTCAGCACCGACAAGCCGTCGCTGATCGTGTGCAAGACCCACATCGGCAAGGGTTCGCCCAACCGCGCCAACACGGCCAAGGCCCACGGCGAGCCGCTGGGTGGCGATGAGATCAAGCTGACCCGCGAGACCATCGGCTGGACGCACGATGCCTTCGTGATCCCCACCGAGGTCTATGCCGACTGGAGCGCCAAGGCCAAGGGCGACGAGCTGGTGTCCGACTGGGACGCACGTTTTGCCGCCTACCAAGCCGCCTTCCCAGAGTTGGCCGCCGCCTTCACCCGCCGCATGGCCGGTGATTTGCCCGAGAATTTCGCCGAGATCGCCGTCGAGTCCGTGGCCGCTGCGCACGACAAGGCCGAGACCGTGGCCAGCCGCAAGGCCAGCCAGATCGCGCTGGAGTTCTTCACCGCCGCCTTGCCCGAAATGCTGGGCGGCAGTGCCGACCTCACCGGCTCGAACCTGACCAACACCAAGAGCACGCCGTCGTTCCGTGTGGACGCCGATGGCGATGTGGTCACGACCGATGGCAAGCCCGGTCGCCACATCAACTACGGGGTGCGCGAGTTCGGCATGGCCGCGATCATGAATGGCGTGGCGCTGCATGGTGGCTACATCCCTTACGGTGGCACCTTCCTGACTTTCAGCGACTACAGCCGCAACGCCATCCGCATGGCCGCGTTGATGAAGCTGCGCGTGGTGCATGTGTTCACGCATGATTCGATCGGTCTGGGCGAAGACGGCCCGACCCACCAGAGCGTGGAGCACGCCGCCAGCCTGCGCCTGATCCCGGGTCTGGACGTCTGGCGTCCGGCCGACACGACCGAAACGGCCGTGGCCTGGACCATGGCGCTGGCCAACAAGCACCGCCCCTCGGCGCTGCTCTTGTCGCGTCAAAACCTGCCTTACGCGCCCAAGACCGATGCAGATGTCATCACGCAAGGCGCCTATGTGCTGGCAGAACCCTCAGAAGTGGGGTTGAAGAAAAAGGCGCAAGCCGTGATCATCGCCACCGGCTCGGAAGTGCAGTTGGCGTTGCATGCCCAGGCTGCGCTGGCCAAAGACGGCATCGCGGTGCGCGTGGTGTCCATGCCTTCGACCTCGGTGTTTGACCGCCAGAGCGTGGCCTACAAGACCAGCGTGCTGCCCGAAGGCCTGCCGCGCATCGCCGTTGAGGCGGGTGTGACCGATGGCTGGTGGAAGTACGGCTGCGCCGCCGTGGTGGGCATTGACACCTACGGTGAGTCGGCTCCGGCGGGCGTGTTGTTCAAGCATTTTGGGTTCACCACACAAAACGTGGTGGACACCGTGAAGGTGGCCTTGGGCCGTCGTCGCTGATCGTTTGATTTTGACTATTTTTGTTCTACCTCTGAGGATCCTCTCATGACCATCAAGATTGGTATCAACGGCTTTGGCCGTATCGGACGCATGGTGTTTCGCGCTGCGGTGCAGAACTTCAGCGATGTCGAAATCGTCGGCATCAACGACCTGCTCGAGCCTGACTACTTGGCCTACATGCTCAAGTACGACTCGGTGCATGGCCGCTTCAAGGGCGATGTCTCGATCGACGGCAACACCCTGATCGTCAATGGCAAGCGCATCCGCCTGACCGCCTTGCGCGATCCGGCCGAGTTGAAGTGGGACGAAGTCGGCGCCGATGTGGTCATTGAAGCCACCGGCCTGTTCCTGACCAAGGAAACCGCCGAGAAGCACATCGCCGCGGGCGCCAAGAAGGTGATCATGTCGGCCCCGTCCAAGGACGACACCCCGATGTTCGTCTACGGCGTGAACGACAAGACCTATGCGGGCCAAGCCATCATCTCGAACGCATCGTGCACCACCAACTGCCTGGCTCCCATTGCCAAGGTGTTGAACGACAACTTCGGCATCAAGCGCGGCTTGATGACCACGGTGCACGCGGCCACGGCCACGCAAAAGACCGTGGACGGCCCGTCGAACAAAGACTGGCGCGGTGGCCGTGGCATTCTGGAAAACATCATCCCCTCCAGCACTGGCGCAGCCAAGGCCGTGGGCGTGGTGATCCCTGAGCTGAACAAGAAGATCACGGGCATGGCTTTCCGCGTGCCGACCTCCGACGTGTCGGTGGTGGATTTGACCGTGGAGCTGAACAAAGAAGCCAGCTACGACGACATCTGCAAGGCCATGAAGGCCGCCTCCGAAGGCGCCATGAAGGGCGTGCTGGGCTACACCGAAGACAAGGTCGTGGCGACCGACTTCCGTGGCGAGCCTTGCACTTCGGTGTTCGACTCCGAAGCCGGCATCGCGCTGGACTCGACCTTCGTGAAGGTCGTGGCCTGGTACGACAACGAGTGGGGCTACTCGAACAAGGTGGTCGAGATGGCTCGCGTCATCGCCAAGTAAGCGTTCAGTGAGTCAAAAGCCCCTTCGGGGGCTTTTGTTATAGGCAGCGTGCTTGAGCGCAGGCCTGCGAGCCGTTGACGGGAGTGTCATGTGACCTTGTTTGCTCGCCTGATCGGGGCGATGGCTCTGGCCTTGCTGGCCGGTGGTGTGTGCGCGTCTTGGGCGCAGGCTGCGCCACAGCGGCTGGCCATGGGCTTGATCGTCAAGCTCAAAGAGGGCGGCGCATCGAGCTCTGTGGTGCGTTTGGCTGCCGTCAGTGTGCCGCGTGAAGGCACGGCACGGCTGCGCCAGCGCATGGCGGCGGTGGCACAACGCAAGCGGGTGTCATTCTCGGTGCAGCGCCCGACCGCCTTCGCGGCCAGTCTGATCCATTCGGGCCACGCCATGGCGTGGGCCGATGCGCAGGCGCAGGCCAACAGGCTGCGTGAAGACCCCGAGGTGGAGTGGGTCATCGTCAACGAAATCGTGCCGCGGCACGCCTTGAGTGCCCCGAATGATCCCTACGCTCCGTTCAATGGCAATGGGGGGGCGCAGCAGACCTGGCTGTTGCCGCCCGTTGCGGGCAATCTCGGGCGGGCGGATGTTGCGGGGGCTTGGTCCTTACTGGACAGCCAGGCCTTGTCCCCGGTGGTCGTGGCGGTGTTGGACACGGGGGTTTTGCCGCACCCGGATTTGATGGGACGGGTCTTGCCGGGGTATGACTTCGTCTTCAATCCCCTGGCAGAGAATGATCAGAACGTCGGCATTGATGCGGATGTCACCGATCCAGGCGATTGGGTGAGCGACGACGACAAGCGGGCGCATCCCGAGTTTTTTGGTGCCGTCGACGAGGTCGACCCTCGTTGCCTGACGGAGCCGAGTTCCTGGCATGGCACCGCGGTCTCCGGCATGTTGGTGGCCAATACGGACAATGGGCTGGATGGGGCGGGCATGCTGGGGCACCTGAGTGGTGGCCCTGGTGATGCACGCATGCTGTTGCCGGTGCGGGTCTCTGGTAAATGTGGGGCCGACATCAACAGCATCATTGAAGGCCTGTTGTGGGCCTCCGGGATCAACTACCAGGGCGCGCCGACCTTGCCTGCGCACAGCGCCAAAATCATTAATTTGAGTTTTGGGGGCGAGGGTTCGTGTGCCTCGACAGGACAGCATGATGTGGCGTGGCTCTATCGCCAGACCATTGCCACCTTGCACAGCCGGGGTGTGCTGGTTGTGGCCTCGGCGGGCAATGGCGAAGAGGGCATCGGCAAGTCAGGCGCGACCATCCCCGCCAACTGCGCGGGGGTGTTGGCGGTCACGGGTTTGAATCAACACGGGTTTAAAGCGCGCTATGCCAACACTATTGGGAGTGTGGGCGTGGCGGGGGTCGCGGTGGCCTCGGGCGATGTGAAGGCGGACCATAGTTTTAATGACGAGGGCATCGTCACGACGGGCAATGGTGGGCTTACCGTGGCGGGCAACTATCAGATGACGAGGGCGGCAGGCACCAGCTTGGCCGCGCCGCAGGCGGTGGGCGTGGCCGCCATGATGTTGGCGGTTTATCCGGACCTCAGTGTGGATCAGTTGATCGAGGGCATCACGACCACGGTGCGCAACCATGTCGCGCCCGATCTTGGTGTAGGACAGCAAGCCTGCGTGGCGGGCGCGTCACAACAGGGCAATTGTTATTGCACCACCCAAACTTGCGGCTCGGGCATTTTGGATGCGCGTGCGGCCGTTCAGTGGGCGATGGATCGCAAGGCGCAGGGTGGCTATGGAGTGCGCCTATCGGACCAGGAGTCCTTGGTGACCTCGGTCAGCTACTTCACCCCCAACCGAACACCGACCACCCTGTCCAGGCCATCCAGTGGCGGCGGTGGTGGCGGTCTGGGCTATGTGGATTTGCTGGGCCTGGCATTGATCGGGCTGCTGGCCCTGGGGCACCGCCAGCTTACTGACGGCAGGCCGTGAACTCTTTGCCCTGAGGCAGTTTCAGGCTGGACAGGACCACTTGGGTTTTGCTGTCGGCTTGTGGCACGCGGATCACTTGCAGCTCCATGGATGGGCGCAGCGTGACGATGCGGGCCGTTCGGATGCCGCGTGATTTGAGTGAGCTGATGGCAGCGTCCGCTTCATCCTGGCGGCCATAGCGTCCCAAGGACAGGCCCTGCGCCAATGCGGCAGGTGAGCGGACTTCTTCAAAACTCAGGCCACGGATGCGGCGCAGTTCGACCTGCTTGCGGGCCATCAGTTCCGGATCAGGATAAGGGCCCATGTAGACCATCCACAGCCCTTGCACGGTGACGCTGTCCGTGACCCAGCGCTGCGTGGGGGGGAGCAGCGGTTTGAGTGAGGCCTCCACCTGAGCGTGCTCGGGGGCGGAGAAGGGGCCCGCTTCAACGCAGAGGGTGCGTCCAGTAATTGCCGCCTCTGCGGTGGTGGGTAATAAAGGTGATGAGGTGGGAGCGGAGGCCGACAGGGCTGCTGAGGGGGGCGACGCTTGGCTGGAGGCGGCCGAGGCAGATAAGGACGGCGACATCGCTGATGCAGGGGCTGCGGTGCTCGAAGCGCCGCTCAACACGATGAGCTGGTCGGCACGCACCTGCTGGGACAGCCGTTGTGGCTCGTGCTGGGCGTCGACCGGCACGCCCACCACGTCGTCCAGCCAGCCTTGGCTCCAGGTGTAAAAACCAACATTGACCAACAAAAGCACAAGGACCAGGGAGCGCAGCATGGGCTTGGGGGGTTCAGGCAGGAGGATTGAAAGGGGGCGCACTGGCCAGGCGAACGCTCACGTCGCCAGTGGTCCAGCGTTGCAGCCCGGCGTCAGTATGCACGAGCAAGGCGCCGTGCTCGTCAACGCCCCGGGCTTGTCCGGTCTGCGTGGGCGGGCTTCGCAAGGGCATGGCTGAC
>JAZJZP010000092.1:0-2079 GCA_040389805.1 Pseudomonadota bacterium
CCGCCCGAGATCCACATCTTGTTGCCACGCAAGCGGTAGCGCTGACCGAGGGCGTCTTGCGTCCAGTCCGCCGGACCAAACCCATCAACATCCGAATCACCGTTGATGTCGGGCACCGCCTTGGTCGCGATGTCTGACAAGCTGGAGCCCGCCTGCGGCTCGCTCAAGCACATGGTGCCGAAGGTGCGCCCTTCAAATCCACCTTTGGCAAACACCTCGATCTGCTTGGGCGTGCCGTGCGACAAGATGGTGTTGGCATTGCCGCGCGTGAGCATCGGGTAGGCCGCGAGCGAGACGCTGGCCTTGTAGAAAAAGCTCATGGAGGCGATTTCAACCACGGTGGGCAACTGCATGCCCCCCAGCGCGGCATCCTTGCTGGCCGCCATCAAGCCCGCCTCATTGAAGGCCTGCATCGCCACCGCCGTCTCTTTGGGCAGGTGCACCTTCACGCCATCAAACTCGGGCTCTTGCACATCGACCAAGCGGTTGATGGGCGCGAACTGCTCCTGCGCGATCTTCTCGCTCAGGTCCAGCACGGCATCAAAGGTTTCGCGGTTGTGTTCAGCATGACGCTCACGCTGGCACAAGGCCTCCGTATGCAGCCAGTCATGCAACAAAAAATCAAGGGTGGCGCGGTGCGTCATGGTGTTCCCAAAAAAATACCCAGCCCAGGCTCGGGGCTCAGGCTGGGTGGTCTGATGGTGATCAGTCGATCACGGTCATCGCAGCTCAGTTGAAGGTCTTGCCTTCAGCCGCCAGTTTGGACAACAACGGCGCGGGCTCCCAGAACTTGGCATCGTCATGCGGGTTCTGCTGGAACGCCTTCATCATCTCGACCACCTTGCTCAGGCCGAGCATGTCGGCGTACAGCATCGGGCCACCACGGTAGATCGGAAAGCCATAGCCGGTCAGGTAGACCATGTCCAGGTCCGAGGCCTTGTTGGCAATGCCCTCTTCCAGAATCCGGGCACCTTCGTTGACCATGGACAGCACCAGGCGATTGACGATTTCTTCATCACTGATGGCGCGCGCGGTGATGCCCTTGTCGGCACGCACCTTGTCGATGCAGGCCTGCACTTCGGCTGAGGGCACAGGCTCACGCTTGCCGACTTCATAGTCGTACCAGCCCTTGCCAGCCTTTTGACCAAAGCGGCCCAGCTCGCAGATGGCATCGCCCACCTTGCTGTACATCACGTCGGGCTGCTCAACATAGCGGCGCTTGCGGATGGCCCAGCCAATGTCGTTGCCAGCCAGATCACCGACGCGGAACGGCCCCATGGCAAAGCCAAAGGCCTCGGCCGCCTTGTCGACCTGCGGCACAGTGGCGCCCTCTTCAACCAAAAAGAACGCCTGGCGGGTGTACTGCTCGAACATGCGGTTGCCAATGAAGCCATCGCACACGCCCGACACCACGGCGACTTTCTTGATCTTCTTGGCCACGGCCATCACGGTGGCCATCACGTCCTTGTCGGTGTGCTTGCTGCGCACCACTTCGAGCAGGCGCATCACGTTGGCGGGGCTGAAGAAATGCAGGCCCACCACGTCGCCAGGGCGCTTGGTGACTTCGGCAATCTTGTCCACATCCAGCGTGGAGGTGTTGGAGGCCAGGATGGCGCCGGGCTTCATCACATCGTCCAGCGTCTTGAACACGGACGACTTCACGCCCAGGTCTTCAAACACCGCCTCGATCACCATGTCGGCATCGGCGATGTCGGCATAGCTCAGCGTGGTGGTCAGCAAGGCCATGCGGGCCTCGTACTTGTCCTGGGCCAGCTTGCCCTTGGACACCTGCGCTTCGTAGTTCTTGCGGATGATGCCCAGACCACGCTCAATCGCCTCTTGCTTCATCTCCAACATGATCACCGGCACGCCGGCGTTGAGGAAACACATGGCAATGCCACCGCCCATGGTGCCGGCGCCAATGACGGCCACTTTGTCGACCTTGCGCAAGGGCGTGTTGTCGGGCACATCAGGGATCTTGCTGGCGGCGCGCTCGCCAAAGAAGGCGTGACGCAAAGCACGTGATTGATCGCTGGCCAGAATCTGCGCGAACACCTTGCGCTCAAACTGGATGCCGGC
>JAZJZP010000092.1:2089-4331 GCA_040389805.1 Pseudomonadota bacterium
GACACAGTGCTGCGGCGCTTCAAGGTGACGGCGCGTCTTGGCCAGATCGGCACGGGCCTTGGTGAACAGCGCGGCATCCTGCGGCGCGGCCACGCTCAAGTCACGCACCGATGGCAGCGGACGTACCGCCGCAACATCAGCAGCAAAGAGCTTGGCCCCTGTCAGCAAATCGCCATCAATCAGTCCGTCAAAAAGCTTCTGACCAGGAAGCTTGATCAGCTTGTCGCTGGGCACCGAAACGCCCGTGGTGATCATTTGCAAGGCGGTCTCGACGCCCAGCACGCGCGGTAAGCGCTGCGTGCCGCCAGCCCCGGGGACCAGGCCGAGGTTCACCTCAGGCAGGGCCACTTGCACGCCGGAGGACACCACACGGTAATGACAGCCGAGTGCCAACTCCAGGCCGCCGCCCATGACCACGCCATGGATGGCCGCGATCACCGGCTTGGCCGAGCCTTCCAGGGCATCAATGACGGTTTGCAAATTGGGGGCGGCAAAGGCCTTGGGCGATCCGAACTCACGGATGTCGGCACCACCACAGAACACCTTGCCCGAACCGATGATGACCACGGCCGAGATGGCGGCGTCGGCATTGGCCTTCTGAATGCCCTCTACGATGCCCGCGCGGGTGCTGTGGCCCAAACCATTAACCGGGGGGTTTTCCAGCGTGATGACGGCCACGCCGTCGGCAATTTGATAGGAGGTGCTCATGCCAATCTCAATCGTGAAAAGGGGAAATCAAAGCAAAACTTCAATCTGAAAAGAAGCATTGTAAGAATAGCATCCTCACGAATGCAAGGGGAAACCCTTTGATTAAACTTCCAACCACTCCTTGCGGACGCCGCTGTCGGCGCGCAATTCATCGGGGGTGCCGTGGAAGACCACCTCGCCGTGCCCCATCACATAGCAGCGCTGAGAGATGTCCAGCGCGATGGTGAGCTTTTGCTCAACCAGCAAGACGGCCAGGCCGCGTCGCTTGAGCTCTTGCAGGTACTGGCCGACCAGCTCCACAATCTTGGGCGCCAGGCCCTCCGTGGGCTCGTCGATCATGATCAGGTCCGGGTCGCCCATCAAGGTGCGGCACAAGGTGAGCATCTGCTGCTCGCCTCCCGACAAGACGCCCGCCTCGGTGTGCTGACGCTCTTTCAAGCGGGGGAACATCTGGTACATGTCGTCCAGACTCCAGCGCCCGCTCTTTTGGCCGCGCCGCCCGGGCTGCTGTCCCAGCAAGAGGTTTTGCTCCACCGTGAGCTTGGGGAACACATCGCGGCTCTCGGGAACATAGCCCAGGCCCCGGCGAGCGATGTCGTAGGTCTTGTGGCCCAGGATGTTCTGCCCATTCCAGCGCACCGCGCCTTGCCCCTGCACCAAGCCCATCACCGCCTTGATGGTGGTGGAGCGGCCCGATCCATTGCGCCCCAGCAAGGCCACGATTTCGCCCGCATTCACCTCCAGGTTGACGCCATGGAGGATGTGGCTCTTGCCATAAAAGGCGTGCAAGTTTTCAATGCTCAACATGTGGATCAGACTCCGGCTTGCGCAGCTTGTTGTTCGGCCACGGACGAGCCCAGATAGGCCTCGCGCACACGCTCATTGGCCCGCACGCTCTCGGGGGTGTCAAAGGCGATCACTTCGCCGTAGACCAGCACGGCAATGCGGTCGGCCAGGCCAAAGACCACACCCATGTCGTGCTCCACCGTGACCAAGGTCTTGCCCACCGTGACCTCGCGGATGAGCTGCACGAAGTTGGCGGTTTCAGACTTGCTCATCCCGGCGGTGGGCTCGTCCAGCAAGATCACATTGCCGCCACCGGCAATGGTCACGCCGATCTCCAGCGCACGCTGCTCGGCATAGGTCAGCGACGCCACATGCACATCGCGCTTGCGATGCAGGCGGATCATGGACAAGACCTCTTCGGCGCGGTCATTGACCCGTTTCAGGTCCGACAGAAAACGCCAAAACGTGTAGCGCTCGCCCATGGACCACAACACGGCACAGCGGATGTTCTCAAACACACTCAAGCGCGGGAACAGATTCGAGATCTGGAAACTGCGGGCCAGGCCACGCCGATTGATCTCGTAAGGCTTGTGCCCGTCAATGCGCTGCCCGTGCAGAACAATCTCGCCGCTGCTGGGCGCCATGCGGCCACTGATCAGATTGAACAAGGTGGACTTGCCTGCGCCATTGGGTCCGATCAAGGCGACCCGCTCGCCCTCGCGGATGGCCAGATTCGCGCCACGGATGA
>JAZJZP010000093.1:0-3133 GCA_040389805.1 Pseudomonadota bacterium
ATCGGCCGTCTGCTACCGCGTCGACAACAAGGCACAGTTGATCATCACATCGCTGCTCGACATCACTGATCGCCTGACGGAGCAGCGCGAGTTAGAGCGCTACCGGCAGCAGTTGGAACAATTGGTGAGCCAACGTACGCACGAGTTGGAGCATGCCAAAAATGACGCCGTGCTTGCCAACCAGGCCAAGAGCACCTTCCTGGCCAACATGAGCCACGAAATCCGCACGCCGATGAACGCCATCATTGGTCTGATCCAGCTACTGCGTCGCGATATCACCGCGCCGACCCATGTTCAAAAATTGGACCAAGCCAATGCCGCGTCGGAGCACCTGCTTCAAATCATCAACGACGTCCTTGATATTTCCAAAATTGAAGCGGGACACCTGAAATTGGCCGAACGTGATTTTGATCTGCAAGACAGCATCTCCCGCGTATTCAACCTCGTGCGAGGGCGTGTCAGCAAGGCGGTGGACCTCGTGCAGCATACCGACCCGCGCCTGCCTGCTTGTTTGCACGGGGACGACCTCCGGCTAGAGCAGATTCTGTTGAACTTCGCCAGCAATGCGGTCAAGTTCACCGAAGTAGGCACGATTCACTTGTCAGCCCGGTTACTTGACGACATGGCTGACGGCATGGCTGACGGCATGACCTGGGTGCGCGTGGAGTTGCGCGACAGCGGCATTGGCATCACTCCTGAAAAATTAACCGGTCTCTTCCAGTCTTTCGAGCAAGCGGACGCATCCACCACGCGCCGCTATGGTGGCACAGGGCTAGGCCTAGCGATCAGCAAGCGGCTGGCCGCACTGATGGGCGGCCGCATCGGCGCCGATAGCGAGCCCGGACGAGGCAGTACCTTCTGGGTCGAGTTACCCTTTGGTCAAGCGACCCCATCTGCTGTTTTGCAGGCGCCCCACGCCATGAAGACCGATACCGGCCTGCGCAGCAAGCTCAAAAATGTGCGCGTTCTTCTGGCCGAAGACAACGAGATCAACAGGCTGGTGGTCACGGAAGGGTTGGCCGGTTTGGGCATTCAGCTTGACGAGGCCGTGAATGGCGAAGACGCCGTGGCCAAGGCGCGCGAAAACGCTTATGCATTGATCCTGATGGACATGCAAATGCCGCGCATGAATGGCATGGAAGCCACGAAGCTGATCCGACAACTGCCAGGCTATGCCACGGTCCCCATCCTGGCCATGACGGCCAACGCCTTTGATGATGATCGGCGTGAGTGTCTGGCAGCCGGCATGAATGACCACATCACCAAACCGATCATGCTGGATTACCTGCAGGACCGGATGGCGTACTGGGTGGGTCGTGTTTGATGCAGTTGCGGCGTACTGCTTGGCGCGGTCAAAACTTGAAAATCGTCAAGCCAACACCCAAGCTGGTCTGCTTGAAGTTGTAGTCCAGCAGGGTTTCACCAAAGCCATGAAAGACCTGGGTATACCACCGCAGCCCATCCGGACGGTCGTTGAAGACCGGATACGTCCAGTCCAACTGGACCGACCCTCGTCCACTGAGCGAGGGGCGCCACAACAAAACGGCGGTGGATCGACCAGGCGACCAAGTCATCTGCGCTTCGTATCGCCCCAGGTAATGAATGATGTCCGGGTTGTCATCGCGCTGGTTGTGGCTCGTTTCCATGCGATTTTCCAGGCGTAAAGAGGCGGTCACGCTGCCGTTTTCCAGGCCCATCGAGCCATAGACGCGGTTCCAGCTTCGTGACAACGGATCGGTTTGGCCATTGGACTGGTGCACCAGTCCAACTTGCGACATGCGCCATTTCCAGCCCATTGGCAAGGTCTGCCATGACGTCGGCGTCGGGATCACATAGACCACTTCTGGCTGAAACACGGTGTCCCGAAAGGGGGCTGATTCGGTCTGATTCCACAACTGCCAGGTCGATTGCTGTGTATAGGCCACCCACAGATCAGCACCATGCAACAGTGCGTCTTCCAACACCTTGCTGCGCATGGACAACTGCAGCTTGGTTTCGCCATTTTGATAGTGCGGCAGATTGGTGGCGGTGCCCCGTGTCGGGCTGCTTGGACTACGGTTGACCGACCTCATCACTCGCAGAGGCAGGAGAAAGTTGGGCCGGTAAGAGGTGTAGTTGAAGGTGCCGCGTTTGTCCGCGTGGTCGAGTTCCCAGTAGCGGGACAAAAAACTGTCCGACTGTTGCGGCGTTGCTGGTGTCGCAGCCGCTGAGGCAGGCACCGCTTCTGGCGTGCCTGGCGCCACGCTAGGTGAGGCGGGCAGCGCCATCATGGCCTGCCGCCCCGCTTGGCGGTCATAGCAGGCCAGACGAGCACTTTCCTCCGACATGCCGAGGCATTCTTTGATATCAATCGGTGTCTGTGCGTGAGCTGAGGACGCTACAAAAATCATCGCTTGGATGACCAGCGGCGTCCTCCATAAAGAACGAGTAGGCGTGCGTTGAATTACAAAGGACATGGTCGACGGCACGCTGAATAGAAGGGCTCGACTCTATCCTGAATTCCCCTAGCGCTTGGTTTGCAACTTGGCAAAGGCCGCCGCCATGGCCGACTGGCCTGGCGATGGCGCCGCAGCAGCCCCACCTCGTGGCGAGGATGAACGCTCATTGCGAGCGGCTGGCCGGTAATTGTTGTCGACCTTGCCACCGGCCCCTTTGGCTGGCATGACGGTGTCTAACTTCATGGTCAGCGAGACACGTTTGCGGGCCAGGTCCACCTCCAGCACCTTGACCTTGACGATGTCGCCCGTCTTGACGACTTCGCGCGCGTCGGTCACGAACTTGTTGGACAACTGGCTGACATGCACCAGCCCGTCCTGGTGCACACCCAAGTCCACAAAGGCCCCGAACTGGGCCACGTTGCTGACGGTGCCCTCCAGAACCATGCCTTCTTGCAGGTCCTTGATGTCGTCGACACCGTCGTTGAAGCGCGCCACCTTGAAGTCGGGGCGCGGATCACGGCCAGGTTTTTCAAGCTCGGTCAGGATGTCCTTGACGGTGACGATGCCGAACTTGTCATCGGCAAACGCTTCGGGACGCAGCGTGCGGATCACGTCTGAGCGCCCCACCAGTTCGGTGATGGGCTTGCCCGTCGCCGCCATCAGGGACGCGACGTACTCGCTCAGCGCATTGCCGA
>JAZJZP010000093.1:3143-8585 GCA_040389805.1 Pseudomonadota bacterium
ATTTTTTCGATCACCGGGTAGGTCTCGGGGTGCACCCCGGACATGTCCAGAGGATTGTCGCCATCGCGGATGCGCAGAAAGCCCGCGGCTTGTTCAAAGGTTTTGGCACCCAAGCCCGCCACATCCATCAATTGCTTGCGGTTCTTGAAGGCGCCATTGGCATCGCGCCAACGCACGATGCTGTTGGCCACCGTGTTGCTCAAACCCGATACGCGTGACAACAGCGGCGCCGAGGCCGTGTTCAAGTCGACGCCGACCGAGTTCACGCAGTCTTCCACCACGGTGCTCAGGGTGCGGGCCATTTCGCTTTGGTTGACGTCGTGCTGGTACTGGCCGACCCCGATGCTCTTGGGATCGATCTTGACGAGTTCAGCCAGTGGGTCTTGCAGGCGGCGGGCAATGCTGACGGCACCGCGCAAGGTCACGTCCAGATCGGGCAGCTCTTTGCTGGCAAATTCAGAGGCTGAATAGACCGAAGCACCGGCTTCAGACACCACCACCTTGTCGATCACGGTGCCGGGGGCCAGTTGCTGGATGCGCTTGATCAGATCGGCGGCCAGCTTGTCAGTCTCGCGACTGGCCGTGCCGTTGCCAATGGCGATCAGGTTGACGCCATGGGTGGCACACAAGCGTCCCAGCGTGTGGAGAGAGCCTTCCCAGTCTTTGCGTGGCTCGTGCGGGTAGACGGTCGAGGTGTCGAGCACCTTGCCGGTGTCGCTGACCACGGCCACTTTGACGCCCGTGCGGATGCCGGGGTCCAGACCCATGACGACACGCTTGCCTGCCGGTGCGGCCAGCAACAGGTCGCGCAGGTTCTCGGCGAACACCTTGATGGCGGTCTTCTCGGCGTCTTCGCGCAGGCGAGAGAATAAATCGCGCTCCAGGCTCAGACTGAGCTTGACCTTCCAGGTCCAGCCGATGGTTTTGCGGATCAAATCGTCGCTGAGGCGCTTGCTGTGGCTCCAACCCAGGTGGCGCGCAATGCGGCCTTCGGCGATGGTGGGTTGGCCAGGAACGACCTCTTCGTCCAGCACCAGTTTGGCGTCCAAAAACTCCAGGGTGCGGCCACGGAACACGGCCAGCGCGCGGTGCGAGGGCACAGTGCGGATGGGTTCGTCGTAATCAAAATAGTCGCGGAACTTGGAGATGTCCGGGTTCTGCTCGTCCTTGCCGTCCATCAGTTTGGACTTGAACAGGCCCTCCTCCCACAGCCACTCGCGCAGCTTGCCCACCAGGGTAGCGTCTTCAGCCCAGCGCTCGGACAGGATGTCACGCACACCGTCGAGCACGGCCAAGGTGTCGGCAAAACCGCCCTCGGCGTTGATGAAGGCGCCAGCTTCGGCTTGCGGGTCCAGGCTGGGGTCGGCAAACAGCTTGTCGGCCAACGGCTCAATGCCGGCTTCGCGGGCGATCATGGCCTTGGTGCGGCGCTTTTGCTTGTAGGGCAAATACAGGTCTTCCAGATCCTGCTTGGTCGGCGCAGCCTCAATGGCGGCGCGCAGCTCGGGGGTGAGCTTGCCCTGCTCGTCAATGCTCTTGATGACGGCTTCGCGGCGGTCTTCAAGTTCGCGCAAGTAGGTCAGGCGGGCTTCCAAATCACGCAATTGCGTGTCATCCAGGCCGTCGGTGGCTTCTTTGCGGTAGCGGGAGATGAAGGGCACCGTGGCGCCACCATCAAGCAGCTCCACGGCTGCGTTGACTTGAGCGGGCCGAACCTTGAGTTCGGCGGCGATTTGCATCAGGATCTTGTTCAAGCGAGTGCCCTACGGAGAAGTGTCAAGCGCATCAATCTGGGGGCGCAGTTTGCCATGGGAGACAATACGGTATCACCGCACTGCTGCATTTTTGCCGTTTCTGGCCATGTCATTGATCCCTTACGCTCTCTCCCGCGCTGTTTTGTTCAAGCTGGATCCCGAAGTCGCCCACGAGCTGACGATGGGTGCCCTGGCGCGTTTTCAGAACACGCCATTGGCCTGCGCCTGGGGCAATCAGCGGGTGGACGACCCGGTCGAGCTGGCCGGGCTGACCTTCCCCAACCGCATCGGCATGGCCGCAGGACTGGACAAAAACGGGCGCTGCATTGACGGCCTGGGCGCCATGGGGTTTGGCTTTGTCGAGGTGGGCACGGTCACGCCCAAGCCACAACCGGGCAACCCCAAGCCGCGCATGTTCCGACTGCCCGAGGCTCAGGCCCTGATCAATCGCCTGGGTTTCAACAACGATGGGCTGGACGCGTTTGTGGCCAATGTGCGTCAAGCGCGCTTTCGCACACAGGGCGGCATCCTGGGTTTGAACATTGGTAAAAACGCCAACACCCCGATTGAAAACGCCGTCGATGACTACCTGGTTGGGCTGGAAGGCGTCTACCCCTGGGCGGACTACGTCACGGTCAACATCTCGTCGCCCAACACCCAGAACCTGCGCAGCCTGCAAAGCGACGAAGCGCTGGATCGCCTGCTGGGCGCATTGCAAACGCGTCGCCAAGCCTTGATGGCTAGTGACAAGCGTCATGTGCCGATGTTCGTCAAAATCGCCCCTGATTTGGACGAAACCCAGGTGGGGGTGATCGCTGCCACCTTGCAAAACAACGGCATTGATGGCGTGATTGCCACCAACACCACCATCAGCCGCGACGCCGTCAAGGGGCTGCCTCACGCGCAAGAAACCGGCGGCTTGAGCGGCGCACCAGTGTTTGAAGCCAGCAACCAAGTGATCCGCCAGTTACGTGCGGCGCTGGGGCCACGCTTCCCGATCATTGGGGTGGGCGGTGTGATGAGCGGTGCCGATGCGCGTGCCAAACGCGATGCCGGGGCCGATCTGGTTCAGGTATACACCGGCCTGATCTACAAGGGCCCGGAGTTGGTGAGCGACTGCGCCCGAGCCCTCAAGGGCTAAATCACCGTCTCGGGGATCTTGACCAGGCGCAGCGATGTCTCAAGCGCCTCTTGGCACTCCTTGAGGGTGATGTCCAAGGCCCTTGCATACCGAGTGACGCAGTTGTTCAAGACGGCAAGCTGGCGGGGGGGCTCCATCCCGACCGATGCGGTCAACTCATTGGCCAGGCTGGCCACGGCACGCAATCTGTCCAAGGCATTTTCAGGGCGTCGCACCGGGGTTCCTTTGTTCAAAGGCCGTGCTGCCGTTTGGAGTTTGTCGTCCATGCCCCAATGGCGCATGACGGCGATGGCCAAGTCACTCAAATCGACCCCGAGCACCGCACCTGCGGCAGCCTCCAGCGTCATGCCGGGCGTGGGTGGACTGTCTGCATCCGGCGGCGGACCAGGCTGCATCAGACTGTCGATCTGATCGGCCTCGTCCGGAAAGTGATAGCGCACCAATACTTGGCCCAGGCGCTGCGAAATGGCGGCCACCAGCGCTTCTTCATCGTTGATCGAAAACGGCGCCAGCAGACGGGCCAAATGGCCCGCGATGCTGGTGCGGTGAAGTTCACTCTCTAGCGACAGCTGCGCCCTCTCGGTGGTGACTTCGGTCGCCGGGCTAGCAGAGACAATGCTCAAAAGCGCCCCCGGCCAGGGGCGCAAACCGCTGGCCACGACGCGCAACCCTTGCTGGCCCAGCAAGCCAACGGCCCGTGAGATGGTCGTCACTCGATCGTCGCTTACACCGTTCTGAAAACGCGCGGTGTTCACGCTGCGCAGCAGCTCCCAGACCAAGCCCGGGTCTTTGGCAATCACATCGACCAAGTCGTCCACGCGAAGTTTGTCACTGCGATTGAGCGACTGGCTGAAGATATTCTCGGCTCGCGGTCGATTGGGCACACTGCCTACCGTATTGAGTCGATCCAGGAGCAGCGCCAAGGGGCCACCCGAGTCTTGTTCATTGGATTTGATCCAGCCCTGCAACGCCGCCAGCAAGGTGCGCGCGCTGAGGTAGCGCTGGCGCTGCTGTCGATCGGTGGACCGATTGACAATGGCCCGCAAGGTGTCCGCAATAGGCTGGGTAGCCGACCAGGGCAAGCGAACAATTTCAGGTCCAACCCGTTGGGCAGCACTGGACAAATCAGCATCGTCCAGGGCCGGGTTTCCCGCGATCAAACGGTGCATCATCAAGCCGGCCATGAGCAGATCTCGCTCGGCCGCTTCGCGTTGTTGCTGACGCCCGACCCCGGCTCGGGGCTTGCCAGGCGCGTCTGCCATCAAGCCAACGTCCAGACCCGCCACCTGAGCTCGGCCAGCCGGGTCTATCAATACTGTGTGCAACCCCAAGTCACGGTGGGCGATACCCGCTTCGTGCGCGCAGGCCAAGCCGTCCAGGATGTCCACCATCCACGCGACCGACTCAGCGGGGGTCGGCGCGGGCCCTGCGGCCAGACGCTCCGACAAGGTCACACAGTTGCCTCTCAGGCAACTGGCAAATGGCCAACCATCCTGGTTCCCCACCTCCAGCACGTCAGCCAGTCGTGGGTGCTTGAGTCGTGCAGCCGCCAGCACGTCCTGAGTCCAGGCGTCTTGCTGCCTCGGAGAAGGCGGCTGCGCCCTGGGGACACACAGCAGCACCTCTTGCTCCAGCTTGGGATCGAACGCACGCCAACTGCTCGACGCCAAACTGCGCCCAAGCATTTGGCGCAGCTCAAAGCGCCCAAAACGGGGCGCTACGGCAGTTGAAGGTGGCGTAACAGAGGCCATGACATTGTGTGAAGGGCAAACTCTCTGGCGGGGTTGTATCCCCCCGATTTAACCCATTGGACCTCATTTGTAAACGTTTCAAACCATGGTCAAGGGGCAAAAAATGAGTGCTTTTTTCACAAGGCGATCTCGATCAAGCGCCCGTCGCCTGTCATGAAGGCCGCTTTGACCACCTCACCCGGCTGCAAAGCAGACACCGCCGCCACGTACTGTCGCATCTGGGTTTGGTAACTCGGCATGTCCTGCGGGCGGTGCTGAAGCTTGTAGTCCAGCACCCACCATTCACGTCCAGCAGCGGTCGACTTGGCCACAAGGCGATCTAAACGCAGCGTGCGCCCAGCATGGATCAGACTGACCTCATTGCCCGCCCAAGCCAACTGGTCGGGGTCCAGCCATGGGCTCAAATCCGGACTGGACAAGATGTGGGTCACGACGCTCAAGGCACGCTCACCTAACGTTGGTGGCGCGTCCACCGCGCGACAGGCAGCGCTGATCGCCTGAGCCAGGCGTGAGGCACTGCGCTGCGGCATGGGGACGGTCGTCAACCATTCCAGCGCCTTGTGCACGACCTGTCCCAGCGCTGCGGCCTCGGCCTGACCTGGATCCATGGCGGCGCCTGTCGAAGCGGCAGCAGCATCACGAGCCCCAGGAGGTTCGACCATGGGAACGAGTACCGGCAACACGGCCAAGGAGGCATTGGGCGTCATTGCGCGAGAACTCTCTGGCTGCCCTGGGTCGGGCGTCTGCGGCACCCACAGGTCGCCCTCCTCCACGGCCTGTGCCTCTTGCAAACGCT
>JAZJZP010000094.1:0-1006 GCA_040389805.1 Pseudomonadota bacterium
CGCGGCGATACCACTGCGACGGTTTATTGGCCAACGGCAGACTCAAAAGCCTGCGCGGACTGGCTGCGCGATTACGCCAGATAGCAAGATCTGGCAATGCTCTTAACCCAACAGGCGAAACAGGCCATAAAGGGAAAGTGCGCCTGACAGTACCAGGAGTACGGTTTTTGCTGTGCGGGCGCCAACGAAGGTTCCGATGACGCTGCAGGCGAGGATGGCGCCGAGGATGTAGCTTGTTTTCATGCCCCAATGGTAATTCCACTTCCAAACCATCTGTGCACTTTGTCGGCTTCGCTGGCCTTACGTTTGTACTGTCTGCGCTTCGTTTTCGCGTTCACTAATGATCTGGAAGCGGAGCAAGGCCTCACCTGCCTGAAATGGCAATGTTCAGGAGGCCACAACTGCAAAAAACGGTAGAGGGCCTTCCTGACTGTTTCTGGGTCACTTCAGGGTTTTAAGGTAGGCAATCAGGTCAGCGCGTTGCTTGGCATCTGGAATGCCTGAAAAGGGCATCACATTTCCCGGTACCTCTTTTTGGGGCTCGGCGAGGTAGGCCTCAAGCATCTTGTCATCCCAGGTCTTGCCGTTGCCCTTCATCGCACGGCTGAAACGAAAACCCGGAAAGCTTCCCACCTTGCGCCCGAACACGCCTTGCAGGCTCGGCCCGGCGCCATTGCTGCCGTCGATTGAATGGCAGGCCGCACACTGCGTGAAGACCTGCTTTCCGGCACTAACATCTTGCGCCTGCGCCGAACCCATGGCGAATCCAAAGGCGCCGCCAAGGACGCTGGCCACGAGAACCCTGAATGATTGATTGATTTTCATATCTGGCTTCCTTGAAATTCTGCAGGTTTTCACAGCATCCGGGGGCGTTGAACATAGGTGGCGATATCGTCGCCCACACGCAAGGCCAGCGCAGCGAGCGGCCCTGTCGGGTTGTAACCTGCGTTATGCGTGAACACCGAGGCCCCCACAATGAACAGGTTGTGCGCATCCCAATGCTGCA
>JAZJZP010000094.1:1016-1522 GCA_040389805.1 Pseudomonadota bacterium
AGACCACGCTGGTGCGCGGATCTTTTCCCATGATGGTGCCGCCGGTGATGTGCGTGGAGTTGTAGACGCGCGTATCAAACGGCGCCTTCAGCGGGGTGGCGGGCCCCACGATATCCGCGCCCACGGCCTTGGCAATGTCGGCCATCTTCTGGGTCACATAGCTGGACATTTTTAATTCGTTGTCGCGCCAGTCAAAATTCATGCGTATCAGGGGCTGGCCGTACGCATCCTGGTAGTTCGGGTCCAGGTCGATATAGTTTTCACGGTGAGGGTAGCAACTTCCCTGGATGCCCAGGGCCATCGAGTGGGCATACCACTGCGCGTTGGCGCGTTTCCAGTCCGTTCCCCAGCGCGGTGTGCCGGGCGGAACCCTGCGTGTATTGATGGGGCGCCCGCCAAACATGCTGGCGCCAATCCCGCCGCCGCCCAGGAAGCCAAGCCCCGCGTGATCGAAGTTGTCGTTGTTGAACTCGTCCAGGTAAACCTGCGTGCTGCCGGTGGCCATG
>JAZJZP010000095.1:0-3903 GCA_040389805.1 Pseudomonadota bacterium
GCACGACCATACCGAGCGAATCGCCGACCAGGATGCAATCGACGCCGCACTCGTCCAGCACGCGGGTCATGGAGGACTCGTAGCACGTCAGCATGGTGATTTTTTCACCTTGCGCATGCATCTCACGCAAACGATGCAGGTTAAGCGGTTTGCGAGGGGCCACGGTTGAAGGAATCACAGTGCTCATATCACGCAGGGTCTGAAGCAGAAGTGGCGCGATTCTAGGCCTTGATGCAGCTTGCCGCTCGAATGATGGACGCGGCCTGAGCTGATGGGACGCCTACCCCTCAATACCCATGAGTGGTAAATGTCGCGCAGTCGTGGAATTATGCGCGGATGAAGCCGCTAAAACCACCTTGGTACAGCAGCACGAACGCCCCGCGGTGGCGTTGGGGCCTTCGTGTGGCCGCAGCTGTGAGCTTAGCTGGGCTGGGTTGGCTGGTCGCCTGCGGTGGCGGCGGTGATGGTGGCGCCAGCGATGCCAGATCCTCAGTCGATGAGAGGTTCTTTTCGACGCCGAGCGGTGAGACCGTCAAGGTCGTGACCGTTGCTCGTGGCCTGTCCCATCCTTGGTCATTGACCTTCATGCCCGACGGGCGCATGCTGGTCACTGAACGCGCAGGCGCCATGCGCTTGGTCAGCGCGAACGGAACCATTTCGGCGCCCATCAGCGGCCTGCCCCCCGTTGTTGCCGGCGGCCAGGGTGGTTTGCTGGATGTTCAACTGCCCCCCGATTACGCCGCATCGCCCTGGGTCTACTGGGCCTACTCTGAAGCGGGCACAGGCACTGACGCGGACAAGGCGGGTACGGCGGTCGCGCGAGGGCAACTCGTCGGTGCCGGCATGACCAACGCCATGACCAATGTGCAGGTGATCTTTCGGCAAAGCCCCAAGGTCACCGGGACCGAGCACTTCGGGTCTCGGCTGGCGTTCGCACCAGACGGAACGCTGTTCGTCACGCTGGGTGAGCGGCATCAGGACGACCCGGCCGCCCCCGGTCTTGACCATGCGCAGAACGTGACCAACCACCTGGGCAAGGTCGTTCGCATTCAACGTGACGGCGGCCTGCCGATGGGCAATCCGAGCTTTGGCTCACCGGAGGCCAAGCCTGAACTGTGGAGCATTGGACACCGCAATCCGCAAGGGGCCGCCATCCACCCCGAAACCGGCGAGCTGTGGCTGACCGAGCATGGCCCGCAAGGCGGGGACGAGCTCAATCGCATCCTGCCTGGCCGCAATTACGGCTGGCCTGTGCGCAGCTATGGTTGCCCCTATGGGGCGCCTCCGGGCGAGGCCTGCCGCGTCAATGGCGGCACCCATGCCCCCGACTTCGAAGAACCCTTGACCTACTGGGTGCCCATCTCCATCGCCCCCAGTGGCATGGCCTTTTATACCGGCACCAGGCATCCGCAATGGCGCGGTAATTTGTTTTTGGGCGCACTCAGTGGTCAGGCCTTGTGGCGCCTGACACTTAACGGCAACACGGTGACTCAGCGCGAAGCCCTTTTCACGGGGGAGCTGGGCCGCATCCGTGATGTCCGCCAGGGGCCGGATGGCTGGCTTTACCTGCTGACCGACAGCGACAACGGCCTCATCTTGCGCATCGAACGATGAAGCGGGTGACCTCAATCCGGCGGGTTTTCACGCCGGCCGGTAAGCCAGTTGCACGTAGATGGGCGCAAACGCCTCGGCCTGGGTGATCTCCAGCAAGCACTCTTTGCCCAGCTCCAGCAAGGCGATGAAGGTCACCACCAGAACCTGAGGGCCCCGACTCACGTCAAACAGGTGTTCAAACTCGACAAACCGTTTGCCCTGCAAGGCCCGCAGCACCATGCCCATGTGCTCACGCACCGAGAGCTCTTCACGGGTGATGACATGGTGCGTGACCAGTTTGGCGCGTTTGAGAATGTCGGCCCAGGCCTCGCGCAGATCGGGCAGGCTGACATCGGGGTGCCGCACGAGCACTGACGGGTCGTTGTGCACCTGCACCCGCAGAAAGTCGCGCCCCAGCAAAGGGACGTTGTTGAGCTTGGCCGCAGCCAGCTTCATTTGTTCGTACTCGATCAGACGGCGCACCAGTTCAGCACGGGGGTCTTCGGCCTCTTCGCCATCGTCCGACTTCTTGGGCGGCAACAACATGCGCGACTTGATCTCGATCAGCATGGCTGCCATCAAGAGGTAGTCCGATGCCAACTCCAGGTTGTGCTTGCGGATCTGATCAACGTAGGTCAGGTACTGGCGCGTGACATCCGCCAACGGAATATCAAGAATGTTGAAGTTTTGCTTGCGGATCAGGTAGAGCAACAGATCCAGGGGCCCTTCAACGGTCTCCAGAAAGACCTCCAGCGCATCCGGCGGGATGTAGAGGTCCAGCGGCATCGAAAACAGTGGCTCGCCATACAGGCGCGCCATCGCCACGCGGTCAACGACCTCGGGCAAATGATTCAGATCCAGAACCTGCTCGCTCACGCTGACCTTTCAAACCCAAAGGCCAGCCTACTCGGCCTTGGTTTGATAGACGTAAGGCTGCTGGGCCACCGTGGCATCGCGAAAATCCTGCTGGGCATCACGGTCAATGGCCTTGTCCCACAACAGAGCGCGGCCCTGTCGCTGACGCTCTTCAAGTTGCGGGTCGCGCTGCTTGAGGCTGTCAATGAACTGGGACGCGTCAGACTTGTAAGGCTTCCAGAAAAGCGGCATGGTGGTGACCAGTCAAAGGATTCAAACCGCCATTTTATGGGCACCAGCCCGCCGTGCGCGTGAAAGCCGGCAATCTACGCACAATTCCGTCATGGACACAGGCCACAATCAGCCTCATGCAGGAAATCGAACTCAAATTTCAGATTCCGACGGAATCACTCGCCGCCTTGCAAGAGCGGATCAAACTGTTGCCCGGCAGCGAGCGCGAGCACCTTCAGGCCCACTACGTCGACACGCTGGAGCGTCAGTTGGGCAACGCACGCATGGCCTTGCGCCTGCGCAAAGAGGGCCGCCGCTGGGTCCAGACCCTCAAGGCCGGAGGCTCCAACACCATGATGCGGCTGGAGGACAACCGGCCGGCCAAAGCGCCGCTCAAGAGTCACCCAATCCCGGTCGACCTGAGCCTGCACTGCGGAGGCCCGGCTGAGCAAGTCTTGGCCAAAATCTTGGGCTGGGACCCTGAAACAGATCCCCACGGGCACCACACCGGTTTGATCGAGCTCTACCGCACCGACATCTGGCGGCTCAAAGCACGTCAAGCGGTGGCGCAAGGCACGCCTCACGCGGGCGTGGTTGAACTGGCGCTGGACATCGGCCACATTCGCGCGGGTGACCTGAGCCTGCCCGTGCAGGAGCTAGAGATTGAGTTGATCGAAGGCCACCCGCAAGCCGTGATCGAGGCGGCACGCGAATGGGTCGCCACACACGCCCTCTGGCTGGACACCCAGACCAAGGCCCACCGAGGTGACCGATTGGCCAAACAAGCCGCAGCCAACAGCCCCTTGCCCGTGATGGTGATCAAAGCCCGGGCGGCCGCCGTGGACAAACACAGCACGGTGGATGAAGCGTGGCGGGCAGGCCTGGAAAGCTGCCTGGAGCAGATCATCGACAACATGAGTGAGTTGGCCAGCCAAGCCAGCGCCCCTGCACCGAGCCTGTACCAATGGCGGGTCGGACTGCGACGCTTGCGCACCCTGGGCAAACTCATGAAAGGGCAAGACACCGCCTTCCCACACGCGGCCTTGCCTGCGGTGGCCGACGTGTTTCAGGCCCTGGGCGCCCAGCGTGATCAGGAGGTGCTGGCCAGCATCCAAAGCACACTGACCAGCCTGGGCGGCCCCGACTTGACCGTGCCCGATGCTGGAAGTGCGACAGCTGCGGTGGCCTTGGCGCGAGCGCCCTCAACCACCCTGACCTGCCTGG
>JAZJZP010000096.1:0-2962 GCA_040389805.1 Pseudomonadota bacterium
GACGCATCGAAATGGCCCTCCATTGCATAGTCCCCACCAGCCCCGAAGGCACCGAGATCCTGAGTGGTGTCAGTGCAGGTGAGCGCGTCGCCCTTGACCCGCAAGCCGCCGCACGCATCCGCTGAGGATTGGTCATGAACAAACCCCTCGGTATCTCAGGCCGCATTGCCGCCTTCTTTCAAAGTGCCCGCATCACCCCCCTGCTGGCCTTGGTCGGCCTGTTGATGGGCGCCTTTGCCGTGATGGTGACCCCACGCGAAGAAGAACCCCAGATCAACGTCACGATGGCCAATGTGCTGATCCCCTTCCCGGGGGCCTCGGTCAAGGACGTGGAGCAGATGGTGGCCATACCGGCCGAGCAAGTGCTGTCCCAAATAGAAGGGACCGAACATGTGATGTCCTCGTCCCGTCCAGGCTTGGCGATCATCACCGTGCAATTCAAGGTGGGCGTGCCCCGCACCGATGCGCTGGTGCGCTTGTTCGACACCGTCAACTCCAATGCCGACTGGCTGCCTCAAGGCCTGGGGGTTCTGCCCCCCATCATCAAACCCAAGGGCATTGATGATGTCCCCATTGTGACGCTGACACTGTTCAGCAAAAACACCGCCACCGGCGCCTATGACTTGGAGCGCATCGCGCACAGCATGGAGGTCGAACTCAAACGGGTCAGCGGCACCCGCGAGATCAACACCATTGGCGGACCCGGCCGTGCCGTCCTGGTTGACCTCGACACTGCACGCATGGCCAGCCATGGCATCACCGTGGCCGACCTGCGCATGGCGCTGCAATCGGCCAACCTTGGGTTGCCGATCGGCGAACTGCTCGGGGGTAACCAGGCCCTGTCTATCGAATCAGGACCATTTTTGCAAAACGCCCGCGACGTGGCGGAGCTGATCGTCGCCGTTCATGCGGGCAAGCCTGTGTTTCTGCAAGACGTGGCCACCGTGAACGATGGGCCCCTGCCACCCAGTCGCTACGTCTGGCATGGCCTTGTCGGTAAAGACGCAGCAGACTACCCCGCGGTCACGATCACCGTGACCAAAAAACCCGGAGAAAACGCCATTGACGTGGCCAACGCCGTCATGCGGCGCGTGGACACCTTGAAGAACACCGTGATCCCTGCTGAGGTGCAAGTGGCAGAGACCCGCAACTACGGCGCCACGGCCAACGACAAAGCCCAAAAGCTGATCCAAAAACTGCTGTTTGCCACCGCATCGGTCGTGGCCTTGGTATTTCTCGCCCTGGGGCGACGTGAAGCGGCCATCGTGGGTACCGCCGTGATCCTCACCCTCACAGTGACGCTGTTTGCGTCGTGGGCCTGGGGCTTCACGCTCAACCGCGTCTCCCTCTTCGCCCTGATTTTCTCGATCGGCATCCTGGTCGACGACGCCATCGTGGTGGTTGAAAACATCCACCGGCATCAGCAACTGTTCCCGGGCAAATCGCTCACCGAGATCATCCCTGGCGCGGTCGACGAGGTGGGTGGCCCCACCATCCTGGCCACACTGACCGTCATGGCAGCCTTGCTCCCTATGGCTTTTGTCTCTGGCTTGATGGGCCCCTACATGAGCCCCATCCCGATCAACGCCAGCATGGGCATGCTCTTGTCTCTGGCCATTGCCTTTGTGGTGACGCCTTGGCTGGCAAGGTTGTGGATGAAAAACAGCCCGGCCCACCACGGCGATTCAAGCCACGTTGCGCAACCCACCGGGCTGGCCGCCAAACTGGGCCCGCTGTTCACCAAAGTTTTCACCCCTTTGCTGGATGAAACCGCGGGGCGACGCAACCGTGCGTGGCTGGGCCTTGGTGTGGCCGTTTTGATAGCCATCTCGCTAATCCTTCCCGCCGTGGGTTTGGTGCGGCTCAAAATGCTGCCCTTTGACAACAAGTCCGAGTTCCAGGTGATGGTGGACATGCCCGCAGGCACCCCGGTCGAGAAAACCGCCGCCGTGCTGCGCGAATTGGGCGCCTACCTCACCACCGTCCCTGAAGTGACGGACTACCAAGCCTATGCAGGCACCTCTGCGCCCATCAACTTCAACGGCTTAGTGCGTCAGTACTACCTGCGCTCTGGAGGCCATGTGGGCGACATCCAGGTCAACCTGGTGGACAAACATCAACGCCAAGAAAAGAGCCACGCCATTGCCACCCGGGTGCGCCCTGCCCTGCAAGTCATTGGCCAACGTTTTGGCGCCAACGTCAAAGTGGTTGAGGTACCGCCCGGCCCGCCCGTGCTGGCTCCCATCGTGGCCGAGGTCTATGGTCCCGACACAGAAGGTCGCCGACAAGTCGCCAAAGCGCTGCGCACCGTGTTTGAAAAGACCGACAACGTGGTCGACGTGGATGACAGCAGCATCGTCTCCGCCCCCAAAACATTGCTCTTGGTCGACCGGCGCAAAGCGGCCATGCTGGGGGTGTCGCAGCAACAAATCGTGAGCACGCTGCGCGCGGGCCTCTCCGGTGAAGCTGCCGCCTACTTGCATGACGAGTCCAAGTACCCCGCAGCGGCAACCCTGCAACTGCCTGCCCAACAACATGGTGACCTCAATACCTTGCTGCAATTGGGTGTGCGCACGGCTCAAGGCAAGGTCGTGGCCATCCGTGAACTGGTCACCCTCAGCGATACCACGCGAGAGCAACCCATTGACCACAAAGACTTGCTGCCCGTCACCTACGTGGTGGGCGACATGGCGGGCAAGCTCGACAGCCCGCTGTACGGCATGTTTGCCATGCGCAAACACTTGGCGGCGATCACCACCCCAGGTGGCGGCACACTGAAGGAGTACTTCATCAGCCAACCCGAAGATGCCCTGCGGGACTACGCCGTCAAATGGGATGGCGAATGGCAGATCACCTACGAGACATTCCGTGACATGGGCGCGGCCTATGCCGTCGGTCTGGTGTTGATCTACTTGTTGGTGGTGGCTCAGTTTGGCTCTTACCTGACGCCCTTGATCATCAT
>JAZJZP010000097.1:0-3846 GCA_040389805.1 Pseudomonadota bacterium
ACTTCCTCCAACTGATGCGGGAGCTTGCCCCCGATGCCCTGAACGAAGTCGCTCGTATCATGGGCGTCGATCCCGAGAGTATCCAATCCGACCACGACGAATAACGTCGCCGGAAAACCATTAACCATTCCCAGACCGATTGACCGGAGGTGATCATGAGTAGCCAGAAATTCATCGCGCGTAACCGCGCGCCACGCGTGCAAATTGAATATGACGTGGAACTCTACGGAGCCGAAAAGAAGGTGCAATTGCCCTTCGTGATGGGCGTCCTGGCCGATCTGTCAGGCAAACCGGCCGATCCGCTGGCCCCCGTCGCCGACCGCAAGTTCCTTGAGATGGACGTCGACAATTTCGACTCGCGCATGAAGTCCATGAAGCCACGCGTGGCGTTTCAGGTGCCCAACAGCCTGACCGGCGAAGGCAACCTCAGCGTCGACCTGACCTTCGACAACATGGACGACTTCTCGCCCGCCGCCGTGGCCAAGAAGGTTGACTCGCTGAGCAAGCTGCTCGACGCCCGTCAGCAACTGGCCAACCTGGTCACCTACATGGATGGCAAGACCGGCGCCGAAGAACTGATCGCCAAGGTGCTGGCCGATCCCGCCCTGCTGGCCACCCTGGGCAGCTCAGAAAAGCCTGCGGAGTAATACGGAGAACCTCATGGCAGAAACACAACTCAACACCGCCCTGGCCAGTGCCACCCTTGAAGGCAACGATCTGGCATCGCTGCTGCAAAAGGAATTCAAGCCCAAGACCGACGAAGCCAAAAGCGCCGTTGAAACGGCCATCCAGACCCTGGCTCAGCAAGCCCTGTCCCAGACCAAGCTGATCGGCAGCGACGTCACCAAGTCCATCGAAGCGATGATCGCCGCGATCGACAAGAAGCTGTCGGACCAGATCAACCTGATCCTGCACCACGAAGACTTCCAGAAGCTGGAAGGCGCCTGGCGCGGTCTGCACTACATGGTCAACAACACCGAGACCGATGAGCAGCTCAAGATCCGGGTGATGAACATCTCCAAGGCCGACCTGGGCAAGACGCTCAAGCGCTTCAAGGGCACCGCCTGGGATCAAAGCCCGCTGTTCAAGAAGGTCTACGAAGAAGAGTACGGCCAGTTCGGCGGCGAGCCTTTTGGCTGCATGGTCGGCGACTACCACTTCGACCACAGCCCCCCAGACGTTGAGCTGCTGGCTGAAATGGCCAAGGTCTGCGCCGCGTCGCACATGCCTTTCATCTCGGGCGCCTCGCCCACCACCATGCAAATGGAGTCCTGGCAGGAGCTGGCCAATCCGCGCGACCTGACCAAGATCTTCAGCACGCCTGAATACGCGGCCTGGCGCTCGCTGCGCGAGTCCGATGACGCCAAGTACCTCGGTCTGGCCATGCCTCGCTTCTTATCGCGCCTGCCTTACGGCTCGCGCACCAACCCGGTCGAAGCCTTCGATTTCGAAGAAGACACCGGCGCGGCCGACCACAACAAGTACACCTGGGCCAATGCCGCGTACGCGATGGCCACCAACATCAACCGCTCCTTCAAGGAATACGGCTGGTGTTCACGCATCCGTGGCATCGAGTCGGGCGGCGCTGTGCAAAACCTGCCAGCCCACAGCTTCCCGACCGACGATGGCGGCGTGGACATGAAGTGCCCCACCGAAATCGCCATCGCCGACCGCCGCGAAGCGGAACTGGCCAAGGCCGGCTTCATGCCGCTGGTGCACAAAAAGAACAGCGACTTCGCGGCCTTCATCGGTGCGCAATCACTGCAAAAGCCTGCCGAGTACGACGACCCGGATGCCTCCGCCAACGCCAACCTGGCTGCGCGCTTGCCCTACCTGTTCGCCACCTGCCGTTTTGCGCACTACCTCAAGTGCATCGTGCGCGACAAGATCGGCTCGTTCAAAGAGCGCGACGACATGCAGCGCTGGTTGCAAGACTGGATCTTGCAATACGTGGACGGGGATCCTGCACACTCATCCGAAACCATCAAAGCGCAAAAGCCCCTGGCTGCCGCTGAGGTGATCGTTGAAGAAGTCGAGGGCAACCCCGGCTTTTACACGTCCAAGTTCTTCTTGCGTCCTCACTATCAGCTCGAAGGGCTGACAGTTTCCTTGCGTCTGGTCTCCAAGCTGCCGTCTGCCAAGGCAGGCTAAGCCGACCACGGCGATTTTTTTCTCGTTCATTCAACTGACAAGTTACTAGGAGATACACCATGGCTGTAGACATGTTCATCAAGATTGGCGACATCAAGGGTGAGTCGCGCGACAAGGTTCACGCGGGCCTCATCGACGTGCTGGCCTGGAGCTGGGGCATGAGCAACTCTGGCTCGGCCCACGTAGGCGGCGGCGCTGGCGCAGGCAAGGTCAATGTGCAAGACCTGTCCTTCACCAAGTACATCGACAAGTCGTCCACCAACCTGATCACCGCTTGCTGCAAGGGCGCTCACTACCCAGAAGCCACCCTGACGGTGCGCAAGGCTGGCGGCACGCCGCTTGAATACCTGATCATCACCCTGACCGAAGTGCTGGTCACCTCGGTGAGCACGGGCGGCAGCGGCGGTGAAGACCGCCTGACTGAAAACGTCACGCTGAACTTTGCCAAGTTCAAGGTGGCTTACCAGCCGCAAGACAAGGCTGGTGCCAAGGACGGCGGCGTGCTGACCTCGATCTACAACATCGCCGAAAACACCGACGCCTGATCTCTGATCAAACCGTCGTGTCATTGAAGGGCAAGGGGGCACCCCCCTCTTGCCCTTCCTTCGTCAATTGCTGAGGTTCTCCAATGTCCGGTGACATGTTTTTCAAGGTCGAGGGCAGCCGCTCTGGCGTCGTCAAGGGCGAAGCCAACGACAGCACCCACACCAACGAAATCGACATCCTCGATTGGTCCTGGGGCATGCGCAGCTCCAACGCGATGGGTGGCGCTGGCGCCGCCGGGAAAACCGCCATGGATGCGCTGAACATCACCAAGTGCGTGGACAGTGCCTCCACCGCCCTGATGTCGGTGATGCGCAATAACGAGCTGATCAAAAAGGCCGTGCTGACAGTCCGCAAAGCGGGCAACAAGCCCATCGAATACTTCATCCTCACCATCGAGAATGCGCGCATCACGTCCTACGACGTGTGCAATGACTCGGGCACCGTGCCCCGGCTGCTCGAAAAGCTCACGCTGAGCTTTCAGAAAATATCGATCGACTACTACGCGCAAGACGCCACGGGCGCGCGCAAAGGTGGGTCCAATTTCTCGGCCGACGTCACCCCCTCCACCTGAGTCCCCACATGAACGCAATCCTGGCCCCCGAAGACTGCCTGCGCGCAGGCGACCCCGCACAAGCACTCAAGCTCTTGCAGGACCAGATCCGCGCCAAGCCCGGCGATGCCAAGCTGCGCGTGTTCCTGTTCCAGCTGCTGTGCGTGCTGGGCCAGTGGGAGCGAGCCCTCAACCAGCTCAATGTCGCTACCGAGCTGGATGCGTCCACGCTGGCCATGGCGCAGACCTACCGCGAAACCATCAAGTGCGAACTGTTGCGCGCCGAAGTCTTTCGGGGCACCAAGGTGCCGATGATCTTTGGCCACCCCGAGCCCTGGCTGGCGCTGCTGATCGAAGCCCTGCTGCGCGAAGGCAAAGGCGAACACGCCGACGCCAAAAAACTGCGCGACCAGGCCTTTGAGCTAGCACCCGCCATCAGCGGCACGCTCGGCGACCAAGCCTTTGAGTGGATCGCCGATGCCGACATGCGCCTGGGGCCGGTGATTGAAGCCGTCATCAACGGCAAGTACTACTGGGTGCCATTTGCCCGCCTGAGCGAGCTCACCGAGGAGAGCGTCGAGCGCGTCGTCGAGGCCGCT
>JAZJZP010000097.1:3856-5184 GCA_040389805.1 Pseudomonadota bacterium
CACCATTGAAGCGCCCGAAGACCTGCGCGACGCGGTCTGGATGCCCGCCCACTTCGTGTTTGAAAACGGCGGCGATTCGGTGGGCCTGATCCCCACCCGCTACGTCGGATCGGAAAGCGCTGGCGACGGCCTGCTCGCCCTGGCGCGCAAGACCGACTGGCAAGAGTCCGTCCCCGGTTTTTACACGGGACTGGGTCAGCGCATCTTCACCACCAACGAGGGCGACTTCCCCTTGATGGACCTGCGCACCATCACCTTCAACGCCGCGCCGTCCGACGCGGCGGATGCTGCTGCGGACGCGGCCGAGTAAGCCCTCATGGCCGAGCTGACGCCTCAAGAGCGGCTGCAGCCCGCCTTGCTCGACCGCCTCACCGACGACAACCCCGAGTCGCAGGTCGAGCCACGCGAGATGCGTGTCATGTCCCGCAACCGCATGCGCGAAGCGGTGCTGCGCGACTTGAGCTGGCTGTTCAACAGCACGCAACTGACGGGCGACTTCGATTGGCAAGCCAACCCGCAGGCGCAACGCTCGGTCATCAACTATGGCCTGCCCACCTTGTCAGGCGAGACCGCCTCCACGCTGGACGTGGTCGGGCTTGAAGCCCAAGTGCGTCAGGCCATCCTGAATTTTGAACCCCGCATCATGGCCTCGACGCTGAAGGTCGAAGCCATGGTCGATGAGATGCAAATGGATCACCACAACGTGATCAGCTTTCGCATCGTCTGCAATATGTGGGCGCAGCCGGTGCCCTTTGAGCTGATGCTGCGCACCGAAGTCGACCTCGAATCCGGACAGGTCGCGATCAAAGATTTGGCGAGATAAGAGACCATGGACCCGCGACTGCTGCGCTATTACAACCAGGAACTGCAGCATCTGCGCGAGATGGGGGCGGAGTTCGCCCAGCAGTTCCCCAAGATCGCGGGGCGCCTGGGCATCGATGGCATTGAAGTCAACGACCCCTATGTCGAGCGCTTACTGGAAGGGTTTGCCTTTCTGACCGCACGCGTGCAGCTCAAGCTGGACGCCGAGTTCCCTCGCTTCACCCAGCGCCTGCTGGAGATCGTGCACCCGCACTTTCTGGCCCCCACGCCGGCGATGCTGATCGCGCAATTGCAGCCCGACCTGGGCGACAGCAATCTGGCGCGTGGTGTCACCGTGCCCCGGGGCAGCATGATGCGCAGCCCGCAAGGCAAGGACGACACCTCGCCCTGCCAGTTCCGCACCGCGCACGACGTGACCTTGTGGCCGATTGAAATCACCGGCGTCGAGTACTTCAGCTACGCGGCCGACCTGCCCTTGTCGACCCTGGCCGTGGGCCGCAAGGTCA
>JAZJZP010000097.1:5194-10705 GCA_040389805.1 Pseudomonadota bacterium
AATGAATGCTGTTAGGATCTTATTTACTTTTCGATATTCTAAAAAGTTAGCAACATCTTTGTGACCTTCTGATGACAATTTCTCTAGAACACCTTTTCCTGTAGTCTCATCACCTTCAAAGTTAGTTATGTCTAATTGTAAGTAATCTTGTAACAACCATTTAACTTGAGCTGGTGAGGCGAAGTTGATTTTGGTTGGTATTCGTGCTATTGCATTAGGCTTGTTACGTGCTGCAATCTTTTGGTTTTTCATGTTTTTATACTTGGCCTCAACTTCAGCCAACTGACGCTCAACGACTTGCGCCTGCACTTCAGTGGCAGCGACGAGATCGCCTACAAGCTACACGAGCGCGTCTTGGGCAGCACCATTGGCGTGCTGGTCTCGCCCGGCACCAAAGGCAACAGCGCGCACAGCTTCTTGCCCCCCAGCACCGTGCAGGCGGTGGGCTTTGACGACGAGCATGCCCTGCTGCCGCTGAGCCTGCGCGGTTTTTCGGGCTATCGGCTGCTGCAAGAGTACTTCGCCTTTCCGCAGCGTTTCTTGTTCTTTGACCTGCAACAGGTGGGCGATGCCTTGCGCCAACTGAGCGGCAACGAGGCCGAAATCGTCTTGCTGTTCGACCGCGGAGAAGCCTCGCTCGAAGGCGTGGTCGATGCCAGCAACCTGGCCTTGAACTGCACCCCGGCGGTCAACCTGTTCGAGCGCCGTTGTGACCGCATCCACATCACCCCCACGCAGAGCGACTACCACGTGCTGGTCGACCGCACCAAGCCGATGGACTTCGAGGTCTATGACCTCACCAGCGTCTCCGGCTTCGGTGTCGGAGTGAACAGCGAGCGCCGCTTCCTGCCCTTCTACGCGGCCTTCCACACAGAGGACAGCAACCACAACGCCTACTACTCGGTGCAGCGCGAACCACGCCTGCTGTCGACCACGCAAAAGCGCACTGGCGCGCGCTCGTCCTATGTGGGCACCGAGCTGTACATCTCATTGGTCGACCCGCGTGAAGCGCCCTACCCGGACGAGTTGCGCCAACTGGGCCTGAGCGCTCTGTGCACCAACCGCGACCTGCCCCTGCTGATGCCCATCGGTTTGAGCAGCAGCGACCTGACGCTGGACGACTCGGCGCCGGTCAAGGCCATCCGTGTCATCAAAGGCCCCTCCAAACCCCTGTCGGCCTTGCGCGATGGCGGCGTGGCCTGGAAGTTCGTCAACCAGTTGTCGCTCAACTACCTGTCGCTGCTCGACACCGATGCGCTGCAAGGCGCGGCCGCCCTGCGCGAACTGCTGACCCTGTACGCCAGCAATGGCGACGGCAGCATGCTCAAGCAGATCGAAGGCCTGCGCTCGGTCGACACCCACCCCATCGTGCGGCGCCTGCCCATGCCCGGCCCGATCACCTTTGGACGCGGCCTGGCCATTGACCTGGAGGTGGACGAGTTCGCCTTTCAGGGCCTGAGCGCCTTCCTGTTCGGGGCCGTGCTGGAGCGCTTCCTGGCGCGCCATGTCTCCATCAACGCCTTCACCGAAACAACGCTGCGCTCGCAAAGTCGCGGCGAGATCAAACGCTGGGTCCCCCGATGCGGCACACGAGCGATCATCTGAGCGCCCCCGCCCCCAGCGATCCGTTCTCAGCCCTGGCTGCGGAACCGTACCGCTATGACTTCTTCCATGCGCTGCGCTGGATCGAAGCGGCCCATCCGGACAAGCCGCGCCTGGGCACAGCACGCAAGCCCCTGGACGAGCCCCTGCGCCTGGGGCAGATGCCCGACCTGAGCTTTGCGCCCAGCACCATCTCGTCGTTCAAGATCGGCGTGGACGGTCGCCCGCCGCGCCTGGAGGTGCGCTTCTTTGGCCTGTTCGGCCCCAATGGCGCCCTGCCGCTGCACCTGACGGACTACGCCCGCGAGCGCATCCTGCACCATGGGGACCACACCCTGGCGCGCTTTGCCGACATCTTTCACCACCGGCTGTTGTTGCTGTTTTACCGTTCCTGGGCTCAGGCGCAGCCGACGGTCAGCCTGGACCGCCCCCAGCAAGATCGCTTTGCCGACTATGTGGGCTCGCTGATCGGCATCGGCGGCCCGGCCTGGCGCCAGCGCGATGCCGCCCCGGACCACATCAAGCTTTACTTTGCCGGTCAGCTCTCGCGCCAAGTGCGCAATGCCGAAGGGCTGGAGTCGCTGCTCAGTGGCTACCTGCAGCAACCCGTGCGCATCGAATCGTTCGTCGGCCACTGGATGGCCCTGCCGGTCAGCGAGCGCACCCGCATGGAGCGCGGCGCCAGCATCAGCTCCAAGCTGGGCTCGGGCGCGGTGCTGGGCGGCAAGGTCTGGGACCGGCAGCATAAGTTTCGCATCCACATCGGCCCCTTGAGCCTGGCGCAGTACGAATCGTTCTTGCCCGATGGCCAAGCCATGGCCGGCGTCACCGCGCTGGTGCGCCAGTACTTCAACATGGAGCTCGACTGGGACGTGCGCCTGCACTTGCGCAGCGAAGACGTGCCCACCGCGCGCCCCGGCCTCAGCGGTCGCCTGGGCTGGACCAGTTGGGTGGGCAAGCGCCACCAGACCAGCCACGCCGACTCACTCACCCTGCATCCCGAATCTTGGCGCCGCCCCTCCAAAGGTGCACGCGCTGCCCCCCTTTAAATACTCAGACTGAAAGGATTCCCCATGGGAGAAATCAACCGCGTCACCTTGTTCGGCAAGCTCAACAGCACCGGCTACAAGGCCGTTGAAGGCGCTACCGTGTTCTGCAAACTGCGGGGCAATCCTTATGTCGAGCTGGAGCACTGGGTTGCGCAAATCGTGCAGAACCCCGACAGCGACTGGCACCGCATCATCCAACATTACGGCCTGGACACCTCGGTGCTGGCCAAGGACATCACCACCGCGCTGGACCGCCTGCCGCGTGGCGCCACCTCCATCTCCGACCTGTCGGACAACATCTCCAACGCCATCGAGCGCGGCTGGGTCTATGGCTCGCTGATGTTTGGCGACAGCGCCGTGCGCACCGGCTACATCCTGCTGGGCATGCTCAAGACCAGTTTTTTGCGCAACGCCTTGTTCGCCATCTCGCGCCAGTTTGAAAAGATCAAGCCCGATGACCTGAGCGACAGCCTGCCCAACATCACCGAGGGATCGCCCGAAGACGGCCTGGGCGCCAGCGACGGCTCCGGCATTGGCGGCGCCCCCGGCGAAGCCAGCGGGGCGATTGCCCCCGCGCAGATGGGCAAGCAAGAGGCCCTCAAGAAGTTCACGGTTGACCTGACCGAACAAGCGCGCAGCGGCAAGATGGACCCCATCGTGGGCCGCGATGACGAGATTCGCCAAGTGGTCGACATCCTGATGCGCCGCCGTCAGAACAACCCCATCCTGGTCGGCGAGGCCGGGGTCGGCAAGACCGCCGTGGTCGAAGGCTTTGCCCAGCGCATCGCGCGTGGCGACGTGCCACCCAGCCTGAAGGACGTTGAACTGCGCTCGCTGGACGTGGGCCTGCTGCAAGCCGGCGCCAGCATGAAGGGCGAGTTCGAGCAGCGCCTGCGCTCCGTCATCGACGAGGTGCAAAGCAGCCCCAAGCCCATCATCTTGTTCATCGACGAGACCCACACCCTGGTGGGCGCGGGCGGTGCCGCTGGTACGGGCGATGCCGCCAACCTGCTCAAGCCCGCCCTGGCGCGTGGCACCTTGCGCACCATCGGCGCCACCACCTTTGCCGAGTACAAAAAGCACATCGAAAAAGACCCGGCCCTGACCCGCCGCTTCCAGACCATCCAGGTCGATGAGCCGGACGAAGCCAAGGCCATCTTGATGATGCGCGGCGTGGCCAGCACGATGGAAAACCACCACAAGGTGCAGATCCTCGACGAGGCACTCGAAGCCGCCGTCAAGCTGTCGCACCGCTACATCCCCGCGCGTCAATTGCCCGACAAATCAGTCAGCCTGTTGGACACCGCCTGCGCCCGCGTGGCCGTCAGCCTGCACGCCACCCCGGCCGAGGTGGACGACTGCCGCAAGCGCATCGAAGCGCTGGAGACCGAACTGGGCATCATCGCCCGCGAAAAAGCCATCGGCATCGACATCGGCAAGCGCGAAACGGACGCGACCGAATTGCTGGCCGGTGAGCGCGTGCGCCTGGCCGCATTGGATGAGCGCTGGAACGCCGAGCGCGCCTTGGTCGACGAGCTGCTGGCCCTGCGCGCCAAGCTGCGCGCCGGCATCCGCCCTGTTGAAGGCACCGGCAGCACGCTGGAAGCCGCCGCCGAAGCGGTCGCGCCCGATGCCGTGGCCCCCAGCGATGAAGCGCTCGAAGCCGAACGCGCCGCACTGCTGGCCCAACTCAAGACCGTGCAAGACAAGCTGACCGCCCTGCAAGGCGAGACGCCGCTGATCCTGCCCACGGTGGACTACCAAGCCGTGGCCGCCGTGGTCGGCGACTGGACCGGCATCCCCGTCGGTCGCATGGCGCGCAACGAAGTCGAGACCATCCTGAAGGTCTCGTCCTTGCTGGCCCAGCGCGTGATCGGTCAAGACCACGCCATGGAGATGATTGCCAAGCGCATTCAAACCTCGCGCGCTGGCCTGGACAACCCCAGCAAGCCGATTGGCGTGTTCATGCTGGCAGGCACCTCGGGCGTCGGCAAAACCGAGACCGCGCTGGCCCTGGCCGAAGCCCTGTATGGCGGTGAGCAAAACCTCATCACCATCAACATGAGCGAGTACCAGGAGGCACACACCGTCTCCACCCTCAAGGGCGCGCCTCCCGGCTACGTGGGTTATGGCGAAGGCGGCGTGCTGACCGAAGCCGTGCGCCGCAAGCCCTACAGCGTGGTGCTGCTCGATGAAGTCGAAAAGGCTCACCCCGATGTGCACGAGATGTTCTTCCAGGTATTCGACAAGGGCTTCATGGAAGACGGCGAAGGTCGCTTCATCGACTTCAAGAACACCCTGATCTTGTTGACGACCAACGCCGGCACCGACCTGATCGCCGGCCTGTGCAAGGACCCCGACCTGATGCCCGATCCCGAAGGCATGGCCAAGGCCTTGCGCGAGCCGCTGCTCAAGATCTTCCCGCCCGCATTGCTGGGCCGTTTGGTCGCGATCCCTTACTACCCGCTGTCCGACACCATGCTGGGCCAAATCGTCAAGCTGCAACTCAACCGCATCAAAAAGCGCGTCGAGGCCCGCTACAAGATCCCGTTCAACTACAGCGACGACGTGGTCAAGCTGGTGGTCTCGCGCTGCACCGAGTCCGAGTCGGGCGGTCGCATGATCGACGCGATCCTGACCAACACGATGCTGCCCGACATCTCGCGTGAGTTCCTGACGCGGATGATGCAAGAGCAGCCCATCGCGGGGGTGGACGTTGGCGTGACCAACGGCGACTTCTCGTACTCGTTCGCCTGATGCTGTGGCCGCACCAGTTGGCGAGGTGGCTGGCGCCGCTGGGCCTGGAAGGACGAGACGGGGCGGGACGCCGTGGTCACCGATGCCAAGGGCCAGTTCGCCT
>JAZJZP010000097.1:10715-11311 GCA_040389805.1 Pseudomonadota bacterium
GCTCGTCCCTGCTGGGCTCGCTCCTGCCCCACGAGCCCATGGTGCAACAGACCATCCTGATCAAGCACCACGATCAAACCTACAAGGCCTGGATGTTCGATCGGGGCAATTACAAGGACCAGGGCGAACTCAATGGCAAGCCCATCGTCCTCAAGTGCGACCTGGACGCCCCCTTGAGCCACAAGGGCGCGGTCTACGGCATCTGCGAGATCGTTTAGCGAAACAACCACGAAACTCGGCACCTGATAGAAGGACTTTAAGATGGATTCATTTTCTGACGCATTCAACACCGCCAAGGCCGCACTAGCCAACGGTGAGTTGGATGGCGATTTCAAGAAGCTCCACAAAGGCCTGAAGAGCCTGCTCGGAGATGTCGGCCCCAACCTTGCCGACAAAGGTCAACTGGTGGAGTTGCGAGACAAGGTCGCGTCCGGAGCCAAGAAGCTTGCCGCGAAAGGAACGACAGGCGCAGCGGCTTCGGCAAAAGTTCTCATCGCTGGAGCTGGATCTGGAAAAGGCAAAGTGGAGCGAGCGGCGACCCTTAAATTGCTGCGCCATCTGTATCACGAGAAGAGTGCTGGCGGACAGCAGATCTG
>JAZJZP010000097.1:11321-12855 GCA_040389805.1 Pseudomonadota bacterium
TTACTCGCCGCCGTCGGCTTACTCAAAGTGGATCTTTGATGAGGTCGCCGGGGCCAACGATGTCGCCCTTCAAACGGCCCTGTCAAAGGACGAAACAGAGGTCTACAGCGTCACCCAACGTGCAACCATGGCCCATGCAGTGCAACAGGCTCGCGCTGTAGCCCTGGCGACCGTGGCAAAACTGGGCTCTGCCAGCGACACCACCAAAGAGGTGGTGCGACGCTACTTCGGCAATGCAGGCACAACCGAGCGTCAGCTGATCGACATCATGACCACGTTAGCCAGCGGCTACCAGAAAATTGCCGGCGCTTGCAACGAAGGCAACATCGTGATCTCCGACGAACCCGGAGACCGCACTGGTGGCGGCTGGAAGGACTGGGCCTTCATCTACACGGCAGAGACCATGAGCGTCATCTATCTGCAAGGTGCGTGGCTGAAGAAGGCCGACGAGGCCACCCCCAGCAACCAAAGCCCGCTGTACCGTTGTTTGCGAACCATCATTCACGAACTGTCACACAAGGAAGTGGGCACAGAAGACATCGTCTACGGCCCCAAGGGACTCAAGCCCGAAGGCTCGACCGCCCTGACACCCGAGTACGCCTTGCACAACGCAGACAGCTGGGCTTACTTCGCCGTCGACGTTCTAGGCCAGCTGACCGGGCCCGACAAATCCAATGGAAGCACGTCAACAACCGCCATCTTGAAGGTGCCCACCAAAACATTAAAGGTTTAGAGCGCAGCGCGCTCATCACCTAGTTTGGAGTTCAATCATGTCCAACTCGATCGAAAAAGAACGCAGCGCCGTCCCTGAACCCTCAGGCGTGACATTTGACAATGTTCGAATTGAAGCGTTGCCATGGGGGAAAGCTCGCGGCTTGGCGCAAAACGGTGGCTACATCGCGGCCTATGACACCAGCACCGAAGACGAGCTCTGGGTTCTCAAGGTATACGACATCATCTACGACCCCCGCAAAGAAGATGACAAGCAGGATCTCTTCATCGAAGACCTCGCTAAAGACAGCGCGGGCCATCTGCGGGTCACCGACGAGCGTGGCGGCGTGTACGTGGTCGACGTTCAGCGCCGGTCCGTGATTTCACCCGCATGACCGGCCTCAAAATGAATCGTCGTCACGCCCTGATTGGAAGCTTGTGCTTTGTGTTCGGCCAAAACTCCGCCATCGCGGGCGTCGACAAGGAGCGCAACGAAGTCCCAGATGCCGCCCCCGTCACTGCGGGCGGCATTCGGTATGAAGCGCCTCAATGGACCAGGCTGCGCGGGCTACCCCAAAACGGCGGCTACGTTGAAGCCATCGACACCCTCACGGGCAAAAGCCTTTGGTTGAAGCGAGTGTTCGAATCCAGGCAAAAGCCAGGCAAGGAAGAAGACAAGCAAGACGTCTTCATCACCGAACTCAAGCTCAGTGCTGATGCCAAGCGTTTGATCGTGTGCGACGAGCTTGGGCGCAAATACAGCATCTTGCTCAAGACTCGTCGAGTCACGCAGTTGAAGGATCATTGACCTACAAGATCCACA
>JAZJZP010000097.1:12865-16106 GCA_040389805.1 Pseudomonadota bacterium
ACAGGCATAACTTAACCAACAACCCAAGCACACCAGGAAACAACCATGGCAGGCTACGCATTCAACTGGGGTGATGCCGACATCACCGACGCAATGACGAACGTCAAATGTTCTGGAATGATCAGCGAAGCGGGAGGTGATGGCTACGGTGGAACCAACTGGTGCTTCGGCGTGGTGGGCGGAGCGGGACAGCAATGGCACATCCACTTCAATGGCGGCGCGGACGGCCGCAAAGTCAATGTCATCCGCCTCAAGGCATCCAGCTCCGATGCCGGCGGCAGCAACATGCTGAAGTATCTGGACACAGGACGGGGTTATCCGGCGGAGAGGACCAACCTGAAAGGTCTGATCACTAGCTGTGCAAGCGACTACCCGCAACACGTCAAGCTGTTCACGGCGCTACAGCAAGCATTGAACACCTTCGTCGCAGCGTAGTACCAAGCCTCGCCTGCTGCAGTGACACCATCCACGCCGAGGACCGCCCATGAACGTATTCACCGAGGTCTTTGGCAAAGGCAACCGCAAGATGATGTCGGACTCGCTACAACTGGCTGTGAGCAAAGACGGCACCAGCCTCTTGCTCACCAATGAGAAGAAGAAATCGTATTCGGTCCTTTTGACAGACCGATCCATCACCGCACACCCTTGAGCTTGCCTTTCTATTCACACCCAAGGCCAACACCATGAAATACATTGATTGGGGCAGCGACAAGCAGCTCAACGAGATCGTGATTGCGGGCAGCCACGACGCCGGGATCACTGGCGGTGGAAGCAATGCAAAAACCCAGCACCTGGACATCGCCGGGCAAGCCGAGGCCGGGGTCCGCCTGTTCGACCTTCGAATTGGCGCTGCGGCTGGAGCAGGCACGGTGGGTGGCACCAAGACGGCCGAGCTGCGCGCCTTTCATGGCGCCCTCAAAGGGGACACCAAAACCCGCATCATCGGCGGACAGGCCCAGGTCATCGACCGGAACAAGCTCAAATATGGCGTCTGGGGCATGGGCCTGGAAGGCATGCTGGAAGACGCCAAACGCTTTGTCAGCGGGAAGCACCGCTCCGAGTTCCTGATTCTGAAGTTCGACAAATGCGCCAACTGGGAGCTGATTGCAGAAACCTGCGTGCGCGTGCTGGGCGATGCCCTTTACAAAGGCAGCGGCAACCTCAACACCAAGACGCTTCGGCAGTTGAGCGGCAAGGTGATCGTCCTGTTCACGAGTGATGGCATCCAGGCGGTGCAAGCCAGGTACCCCGCAGGCAGCGGCATTCTTGGCATCAAGAGCCTGGCGTCTTCAGACGGTGCGGCGCCCGTGTACGACCCCAACTTCAACGGCCTGCAATATTTCGGCAAAGGCGGCACCTCCGTGGGCAAGCCTTTCGGAAAGATCACTCAAAACGTGAAGAAGCAGTCCCAGCTGATGAGCGCGGGCGCCGCCGGCAATCAGGATGTGATGGGGATGATGTACTGGACCACCACGGGGCTGCTGGAGAGCATCCGAGAGAGAAACGACTCCATGTGGACCGGCAAGAACGTGAGTGCCATGACGCGCCTGTGGCGCCAGGGCCTGTCGGAGTCCATCCAGGATCGGATGGTTCGGCATGTCGACCCGACGACCTACGGCGCCGGATCGGTGCTCAAGGCCTTCATGCCCAACATCGTGATGATCGATTTCTCGGACCCGAGCAAGTGCCGGACCATCTACAACCTGAACGGCATCGCCGCCACGGTGCTGACCGATGCGGCCCGCGCCGTGCGCAATGAAGTGGATCGCGATGTGGCCAGGGCCCGGCAGCAGTACGCCAGCTTGTAGACGAAAAGAAAACGACAAGGCCCGCGGCAGGCCTCACGCCGCCGCGGCAGCCATTGACTGAAAGCTCATGACGCGCGCCGCGTTGCGGTGCTTGTAGCTCAGCAACGGCATCAAGCCCAAGGCGAGCAGACGCTCGCCGGCGCACTCACTCAGGTTGGCTTCTGCACAGGCCAGCAGGTGCTTCTCACCGTGCCGAACCACCACATAGGACGGCAGGTCCTCGACATCCAGCCGCTCGCCCAGGCGCATGCCCCAGCCATGCGCCATGAAGGCCTGGCCCATGAGTTGAGCACAGGCCAGCACGCCAGGGCCCCACAGGCAGGCGTCATGGTCAAACACGGCGGGCATTTCTTCAAACGGCTGACGCTCAATCGGATCGGTGGCTTTGCCATACGGCAGGCGCAACAACAGGCGCGGGGCGACCAGATGCACCAAGGCCGCCTCCGGACGGCGCCGAAACGCCGCCCACCGGGCTTGCTCATCCTCGGCCATGCCGGGCCACTCGGCGTCATCCCCCGCCGCCGCAAACGAGGTGAGCCCCAGCACCACGGGCTGCGCCATCGCCATGAAAGATCCCGCCACTTGCTGCGCCACCCCCGCCATGGACGTGAGCAGACTCAAGTCAGCCGCCGAGGGCCCAAAGGCATAGAGCCCCACCATCACCGGCCACGACACCACCCGCTCATCGGCATCGCCCTGGCGCAACAAACAACGGGCCAGCTCGGTCGCGCTCATCAACCCATGGGCCGCCTCGACATCTGCCTGCAACTCGGCCTGACTAACGTCCAGCAAATGCACCTGAAGATCCTCCCCCAAGTCCAGGCTGCGCACCAAGCCCTGCACGCCCAGCCAGGTGCCTTCCAGCGACTGGAAGGCCGGGTGATGCAAGACCGAGCGCAACACCTCGCCGATGGCGGACTGGCTCGCGGCCTGTGCCTGCGCTTGAGCAGCGGGCTGGGCGGGCACCAGCGACGGTGCCACGATGCTTTGGATCAACTGATCCAGACCGCCCACACCCTCACCACTCGAACCACTCGAACCACTCGCGGCCGCGGGTTTGCGGCCCAGCAACCGCTCCAAGGTGGCCGCGTGGTCCTCAGTCAGGGGCGCCGCCTCGGGCAGCACCGAAGCAGCCTGCGTGGCGGGCAAGGGATGGGGCAAGCGGGGCAACAGCTGGTCCGGATGGAAGTCGTCCATCGTGCTGAAGCTCAGGTCCAACCGCGCAGCGATCGGTGCGTTCAGCTCCAGCGTCAAGGCCGGGGCCATGCGCCGCAACACGGCGTCGAAGTTGTCGATGTCCACCCGAACCGGCACGCGCTGGGCCAAAGGCTTGGGGTGCGACAGGCCACGCAAGCCATGCGCACTGAAGTCGGCCAATACCAACAAACGCAAGGGGTCATCACGCCGAGCCCGCGGGGAAACCCCCGCGTTGG
>JAZJZP010000097.1:16116-16476 GCA_040389805.1 Pseudomonadota bacterium
GAACGTGAATCCAAAATCCATTCGTGTTGTCATGGTGAACCTCCGATTTATTTGCCGACATAATGGGACATGCCCGCCAAAAGACACTCGAGTTTGCCCGGAAAATCGCTTCAGCATGTCAGCTTGAAAGACGCGCTGCCGATTGCCATCCAGTTGCATCAAACCGGCCACCTGGAAGCCGCGCGTCAAATGTACGAGCGCATCCTCAAGCTGACGCCGCGTCAGGCCAATGCCGTGCATTTTCTGGGCGTGCTGCACCACCAGATGGGAGAGCACGACCGGGCCGCGGCGATGATGGTGCCGGAGCAGGCCGGCGCGTTCACGCAGCTCCGCCTCTTCATCCAGCGGCACAAGACGCTC
>JAZJZP010000098.1:0-14889 GCA_040389805.1 Pseudomonadota bacterium
CTTTGGAGACGATCTGATTGACCGTGATTCGAGATGGAGCGGTGGTGACGGCCATCAGCGGCCTCCCTTGAGCTTGTCGTATATCAATGAGGGTGCGTTGATGTTGAGATCAAGGCGCGCCTGTTTGGCATGGAAGTCATCAACGTGCGCGTCCCCCACCGAATCATGGTCATGTGCGTAGCCCATGGAATCAAGCGCCTGATTGAGTTTCTGTGTGTTTGTCCAATCCTCGTTTTCGGGGGTGATCGAAAGCGCACGGACGTGACTGTCAAAAACGACCCAAAGCTCATTAGGACGGGTGTTGTATGACTTGTGAAGTTGCTTGGCCTGATTGTCGGTCAGCTGGAGCTTTCCGTTGGCATCACTGGTGCCAGAAAGCAAGGCTGTCGGTGCATGCAATGCACTGGATGCGTCTGACGAAGAAACGATTCGCCAGTCAGTCAATGGCAGGTCCAGTCCATGCGGCCCAGGAACATCTGTCAAACGAAGATCAAATTTAACGGGTCGATCTGTGATGGCCGAACGTGGCATTTTCGGCATAGCCAATGTCATCGTCCCACCCCCCACAAAGCTCCGATTCGCCGCCTGCACCAAGATCTTGCCAGGGCACTCCAGCGTGATCTGGCCGCCATCCATCGTGATGCTGGCCCCGCCGCTCACCGCCAAATACACCTTCTTGGCCGCAGCCACGGTGGCCACGCCGCTGGCGGTCTTGATCTCCAAGGTGCCTTTGGATGCCAGTTGTGCCGCGCCATGCTGGGCTTGCAAGTCGATGTCACCTTGCGCCGCAATCACGCTCAAGCCCTTGCCTGCCGCATCACTACCGGCTTGAATCGCCCCCGCCAGGATGCCGATGGCCTGCCCGGTGTGGATGCGCGCCTGGCCGCCCACCGCCAGGTGCGTGTCTTGTCCGCTGGCGAGGGTGGTGGTGTCTTGGCTGCTCAGGTGCAGGTCTTGCCCTGCGGTGATGCCCACGCCCGCTTTGCCCATCAAGGCGATGTTGGGATCGGTCATGTGGGGCACTTTGTCTTGCCCAGTGGTGGTGTTCTTGTCGGCCGCATCGGCCAAGGCGTTGGGCAGGCTGGTGCTGCTGACCATGCCGCTCAGGCTTTTGACCAGCGCGGCGGCCGGGGCCAGTTGGTCGTCCAGGCTGCTTTGCTTGGCGCCGGTGCTGCCTGCCGCTGCGGCCAAGCCCACGGTCTGGTGCGTGGTCGCCGCTTGGTGGAAGGTGCTCACCATCTGCTGCAGTTGTTTGGCCAAGGCCATGCCGGCGGCGTTGTCGCCAGCGGGGTCGGCCGTCATGCCCAGGCCGTTGTTCAGGCCAAAGCTGCTGAGCATCACGCCGCGTGCAGCGCGGATGCCGCCCCAGGCGTCGGTGCGCAGCTCCAGCCCTTGGCCTCTGAAGCTGCCTCGGTGGTTGTCGGCCTGGTGCAGCAGGTGGCCCATTTGCAGCCAGGTCTGGCTGGTGGTGCTGTGCAGTTGGGTGCGCCCTTGCTGGGGCGTGTCGTCAAAGACGAGTTGGTTGTGGCCTGGGCCGCCAAACTCTTTGCTTTTGACACCACTCAGCGCGGCGGCATTGTTCTGGCCTTCAGCACCGTCTGTGGCTGCCCCCGGGGCGGCGCCGTGCCACGCTGGGCTGTTGCCACCCGAGCCCGATCCGACCAGGTTCATTTGCCCACTGGGGCTGTGGTCGGTGGATTGGGCAAAGGCGCTGGTGTCAATTTGCGCGGCTTGGCCACCCGGGGTGCGCGGCACGCCGCCTTCACCGCGCCCGCTGTAGAGCGTCGCCATCACGATGGGCCGGTCGATGTCGTTGTTGATGAAGTTGACCACCACTTCTTGGCCAATGCGCGGGATGAACTGGTGGCCCATGCCCGGGCCTGACAGGCGCTGCATCACGCGCACCCAGCAGCTGCGGTTGCCGCCTTGTTTGAGGCCAGATTTGGCGCTCAGGGCGGCGCTGTTTTGCCAGTGAAACTGCACCCGCACGCGACCCAGGTTGTCGGTGTAGACCTCGTCGGCACCGCTGGCTGTGGTCTCGCCGTGGGGGCCCACGACGATGGCTGTTTGTGCGCCCAAGGCCATGGGGCGGGGCCGGGGGCGCAGGCCGGTGCCGTCCATCAACACGGGGCGCCAAGGCACGTCGCGCCGAATCGCTTTGAACTGGCAGGCGTAGCCGCTGTGTTCGGCTTGGCGGATCAGGTCTTGCGTGTCGATGCCTTCGTGCTGCGACGTGGGGGCGACGCTCACGCAGTTCTCGGCGGCTTCGCGCAAGATGTCGAGCAAGGTCTCACCCAGCGCTTGGGCGATGATGGCGTTGAGGTCTTTGGGCAGGTTGTTGATGCCGATGGACCAGGTGTCGGTGACCAGAAACTCGCGGTCGCTGGGCGTGGCGCCAAAGGCGGCCAAGGGATCAAGCGTGGACTGGGTGACGGCCATCCAGGTGCCCGGGCGCAAGGTGCGCACGGTGGCGCGGCCCAGCCATGTTTTAAAGCGTGCTTCGCGCGCTTCTTGCAGCCGGGTGGCGCAGAACTGCGCTTCGGCGGGGTTGCCAAAGAGGTAGTCGCCGGTGGGGTCGTAGCTGGTCAGCCAGCTTTGCATGGAGGCCGCTTGCTCGCCGCCCCAGGCGTGGTGGGTGGGCACGTCGGCCACGATGGCGCGGTTTTGCTTGTAGTCCCAGCCTTGCACCACGGTGGCGGTGCTGCCCAAGGTGCGCAAGGCGCCCATGGCCTGGATGCTGTCTTGCACCTCCTGGCTGGAGCTGCGGTGAAACCGGATGCCTTGTCCGCCCAGGCTGCTGGCGCTGGTGGGGTCTTGCGGCTGCTGGCGGCTGTTGACGAAGAACACCACGCGGTGCTTGCCGGGGGCGCTGTCGTTTTCTTCAACGCGGTAGCCAATGCCCTCTTCAGCCAGGATCCGATGCACAAAATCCAGATCGGACTCCTGGTATTGCACGCTGTAGCTGCGCTGCCCGCCATTGCGCGCAAACAGGCCGTTGCGTACGTACTCGGGCACGTCGTCGTCCCAGGCCCAGGCGGCAATGGTGGGGTGGTCGGCAAAGAGGGCTTCAACCAGTTCGATGACGGATTTTTGTTCCCAGCCGTTGCTGTCCAGCGTGTGGCGCGGCAGCGCGATCCAGGGGCGGATGACCAGGCCAAAGCGGGCCAGGGCGCCGTCGCCGCCGTAGGCGATGGCATCGACCACATAACCGCTGATGCGGTGCTCGCTGCCATCGGCCAGTCGGGTGATCAGGGTCAGGGGCTGGGCAAAGAAGGCCTTGAGCTCGATGTGCGCGTTCAAGGACAGGCAGTTGACCTGCATCCAAAAGGGCTGGGACAACTCGTCGACTCGCACCAGGCTCTCGACCATCAGCTCGCCGGGCAAAGGGCGGCTGGGGTCGGACGATTCAATGCGGTACAGGCGGGTTTGGTCGCTCCAAGCGGACAGCAGCGATTGCAGAGGCTCTGGCAGCAAAGCACGTAGATTCATGAAGCCCTGACTTTGATAATTAGCCAGGGAGTCTACGAGGGGAGACCGTCATCCCCATCCCCTCTTATTGACGGGAAATGCAACGATTTGAAACTGACGTGGGGACGGTTTTTTAAGGCGCCGGGGCCACATCCGGGGCTTGATCAAACACCAGGTGCCAGATCTTGGCCGGGAAGGACTCCGCCGTGGCCGTGGAGGCTTCCGTCGTGCTGGGGTTCATGAGTGAGAACGCCAAGGCCAGAGGGGCAATCGCAAACAAAGGGCGCATGAAGTTGGTGGGTGATCTGAAAATAGAAGGGTGCCGCAGTGTAAGAAGTACGGCCGTTCTGCGTCACCCCCCTTGCAGGGGGGGCTCCTCAAGTGAGGGCGTCGGTTGCGACGTGTCAATTGCGCGTGGTTTGACGCGTCACATTGATCCGATGGTCCCGCGGGGGCGTGCTGCCCGAGGTGCTGCAGTTGGCGCAGCCGCCACCGCAGGCGCTCGGGGCTTTCACGGCGTCAGCAGCGCTGGAGCAGCCGGGGGCCTGCTTGTCCGATGCGCGCCACAACCCGACCCAGGTCGGCCACCAACGGCGTGCCAGATACCCCGCTGCCATCAGCACCAAGGCGAGGGTCACCAGGTCTTGCCACAAAGGGCTGGCGTGGTTCATGTCATGTGCTCCATGCCATGGCGAGTCGATACACCACGAAGCTGGCCGCGTAGGCCAGGACAAACAGATAGGCGGTCATGGCCAGTGGCACGCGCCAGCCATTGGTTTCACGTTTGACGACGATCATGGTCGACAAACATTGCGGCGCGAACACATACCAGGTCATCAGCGACAAGGCGGTGGGCAGCGACCAAGCGTGGCTGATTACCGAGGTCAGTGCGCCAGACAGTGCATCGCCCGTTTGCGACATGGCGTAGACCGTGCCCAGCGCGCTGACGGCGACTTCGCGTGCAGCCAGGCCGGGCACCAGCGCAATGCAGATCTGCCAGTTGAAGCCAATCGGCGCGAAGATCACTTCCAGGGCTCGTCCGGCCATGCCAGCCAGGCTGTATTCAATGGCGGGCGCTGTGGCGCCTGCAGGGGACGCCGGGAAATTGGACAGAAACCACAGCATCACCATCAAGGCCAAAATGATGGAGCCCACCCGCTGCACAAAGATGCGGGCGCGCTCCCACAGGCCCAAGGCCAGGTTGCGCAGGTGTGGCCAGTGGTAGTCGGGCAGCTCCATCAACAAAGGCTGAGCGCCCGACTGTTTCATGAACAGCTTGAGTACCAGGGCGACGATCAGGCCCGAGAGGATGCCGGCGGCATACAAGGCAAACAGCACCAGCCCTTGCAGGTTGAACAAACCTGCCACCGTGCGGTTCGGGATGAACGCGGCAATCAGCAGGGCATAGACCGGCAAGCGCGCGGAGCAGGTCATCAAGGGCGCAATCACGATGGTGACCAGGCGGTCGCGCGGGTTGGCGATGGTGCGCGCGGCCATGATGCCTGGGATGGCGCAGGCAAAACTCGACAACAAGGGGATGAAGGCGCGGCCCGACAAGCCCACGCTGCCCATCACGCGGTCCAGCAAGAACGCCGCGCGGGGCAGATAGCCCGAGTCCTCCAGCGCCAGGATGAAGGCGAACAGGATCAAAATCTGGGGCAAGAACACCAGCACACTGCCCGCGCCGCCAATCACGCCATCCACCAGCAGGCCGCGCAGCATGCCCTCGCTCATGTGGGACTGCACCCATTGGCCTGTCCAGCCCATGCCGGCGTCGATCCACTCCATGGGCGCGCTGGCCCAGCTGAACACCGCCTGGAACACCAGGAACATCAGTGCCGCCAGGATCACCGGGCCCAGCACCGGGTGGAGTGCATAGCGGTCGACCTTGGCGGTCAGTGTGGGGCCATGGGCCTCAGGCGCGGTCACGCAGGTGATCAGCAACTGGCTCACCCGTTGATGGGTGGCTTCGACCGGGAGTTGCGCAATGCGCTCCATCGGGCGTGGCGAGCTGGGCGTAGGCAAGGTGGGCCAGTTGGACTGATCCAGCTGGGCCAGCAAGGCTTGTTCGCCCCCCGCTTGCACCGCCACGGCCTCAATCACCGGGATGCCCAGTTCTGCCTGCAGTTTGGCCGTGTCGATGTGGATGCCGCGTTTGCGGGCCAGGTCCATCATGTTGATGGCCAGCAGCATGGGCACGCCCAGTGTCTGCAGCTCCAGCACCATGCGCAGATTGAGCCGCAGATTGGTGGCGTCCACCACGCAAACCAGTCCCACGGGGGGGGCTTCGTCGGCGCGTACCCCGGCGATCACATCGCGCGTGATGGCCTCATCGGGCGTGGCCGCGAGCAGGCTGTAGGCGCCCGGCAGGTCCAGCACCCGCCAAGCCTGCCCGGAGGGGGATACAAACTGCCCCTCTTTGCGCTCCACCGTCACGCCCGCGTAATTGCCCACCTTCTGGCGAGCGCCCGTCAGGCGGTTGAACAGGGCGGTTTTGCCGCAATTGGGATTGCCGACCAGGGCGATCAGCGGGACATCAGACATGCGGTGGGCCGTTCCGGTTCAGGTGGGCACGACTTCAATCAATGAGGACTCCAGCTTGCGCATGGCAAAGGTGCTGGTGCCCACGCGCACGGCAAAAGGGCCATGACCCGCCAACACACTGCGCAGTACCTGGACTTGCTCGCCGGGCACAAACCCCAGCTCCATCAGGCGGCGCTTGAGCGCCAAGCCTTCTTGGGTGGCGGTGCGGATGTGGTGAATGGTCGCCATGGCCCGCACGGGCAGCTTGTCGAGGGTGACGGCGCTGGCGTGGGGGACGTGATGTGATTTCATGGGGTCATCTTAGTTCAGAATGCGAACTATTCGCAATGGGGTTTATTGACCCAAGTCACGCTTTACTGGCTTGATCCCGCGATTTGGGGGTGTAATCGCCCCATGTCATTCACGCCTTCAAAGACCGATGCTGCCGCGCGTTTGCTTGTGTCGCGCCGCCTTTCTGGAGAGTCCGGGCCGCGTCTACCCGAGGTCTGTCGCCCGGTGGATCTGGATGACGCTTTGGCGATTCAGGCCGAGGTGACGGCACAGCTGAACCTGCCTGTTGGCGGCTGGAAATGTGGCATGCCCGCGCCAGGGCGCGTGGTGCTGGCCCCCATCTACACCAACACCATTCACACCGCCAGCCCCTGCGCGGTGTGGGGTCGTGCCGGGCAGGTGCGGGTCGAGCCTGAACTGGCCTTCATCCTGGGTTGTGATTTGCCGGTGCGTGCTGAGCCCTACACCTCGGCCGAAATCGACTTGGCTGTTGACCGCACCCATCTGGCGCTGGAGTTGCTTGACAGCCGGTACAGCCCGGATGCGGTGCCCAGCTTTGAAGAAAAACTTGCCGACGGTCTGGTCAATCAAGGCTTGTTCATCGGCCCTGCGCTTGACACCGCGCAAGTCCAGGGCTTGGCTGGGATCGCCATCACGGTCACGACGCAGGGTGGTGAGCCGCGCCATTACGACGGCCGTCATCCCGATGGCAATCCGTGCGCACCTCTCTACTGGCTGGTTAATTATTTACGCAGCCATGGACAAGGCCTGTTTGCGGGGCAGGCTGTGATCACCGGCTCTTATTCAGGTGCTTTACCCTTGCCATTGACAAGCGAGGTCACCATTGAGTATGGTGGGTTGGGCGCGGTGTCGGTGCGGTTTTGTGCCAGGTGAGTCCGCGCCAGCTTTGATGGAGACTCTAATGAAATCATCGACGAGTGTTTCTCTCAGCAGTTCCACTGAACCCCAATTCCCGTTGCTCAATGATCAGCCAGACCTAACGCAGATGTGGTCGTCGTTCGGTGAAGTGGGGGTTCAATTTTTCCACGCGACCGCGGATCTGTCCAAAGTCTGGATTGAGGCGATCCTGGATTTGCAGTCCAGCATGATGCGAATGTTCGGCGAGCAGGTGCAGGTGTTGGCCCCGCCGGACATGGAGCGGGCGGCATGGCCTGGTGCGGGTGACTGAGTGCAGACGTTGACCGACCGCGTCAGCCCTTCTTGAGGAAGCAGGCCTTGAGCATGAAGCTGACGTTGTCGATCTTGCAGTCCACCTCGTGATCGCCCGTGCTCAGTCGAATGCTTTTGACCTTGGTACCCTTTTTGAGGGTAATTGAGGAGCCTTTGACTTTCAAATCCTTGATCAGGATGACCGAGTCGCCATCGACCAGCAGGTTGCCATTCGAGTCCTTGATGTCAGCGCTGCCTTCGTCGCTGTCCTCAGGCTGGGTCGACATGGGCCACTCGTGGGCGCAATCGGGGCAGACATAGTTGTCGCCATCTTGGTAGGTGTTCTCCATCGAACACACGGGGCAGGCAGGAATGGTACTCATGCTCCAATTGTCTCACCATGCGCTGGCCTTGCTGCAAGGGTGGCCGGCCTGCAAATGCGCTGACCACCCGGGAAGGTGTGGCGAACAATGCGCCAGCCCACTGAAACCCATAGGCGCAGCATGCCGCCTTCGTTGTAGCGCACGCCGTAGCGTTGGCAGACGGTTTTCACCCGAGGCGCAATCTCGACATAGCGTCTTGATGGCATGTCGGGAAAGAGGTGATGTTCGATCTGGTGGCTCAGGTGTCCCGTGAGCATCTGCATCATAAAACCGCTGCGGATGTTGGCCGAGCCCATGATCTGGCGCAGATACCAATGGCCCTGGGTTTCGCCTTCGAGGTCTGATGGAAAAAACGTGGCCACGCCTGCGGGGAAATGCCCGCAGAAGATCACGATGAAGTTCCACACGCTGCGCATGATGTTGGCCGCTGCATGGCCCAGCAGCAGTGCCAGCCAACCCTTGAAGAAGCCCGCACCCAGCGCCATTGACACCACGCCAGCCACCACTGGCCACAGCAGGTAATCCTTCTTGACCTGGTGCCATATCTTGGCGCGGTAGTTGGGCCACAGCGCCTGGATGCGCTTTTTGGCGTTGTGGGGGTCGGTCAGCAGTCGCTCGAACTCCATGTTGTAGACCCCGATGGCCCACTCGAACAGCAAAGCGCCGACCACGACATACGGGATCTGGATCAGGTGGCGAGGCTCCCAGGGCACATCAGCAGACAAGCGGATGGCGCCATAGCCGAAATCGCGGTCCAGTCCCAGCACGTTGGTGTACTGGTGGTGCAGGAAGTTGTGGGTGTGGCGCCAGTCTTCCTTGGTGCAGGCCAGGTCCCAGTCGTGTGACTTGCCATCAAAGCGGGGGTCGTTCATCCAGTCGTACTGACCGTGCATCACGTTGTGCCCGAACTCGCCGCTTTGCAGTACCTTGGACACGCACAGCAAGACGGCCCCCAGCCACCACGTGGGCCACCAGGGGGCGCCGATCAACAGGCCGCGGGCCAGCGACTCAAGGCCGCGGATGAACCACAGCAAGCGGTTGATGTAGCGTGCATCACGGTGGCCGATCGTGGCCATCGTGTCGGCCTTGATCTGATTCAGTTCGGCCGCGAAGGCTTGTAATCGAGCGTCAGGGGCGTTGTCGGGAGTGTCGCCAGCGGCAGCCGCCGGCAGAGAAGAAGTGCGCACGTGGTCCAGCCTGTTGATGTTTGATGGGGTGGCTCTTGGCGGCCACCTGGGCACATTTTAGGCGTGCGGGGCCCGGCGTTGCGAGCGATAGATGCCGGTCTGGCCCGACAGCAGGTAGCTGGCCACGCAGGCCAGGCCCGCGTACAGGCCGATTGACGCGCCAAACAGCTCCATGGCCATCAAGGTGCAGGCCAGTGGGGTGTTGGCCGCCCCGGCAAACACCGCCACAAAGCCCAGGGCCGCCAGGAATGGCACCGGCAGGTGCAAGAGGGGCGCCAAGGCGTTGCCCAGGCTGGAGCCAATGAAGAACAGCGGCGTCACCTCACCGCCCTTGAAGCCACTGCCCAGCGAGGCGACCGTGAGCAGCATCTTGGCGGCAAAGTCCCAGGGGGCCACAGGCTGGGTCAGCGACTCGACGATCGCCGGGATGCCCAGGCCCACATAGCGCCACGCCCCTGTGGCCCAGACAACAATCGCCAGGATCAGCCCGCCGATGAGGGGTCGCAAGGGGGCGTAGTGGAGGTGCTGCTTCATGAAGATCGCGCTGGCGTGCGTGGCCTTCGCAAACGCTCTGGCCGTCAGTCCAAACAGGCCGCCTGCGACGATCACCGCGGCCATGCCCCAGGCCGATAGGGCGGGGGCGGCCGCGAGGGCGTAGTGCGTGTGCTGGATGCCCCAGAGGCTGGTGACCTGGTCGGCCACGATGGCGGCCACGAGGCAGGGCCACAAGGCGTCGTAACGCAATCCGGCCACGACCAGCACTTCCAGTCCAAACACAGCGCCTGCCAAGGGGGTGCCAAACACCGAGGCAAAACCGGCGCTGATGCCGGCCATCAGCAACAGGCGACGGTCGGCGGGGGGGAGCTTGAACAGGTGGGTGATTTGATCGGCCAAGGCACCGCCCATTTGCACGGCGGTGCCTTCGCGTCCCACGGAGGCGCCAAACAAGTGGGAGATGACGGTGCTGCACAAAATCAGCGGCGCCATGCGCAGCGGGATGACTTTTTTGGGGTCGTGGATTTCGTCGATCAGCAGGTTGTTGCCTGCCTCGACCTCTTGCCCCAACTTCAGGTAGACCCAGCCCACGACAAAACCCGCCACGGGCAGCAGCCACAGTAGCCAGCGGTTGGCTTCACGCGTCTGGGTGGCCGCGTCGAGTGCCCATAAAAACAAGGCCGATGCGGACCCGGCCAAGGTGGCCACTATGAGGGCCAAGGCCAGCCACTTGACCAGGTGAGTCAGCAAGGCGGTCAGGTCAAGGCGTTTCATGCAGAAGGCGTGGCGAAGTCATCCAGGGGCGTGGTGGTGCCCCTGTACTGTACGCGTCGGCGAACCTTGGGGGTTAAGCCGCGACCGCCCGCGTCGACGTGCGCCGACGCCCCAGCGCGGCCACGGTCAACAGACCGAAGGAGATCAGGGCGTAGGACTCAGGCTCAGGCACTACGGCCGCCAGTGCGGCACGGCCAATCAGCTGGTGCGCGGCCGCAGAGGGGTGCAGCGAATCAGAGAACAGTGAGGCGCTGCAGGCGTTGCCCATCGAATAGGTGAAGCCGGTACAAGGCGAGCTGATGTTGGTGATGCCGTAAGTGGCGCCGCCGTTGCTCAAGGCATCGATGATGACGTTGTGCAGCAGGCCGGCCATGTCCAGGAAGGACATGTCCAGACCATAGCCCGCGCCGGTGGTCATCAAGCCGGGGATCAATGAATTGAAGCGGGTGGTTACATCGCTGGATGCGTAGCGCAGGCCCAGCATCCCAGCCTCGGGCGAATTACCCAGGTCCGGCAGGTTGGACACCAGCACGTGTTTGGCGCCATGGGCCGCGAGGTAGCCAATGGTCTGCGTGAGGTTGCCCACGGCGGCTGTCGCCGCAGCTTCGCGCCCCGCGACGTCCTCTGCTGATGCGGTCTGGAACAAGGAGCGCGCATCGCGCATGTCATTGCCGCCACCAACCACCACGTACAGCGCATTGGCATCGGCCACGCCATTCCAGATGCCGGCGACTTGGGCCAGCACGCCTGGTGGGTTACCGACGGTGCCGGTGCGGGCGCCTGCAATGGCGTAGTTGCTGCCGCCCGCGAAGTATGGGGTGGCCGCGCTTGGCAGGCCAAACCCTGTGGCGAGGGTCTCGATCCAGAGTGGACCGTCAGAATATCGTCCGCCGAAATAAGGGCCTTGGCTGAGCTCCGGTCTGGCGCCGCCGGTCAGGATTTGCAGGTTGCCGGTGTCGGACAGGCTGTCGCCGAAAACAACCAGACCGCTGTACAAGCCTGCTTGTGCGGGCAGGCTGCTCAGGGCGGTGATGACAAGTGCCGTGGCCGAGAAAAGTCGGCGAATGAGTGTTGGGTTCATGGGTTTCCTGTGGGTTATGTGATGGGTTGCGATGGCGTTGTAATGGCCATTCCGTGCGGAATGATGCACTTGGCATGTTCCATCATGAGAATTATGTCTGGCATGCCTTGTCTCAATCGAACACAAGAATCCCCCTTGGTGGGGTGTGCAATCCTCAGTTTTCACTTCCATACCCATCTGCAAGTCCTTATTTCATAAGGACTTTTTTTGCGTCCAACTTCCGCAAAATCGCTGCTAAGTCTTTGATTTCATTAGAGATTTTTTTGATTGCCCCTTGTTTTGGGGGGTGGGATCGGTTAAAGTGGGATTTAGTGCATATTTGTGGAGTTTTGTGTGAGTCTGGTCTTTCAAGGAGCTTCGGCGCTGGTGCTTGACGCGAAGGGACGCATGGCGGTTCCGGCGCGGCATCGTGACGTCTTGCAGGCTCTGTGTGAAGGGCAACTCACGCTGACCAAACACCCTGAGGGTTGTTTGATGGTGTTCCCGCGTCCTGCATGGGAAACCTTCCGCGACAAAGTGGCCGCCTTGCCCATGTCGGCCTCCGGCTGGAAGCGCATTTTCCTGGGCAATGCCATGGACATCGAGATCGACGGCGCGGCGCGCGTGCTGATCTCGCCCGAGTTGCGGGCCGCTGCCGGCTTGTCCAAAGAGGTGATGTTGTTGGGCATGGGTAGCCATTTTGAGCTGTGGGATGCCCAGCGCTACGCCACCCATGAGGCCGAGGTCATGGCTCAAGCCATGCCTGATGCCCTGCAAGACTTCAGCTTCTGACGCGATGCACGAGGAAGCAACACCTTGGCAGCACACCACCGTCTTGTTGCACGAGGCGGTCGACGCTTTGTGGGATTCGCAGGCGGGGCCGCATCCGCAGGGCTTGTACGTCGATGCCACCTTTGGTCGTGGCGGTCACTCGCGTTTGCTGCTGTCCAAGCTGGGTCCGCAGGCCCGTTTGCTGGCGCTGGACCGCGATCCGGATGCCATTGCTCATGCGACGCAGGGCCCGCAAGCGATTGTCGATCCCCGGTTTCGCATCGAGCATGCGGCCTTTTCCAATTGGTCCGAGGTGGTTGCCGATCTGGGCTTGGGGCCGGTGCACGGTCTGCTGATGGACATTGGGGTGTCGTCGCCGCAGATCGACAACCCCGAGCGGGGGTTCAGTTTTCGTTTCGATGCGCCGCTGGACATGCGCATGGATACCACCCAGGGCGAGAGCGTGGCCGACTATCTGGCCCGCGCCTCAATCGATGAACTGGCAGAGGTGATACAGACCTATGGAGAAGAACGGTTTGCTCGCCCGATTGCAAAGGCGCTTGTGGCTCGCCGCGAGGCCGGTCAACCCGTGCGAACCACGGCCGAGTTGTCCAACGTCGTGGCTGGTGCGGTCAAGACGCGTGAGGCCGGCCAAAACCCCGCTACCCGCACCTTTCAAGCTTTACGGATTCACGTCAACCGCGAGCTTGGTGAGCTCGAAGACGCGCTGGCGTCTGCCTTGAAGATGCTGGCGCCTGGTGGTCGTCTGGCGGTGATCAGCTTCCACTCGCTGGAAGACCGCATCGTCAAAACCTTCATCGCCAAGCACAGTCGCGATGAGGTGGATCGCCGCGCGCCATTTGCGCAGCCCAAGCCGATGCTGTTGCACTCCCTTGGGCGCATCAAACCCTCTGACGGTGAAGTGCTCGACAACCCCCGTGCACGCTCCGCTGTGTTGCGGGTGGCCGAGCGCACGGACGTGCCCTGGTCTGCCGCCTTGGCGCAGACCGAGGGTGGTGCCAGCAAGGGGCGCAAAGGTGGCAAGGGGGCGCGTCGATGATGCTGCGCTTCAATTTGCTGCTGTCGTGTGCCTTGTTGTTCAGCTGTCTGTGGCTGATTCGCACCAGCTATGAGTCGCGACATTTGTTTGTCGAGCTGGAAAAAGCGCAGAACCGCGAGCATGAACTGCAAAGCGAGCGCGAGCGTCTGCTGTTGGACAAGCGCTCGCAGGCCACGCCCTTGCGCGTTGAAAAACTCGCCCGCGAAAAATTGCACATGTTCAATGCCTCACCGTCAGTGACGCATTACGTCAGCCAGGCGGCTTCGGCGGCGGGGGTGGCGCCATGAGCCGCTTGGGTGATCTGGTGCGTCGCTTGCGCCGACTGCCGCGCAAGCAGGCGACCTCGCCCATGCCCAATGTGCGCTATGCCACCAGCCCGCTGCTGGCCTCGCGCACCCCGCCGTGGCGCGTCAAGTTGCTGATCGGTGTGATCGGGCTGGGCTTTGCGGTGTTGATCGGGCGTGCGGCCTGGATTCAGATCATTCACAACGACTTTTATCTGCAGCAAGGTGCCAGCCGTTACGAGCGCCGCATTGAGCTGCCGGCCAACCGCGGACGCATTCTGGACCGCAATGGAGAGTTGCTGGCCTCCAGCGTGCCGGCACCATCGCTGTGGGCCATCCCCAAAGATTTTGAAGCCACGCAAGCGCAATTCACGGCCCTGGCCAAGCTGTTGGGTATGAAAACCGCTGAGCTGAAAAAGCGCATGGAGAGCAGTCCCAATTTTGTCTGGTTGCGCCGTCAGGTGGATGACAGCGTGGCCTTGCAAGTGGCTGAGCTCAAGGTCAAGGGCGTGTACGAGCTCAAAGAGTCCAAGCGCCAATACCCGGAGGGGGAAGCCGCTGCGCACATTGTGGGTTTTACCAATATCGAAGATGCCGGCCAGGAAGGCATTGAATTGGCTTACCAGAAGCAACTGGTGGGGCGCGATGGTGTGCGCCATGTGATCAAGGATCGCTTGGGGCGTGTGGTCGAGTCGGTGGGTGATCTGGTGCCGGCCGATGATGGGCGCGAAATCCGGCTGTCCATTGATGCCAAGGTGCAGTTTTATGCCTACCAGCGCATTCGCGACGCGGTGGCCTTGCACAAGGCCAAGGCGGGCAGCGTGGTGGTGCTGGATGCCGTGACGGGTGAGGTGCTGGCGCTGGCCAACGTGCCGAGCTACACCCCATCGGACCGGCGCAACCTGACGGGTGCGCAACTGCGCAACCGGGCCTTGACCGACACGTTTGAGCCCGGCTCCACCATGAAGCCGCTGATTGCGGCGTGGGCGCTGGAGACTGGTCGCGTCAAACCTGACACCATCATTTCGACGGCGCCGGGTCGGATGACCATTGACGGCTCCACCATTTCTGATTCGCATGCGCACGGTGATCTGACGGTCGAGCAAGTCATCCAAAAGTCCAGCAACGTCGGCGTGGCCAAGCTGGCCTTGCAAATGCAGCCGCGTGAAATGTGGGAGCTGTTCACGGCGGTGGGCCTGGGGCAAAAGCCGCAGATTGGATTCCCGGGCGTGGTGACGGGTCGTTTGCGTCCCTACAAGAGCTGGCGCCGCATTGAACAGGTCACCATGAGCTACGGCTATGGCTTGTCGGCCAGCTTGTTTCAGTTGGCGCAGGCCTACACGGTGTTTGCCAGCGACGGCGAGCTGATCCCGATGAGCTTGCTCAAGCGCGATGGCCTGGTCGATGATGGCTCGGTGGCCAG
>JAZJZP010000098.1:14899-18706 GCA_040389805.1 Pseudomonadota bacterium
GGTGGGTCCGCTCAAGGCACGTCGACTGAGTTGGTCCCCATGAAGGGCACCCGTGTCATCTCGCACGAAACCGCGCGCGCGGTCCGCAAGATGCTGTCGATGGTGACCGCCGAGGGCGGCACGGCACCCAAGGCGCAGGCACAAGGCTACAGCGTTGGCGGCAAGACGGGCACGGCGCACAAGCAAGAAGGCAAGGGTTACGCCGGCAACAAATACCGTGCCTGGTTCGTGGGCATTGCACCCATCAATAACCCGCGTATTGTGGTGGCGGTGATGGTGGACGAGCCTGGCGATGGCATCTACTTCGGTGGTGATGTGGCGGCGCCGGTGTTCAGCCAAGTAGTGGAGCAGACGCTCAATCGCTTGGGTGTGATGCCCGACTTGGATGTGCGACCCAATATTTCGTCGACGATCCCCGCCGTTGAGGAGAGCTTCTGATGGCGGCCTCCGTTTTGGTCTTGAACTCGGTGGATGACGCGCTGGCCTGGTTGCGCCAGCAGGGCGTGGCCGCGCTCACGGTCAATAGCCGTGCCGTGGCGGATCAAGCCAGTGCCGGCGTGGGTTTCATTGCCTGGCCGGGTGCTGCACGCGATGGTCGCTCGTTTGTGGCGCAGGCGTTGCAGGATGGCGCCCGGGCCTGTCTGGTCGAAGCCGACGGCATGGAGGCCTATGCGTTTTCCGATGCGCGCGTGGCGGCACTGCATGGCCTGAAGGCGGCCAGCGCTGAAATCGCCCATGGTTTTTATGGCGAACCCAGCGCCCAATTGGATGTGGTGGCGGTGACCGGCACCAACGGAAAGACCTCGACCTCCTGGTGGACCGCCCAGGCCCTGAAGGCCGTGGGCCGGCCTTGTGGCGTCATCGGCACCTTGGGTGTGGGCCAGCCGGATGGGCGCGATTTTGTGTCGACCGGTCTAACGACGCCCGACCCCGTCACCCTGCACAGCACATTCCGCCGTTTTGTGGATCAGGGCTGTCAAGCCGCCGCCATTGAGGCCTCGTCCATTGGCATTGAAGAAATGCGCCTGCATGCCACGCGCATCACGGTGGCCCAGTTCACCAACTTCACGCAAGATCACCTTGACTACCACGGCAGCATGAGCGCCTATTGGGAGGCCAAGTTGGCCTTGTTCGACTGGCCGGGTTTGCGCTCTGCCGTGGTCAATCTGGACGATCCGATGGGGGATTCCTTGGCCGATGGGGTGCGTGCACGTGGTCTGGAGTTGTGGAGTTACGGTCTGGTGCAGACCTCACGCTTGCAGGCCACCGGCCTGACCCATCACGAGCAGGGCATGGCGTTTACGCTGGTCGAGCGCAGCGAAGACCTGTCGGATGTGTTGGACCACATTGACGTTCACACCCATTTGGTGGGTGAGTTCAATGCCTCCAACCTGTTGGCCGTGCTGGGGGCCTTGCGCGCCTTGGGCGTTGGCCTGGTGCAGGCCGTGGAAGCGTGCGAGCACCTCAGCGCCGTGCCGGGCCGCATGCAACGGGTCAGCCTGCCGCAAGGAGAGTCCACGCCACTGCCGCTGGTGGTGGTCGACTATGCGCACACCCCGGATGCCCTCAAAAAGGCCTTGCAGGCCCTGCAACCTTTGGCGCAGGCTCGCGGCGGACGTTTGTGGTGCGTGTTTGGCTGTGGCGGCAACCGTGACCCGATCAAGCGGCCGCTGATGGGCGCCATTGCCGAGCAGTGTGCCGATCAGGTCGTGATCACCAGTGACAACCCTCGTAACGAGGCCGCCTGTTTCATCCTGTCGCAAATCATGACGGGCATTGCGCGTCATGACGGCATCGATGTGATCGAGGACCGCCATGAAGCCATTGCCAACGCACTGACCCGTTGCGAGGCGCAAGACGTGGTGTTGATTGCGGGCAAGGGTCACGAGACCACGCAAGAGATCTCCGGCGTCAAGATCCCGTTTTCAGATGTGGACGACGCCCGCAGGGCCTTGCTCGGCCGCCTCTGCAAGAGCGCTCCCATGATGACTTTGGGCCTGGCCCACCAGATGCTGCCGGGCTCGGTCTTGCATGGCGACCCGAACACCCCGGTGCTGCGCGCCCACACCGATACCCGCACGCTGCAGTACGGTGACTTGTTTGTGGCACTGCGCGGTGAGCGCTTTGATGCGCATGACTTTTTGCCTCAGGCGCGCCAGGCTGGCGCGGTGGCCGCTTTGGTTCAGCGTGGTTTGGCTGAATCCGGCTTGCCTGGCCTGGTGGTCAGCGATACCCGGGCGGCCCTGGGCTGGCTGGCGTCGGCTTGGCGCTCACGCTTTGACATTCCGCTGATCGCCGTCACGGGAAGCAACGGCAAGACCACGGTCACGCAAATGATCGCGTCCATCTTGCGGGCATGGGTGGCGTCGCAAGGGCGTCCTCAGGCCTCGCTGGCCACACAAGGCAATTTCAACAACGAGATCGGCGTGCCCTTGACCCTGCTGCGCTTGCGCGAAGGGGTGCACCAGTGCGCGGTGGTCGAGCTCGGCATGAACCATCCCGGCGAAATCGCCCAACTGGCGGCCATCACGGCCCCCACGGTCGCCCTGGTCAACAACGCACAGCGTGAGCACCAGGAGTTCATGCACACCGTCGAGGCCGTCGCGCGTGAAAACGGCGTGGTCTTGCAGGCCCTGTCGCGTGGCGGTGTGGCGGTGTTTCCCGCCGATGAGCCGCACGCGGCCATCTGGCGTGAGTTGGCCAATGGGTGTCATGTGGTCGACTTTGCGACCGAAGGCGAGGCCGCGGTCACGGGGCAGGCCGTCTGGCAAGCACAACCCACGCCGCACTGGGCGTTGTCCTTGAAAACCCCGCTGGGCGCGGCCCGCGTGAACTTGAATATGGCCGGTCAGCACAATGTGCGCAACGCCTTGGCGGCGGTCGCATCGGCCATTGGGGCAGGCGTGTCGCTGGCGGCCATCGTGGCAGGCCTGGAGGCCTTCGAGCCCGTCAAGGGGCGCTCACAGTTGCACTGCATTGAACAGCAGGGACGCAGCGTCACCTTGATCGACGATAGCTACAACGCCAACCCCGACTCCGTGCGCGCCGCCATCGACATGCTGGCGGGCTTGCCCGGTCCGCACTGGCTGGTGCTGGGTGACATGGGCGAGGTGGGCACCCAAGGGCCGGCCTTCCATGAAGAGGTCGGGCGCTACGCACGCGAGCGTGGCATTGAACATGTCTGGACGGCGGGCAGCCTGTGCGTGCACGCAGCCCAGGCCTTTGGTGGCGCACGTCATTTCAACAGCGCGGCCGACATCGTTGCCACGCTGGCCGACTCGGCTCAGGTCCCGCACGCGGCGTCGGTGTTGGTCAAAGGATCACGCTTCATGAAGATGGAACAAGTTGTGGCCGTTCTGGCTGGAGGTCCCCATGCTGCTTAGTCTGACTCAGTGGCTGTTGACGCAGCATCCGGAATGGGGCTTCCTGCGGGTGTTTCAGTACCTCACCTTTCGCTCGGTGATGGCCGCCATGACGGCCTTGCTGATAGGTCTGGCCTTGGGCCCGGTCCTGATCCGCAAGTTGACCGAGTTGAAAATCGGCCAACCCATCCGCGACTACGCGATGCAAAGCCACCTGACCAAGCGTGGCACCCCCACCATGGGCGGTGTCCTGATCTTGTTGGCCATCGCGGTCTCGACGCTGCTGTGGTTTGACTGGTCGAACCGTTTTGTCTGGATCGTGATGATTGTCACCACGGGCTTTGGGGCCATCGGCTGGGTCGACGATTGGCGCAAAGTGGTCCACAAAGACCCTGAAGGCATGCCCTCGCGCGAGAAGTACTTCTGGCAGTCGGTCATTGGCCTG
>JAZJZP010000098.1:18716-19799 GCA_040389805.1 Pseudomonadota bacterium
TTTTCAACCGATCTGCCGCCCAAGGCCGACTTGATCGTGCCTTTCTTCAAGACCATCAGCTACCCGCTGGGCGTGTGGGGCTTCATCGTGCTGAGCTACATCGTGATCGTGGGCACCAGCAATGCGGTGAACCTGACCGATGGCCTGGATGGCTTGGCCATCATGCCGGTGGTGATGGTGGGTTCGGTGATGGGCATCTTCTGCTACGTCACGGGCAACGCGGTGTTCTCCAAATACCTGTTGCTGCCCCACATCCCAGGGGCGGGCGAGTTGATGGTGTTCTGTGCCGCGATGGCAGGGGCGGGCTTGGCCTTCTTGTGGTTCAACGCCTACCCGGCAGAAGTCTTCATGGGTGATGTCGGGGCGCTGGCCTTGGGCGGCGCCCTGGGCACCATCGCCGTCATCGTGCGCCAAGAAATTGTGCTGGCCCTGATGGGGGGCGTCTTCGTGCTGGAGGCCCTGTCGGTCATGGTGCAGGTGGGCTACTTCAAGTACACCAAGAAAAAATTCGGCGAAGGCCGTCGCATTTTGCTGATGGCGCCGCTGCACCACCACTTTGAAAAATCGGGCTGGAAAGAAACCCAAGTGGTGGTCCGCTTCTGGATCATCACCATGCTGCTGTGCCTGCTGGGCCTGTCTTCCTTGAAGCTGCGTTGAGTTAAATGAACTATTTACGTGACCTCACCGTGCTGATCCTGGGTCTTGGAGACTCAGGCTTGGCCATGGCGCGCTGGACTGCGCGCTGTGGGGCCACGGTGCGGGTGGCGGATACGCGGGATGCCCCTCCGCAGGCGGCCACGCTGGCGCAGGATGTGCCCGGCGCGACCCTGCACCACGGTCTGGATGCGACCTTGCTCGACGGCGTCAACCTCGTGCTCAAGAGCCCGGGGCTGGCTCCCATCGCCCCAGAGGTCGCTGCCTTGCTGGCACGGGCCGATGAGCTGGGCATCCCCGTGCGTGGCGAGTTGTCCTTGTTCGCCTCGGCCTTGGCTGACTTAAAACTTGAGCGTCGCTATGCACCCAAGGTGGTGGCGATCACGGGCACCAATGGCAAGACCACGACCACCTCCTTGACGGCGCAGC
>JAZJZP010000099.1:0-3126 GCA_040389805.1 Pseudomonadota bacterium
TTCATCGCCCTGTCCGGAGTCGCCGTGCTCAACGGGTTGGTGATGATTTCCTTCATCCGCAACCTTCGTGACAATGGGCTGGGCCTGGACAAAGCCATCCATGAGGGCGCCCTGACACGTTTGCGGCCGGTCTTGATGACGGCCCTGGTGGCCTCGCTGGGCTTCGTGCCCATGGCCTTGGCCACCGGAACGGGTGCGGAGGTGCAAAGACCCTTGGCCACCGTCGTCATCGGGGGCATCTTGTCATCCACCGTGCTGACCTTGCTGGTCTTACCCGTGCTCTACCGCCTGGTGCACCGCAAGGATGAAGATGAACCGCCCGAAGAGGACGCCATCGGCTTGATGCCACCCGCGAGCCCCGCTCCTGACGGAGGCATCGCATGAGCGCTGGCCATGACCACGCCCTGCCCTCCAGCACCAACGAGCGCAATCTGCGTTGGGCGCTGGGGCTCACCTTCACCTTTCTGATGGCCGAGGTGGTAGGTGGCGTGATCACGGGCAGCCTGGCGCTGATCTCGGACGCGGCGCACATGTTCACCGATGCGGCAGCGCTGGCCATCGCGCTGGCCGCCATCCGCATCGCCAGGCGCCCCGCCAATGCCCGGCTCACGTTTGGCTATCACCGCTTCGAGATCCTGGCGGCGGCCTTCAATGCCCTGATGCTCTTTGCCGTCGCGCTGTACATCCTCTACGAGGCTTGGCAGCGCTTTGGCACGCCGCAGGATGTTCAGTCGGGCCCCATGCTGGTGATCGCCACACTTGGGTTGGTCATCAACTTGGTGAGCATGAGGCTGCTGAACGCCGGCAAGGATGCCAGCCTCAATGTCAAAGGCGCGTACCTTGAGGTGTGGAGCGATCTGCTGGGATCCTTGGGGGTGATCGTTGGCGCACTGGTCATCCGGTTCACGGGCTGGACCTGGATCGATTCGGTGATCGCCGTGGCGATCGGCCTGTGGGTGCTGCCACGCACATGGGTGCTGTTGCGCTCGACCGTCAACATCTTGCTGGAAGGCATACCCGAGGGCATGAACCTGAGCGAGATCGATCTGGCGCTGAGAGCGGTCCCGAGTGTCGTGGACGTGCACGATCTGCACGTCTGGTCCTTGACCAGCAACCGACCCAGCCTGAGCGCTCACATTGTTCACGACCCGTCAATGTCCGAGCCAGCCAGCCTCCTGTCCGCATTGCACCGCGTGCTGGCCGAACGAGACATCCACCACTCGACACTGCAGTGCGAGACCCAGGCTTGCGATCAGGCCAGCCCATTCTGCGACCTGGGAGACAAGCACGCCAGCGCTCATCGTGCTGAGGCTGGCATGGATCCGAACGCCAGGCCACCGCCTTGAACCGGAAGGAACGAGCATGACCGTGAGAGAACATGTGATGCCCTACGTGCTGGTCCTGGGCGGAGCGGCACTGTGCGTCGTGATTCCTTATGGGCTCTACCTGGAGTGGCGGGACAGAGCAAAGCGACGCATCCGTCGGCAGGATCGCCAGCAAAAGCGCCGGGCGCTGCGAAGCAAGGGAGGCCGCTGACGCGGCGCTGCCCACCTGTGCTCACCTCAGATGGAGACCCAAGCATGAAAGGCCATCAATGCCGCCTCGCCCCTACCGCACTGGCCCTCGTTTTTCTTGGCGGCGCCTTCACGAGCATGGCCGACGAGCGGATTCTCTACAAGTCAATCCTGCCCAATGGGCAGGTGGTCTACGGGGACGAACCAGAACCTCAGGCCAAGCGTTCAAGCGCCATTTCGGTCGAGCGACACCCACCCAACCCACAGGAGGCCGAGGCAGCCCAACGTGCGCTCGCCATGACGCGAGCGCAATTGTTGCGCGACGCAGCGGCCCGGGCCGTTCGGCTCAAGCAGCTGGACAACCAGATTGGCGATGTCTATGACGAGCTCCAGAACCTTCGCTCGAAACAGCAAGCTGGGCGTGAAGTGGGAGAAGGTGACCGGCAAGGTCGGCGCTTTTCTCATCAGTACGCTCAACGTCAGCGCGCCCTGCTGCTCGCCGCCGCACAAGCGCAACGACGTCTCGACAACTTGGTCACCGAACGCACTGCGCTGGGATATTGAGAGCGTGACAAGGCCACCGTCGTTCAAGCAGGCAACCTCCAAAAGGAACACGACATGCTGAAACCCATCCTGAGTCCTCAGCACGTGCCTGTGCCAGCCGCACCGTTGACATCGACGCCTCGATTGACGCCGCCCGTCGTTCCGCCATCGAACCCTTCTGGTGATCAGGAGGAAGACGATTTCAAAGAGCACGCGATCCTGCTGCGGGCCAAGCGACAGGAGGTATTGGCCTCCAACATCGCCAACGTCGATACACCGAACTACCAGGCCGTCGATCTTGACTTTCGTGCCAGTCTGCAAAGGGCCGTATCTCGCCAGAAGTCGGGCGATATCCCGCCCAGCGACCTTCGCAAAACCGCCAGTGCGCACCTGCCGGGACTGCCCGGCAGTCCATTCACCAGCACCGTGGCGCTTTCCTACCGAGTGCCAACCCAGAATGCGCTGGACAACAACAGCGTGGACATGGACATTGAGCGTGGACAGTTCGCCGACAACGCCATACGCTTTCAGTTAGCCCTGAAAGCGTATGAAGACGAATACACGGAGTTCAAAGCCGCATCAAGCAGCAACCGCTGAAGCCGGCGCGATTCGCCTGCATGAAGAGCGGCAAGTCATGTGAACGGTGCCTCTCTTCCGACATCGTCATTTCCATTCAGGAGTCAGCCAGATGGCTGCTAGCAACGCGAAACTGGTACCTCAAGGTCAGTCTGATCCCTTCAGATTCTGGCAAAACCCCGGATTCATTTGGGGAGTTGCTTCACTGTGCCTGGCCGTGTTTTCCGGCCTGTCGTCCTTTGATCTGAACGTATCCCAGCAGCTCTTCACACCGGGTGTGGGGTTCACCTATGCTGAAACAGCCTGGGTGATGGCTTCTTATGAGTGGACGCCGCTGGTAGGCCGAACCATTTTGGGATTGCTGCTGTTGTTGGTGCTGCTGCGCCCATGGGCAGCTTTCCTCGTCAGGAGGTATGACCTGGGTCCGGCAGCCCAAGACCGCCAACAACGTTGCCATCACCGCGAATCCGCTGAATCTCGGCGCGCAAGGGGT
>JAZJZP010000100.1:0-8357 GCA_040389805.1 Pseudomonadota bacterium
CCAGCCCGGCTTTGACGAAAACCAGGACGCGGCGGTGCTGTTGGCGCTGGATGCCCGTGGGTCACGCATCTTCCGCGATGTCACCCGCGAGAGCATCGGCAAGCGCATGGCCATCATCTTGTTTGAAAAAGGCAAGGGCGAGGTCGTGACGGCACCGGTCATCCGCTCTGAAATCTCCGGTGGCCGGGTGCAGATCTCGGGTCACATGACCAACGAAGAGGCGGCAGACACCGCGCTCTTGCTGCGTTCTGGCTCGCTGGCCGCACCGATGGACATCATTGAAGAGCGTACCGTGGGCCCCAGCCTGGGGGCTGAAAACATCGCCCAGGGCTTCAACAGCCTGATCTACGGCTTTGCGGCCATTGCGGTGTTCATGATGGTTTATTACCTGCTGTTTGGTGTGTTCTCCACCCTGGCGTTGGGCATCAACCTGCTGCTGCTGGTGGCCGTGCTGTCGATGCTGCAAGCCACCTTGACCCTGCCGGGCATCGCGGCCATTGCGCTGACCCTGGGCATGGCCATTGACGCCAACGTGCTGATCAATGAGCGGGTGCGCGAAGAGCTGCGCAACGGCGCGGCGCCGCAATCGGCCATTCAGGCCGGTTACGAACACGCCTGGGCCACCATCCTGGACTCCAACGTCACCACGCTGATTGTGGGCGTGTCCCTGTTGATGTTCGGCTCGGGGCCCGTGAAGGGCTTTGCCGTGGTGCACTGCCTGGGCATCCTGACGTCGATGTTCTCGGCGGTGTTCTTCTCGCGTGGGCTGGTCAACCTTTGGTATGGCCGTCAGAAGAAGCTCAAGGGTGTGTCCATCGGTCAGGTCTGGAAACCAGCCGCCCAGCCGGGCAGCACGTCGACCGACCTCGACACCCCTGCCCAATGATCCGCTGAACCCACTGAAGGACACTCGCCATGGAATTTTTCCGCATCAAGCGCGACATCCCGTTCATGCGGCATGCGCTGATTTTCAACATCATCTCTTTTCTGACCTTCGCCGCCGCCGTCTTCTTTCTGGTCTCGCGCGGTCTGCACCTGTCCATTGAGTTCACGGGCGGTTCGGTCGTCGAGGTCCAGTACGCGCAAAGCGCGGACATCGCTCGGGTGCGCTCGGCCGTGGACTCGCTCCAGTTTGGTGACGTGCAGGTGCAGAATTTTGGCAGCTCGCGCGACGTGTTGATCCGCCTGCCCGTGCGTCCCCACCTGAAGCAGACCGAGGTCGTGCAAAAGGTGTTTGCGGCCTTGTGTGCCGCTGAAAAAGGCCAGGTGACCAGCCACGTGGCGACCCCGGCGCAAGGCTCGGCCACCGAGGTGTGCAAGGTGGGCGAGCAAACCGTGTTGACCAAGCAGCGCAGCGAGTTTGTCGGCCCTCAGGTGGGCGATGAGCTGGCCCGCGACGGTGCCTTGGCCCTGGGGGTCTCGGTGCTGGGCATCATGATCTATCTGGCCATCCGCTTTGAGTGGAAGTTCTCTGTGGCGGCCATCATCGCCAACTTGCACGATGTGGTCATCATCCTGGGCTTCTTCGCGTTCTTCCAGTGGGAGTTTTCGCTCTCGGTGCTGGCGGCGGTGCTGGCGGTCCTGGGTTATTCGGTCAATGAGTCGGTGGTGATTTTTGACCGGATCCGTGAAACCTTCCGGCGCTTTCGCAAGCTCAACACCTCTCAGGTGATTGACCACGCCATCACCAGCACCATGAGCCGGACCATCATCACCCACGGGTCGACCCAGATGATGGTGCTGGCCATGCTGGTGTTTGGTGGCCCCACGCTGCACTACTTTGCCGTGGCCTTGACGATCGGCATCCTGTTTGGCATCTATTCATCGGTGTTCGTGGCCGCGGCCATCGCCATGTGGTTGGGTGTGACCCGTGAAGACCTCATGAAAAACACCAAGAAAGAGGTCGATCCCAACGATTCGAATGCGGGAGCGGTGGTGTAGAGTCACCTGACGATACAACGATCAGGCGGGGCTCACGTTCGGTGAGGTCTGCCGTCCCCACGACTTCATGTCCTCTATAGGCTCGTCCCGTGCGCTGGCCCTCATGGCCCGCAAAACCTACCTGGAGACCCTCTTGCGGGGCGCTGCCGGTTTGGTCCATGCCTGCGCAGAGGGCGCCAAACAGTTGGCCTCCCAGACGGTCGAGCCGGCGCTGTACATGCGGCGTCGTGACCTGGTGCTGGACATGCCGCGCAGTGTGGATGCTCTGCGACAGGGGTTCGAGCAACGCATTCAGGCCGCGTTGACGGCGGTGCGCCTGGCCCGCCCGCTGGACACCAAGCCCGTGGGACACGCGGTGAGTGCCGACCTCAGTCTGGTTGAGGACAGTGTGGTCGAGCACGACATGATGGCCTCCCGACTGGGGCAGACCATTGCCGACCGGGCCGGCTGGGAGTACACCGATTTGTGCTCTCGTTTGAGCGCCCTGGAGGGGCTCAGCGAGGGCGCGGCCGATCAGGCGGGCGATGTACTCCGTCCCCAAGTGCTGGCGCGCTGGTTGATTGCCAGCTGGATGGAGTCCGGCCTCGGGGTGGGCCACTGGAAGACCCTGCAAACGGTGCTCCATGATGAAGCCACCCACTTGGCTCAAGGGGGCTACCACGACGCCAACCATGTGTTGCTGGATCATGGCGTCAAGCCTGACATTGACCTGCGGCCTTTTATTCGGCGCACCAAGGATGCGGGTGTCGTGCCCCCGGTGAACCGCAACACGGGCGGCAACACGGGCAGCACCACGGCGCCGGGTGGCGCCACGCAAATGGGCAACAGTGGCTTGCAGCCCATGGGCAGCGCCCATGAAGAAACCCGGTTGATGACCCAGACGCCCGGTTTGCGGCGTCCTTCCTTGCCGCCGCAAGCCGTGCTGGGCAAGCTCAATCAATTTGTGGCCGACAAGGTGCCGAGTTTTGTCTCGACGCAGGTGCTGGGCAGCCAGCCAGTCGTGGCGCTGAGCCCGGCGCTGGGGCAGGCCATGGCCGTGGCCAACCAGGTGGTGCGCCGGCATGCCGACGCAGACATGGGGATGCCGACGGGCTCCCCAGCGGCCCTGCTGCAAGATCTGCAAGAAAGCAAACGCGCTCTCAAACAGGCCGCGAGCACGCCCAATGAGCGCGCCATCATTGAAATCGTCGCCTTGCTGTTCCAGAGCATCCTGACCGAGGAGCGCCTGCCTGCCAGCATTCGGGTGTGGTTTGCGCGCCTGCAAATGCCGGTGCTTCGCGTGGCGGTCACAGAGCCTGATTTTTTTGCCACCATCGACCATCCCGCACGGGCACTGATTGACCGCATGGGGGCCTGCGTCATGGGCTTTGCCGCCAGCTCGACCGCCGCCGAAGACACCTTGCCGGTCGAAATCAAGCGCATCGTGCAGGTGGTCGAGGCCTACCCTGACACGGGGCGGCGCGTGTTCCAGACGGTCTTGATCGAGTTCGAGAAATTCCTGGAGCGCTATTTCCGGGACGAAAATGAATCCAGCCGCAAGGGCGTGTCCCTGGCGCAGCAGGTGGAGCAGCGCGAAACCTGGGCCATCCAGTACACGATCGAGTTGCGCAAGATGCTGCAAAACGTGCCGGTGCACGAGGGTGTCCGCGAGTTCTTGTTCCGGGTCTGGGCCGATGTGCTCGCGCACAGCGCCGTGCAAACCAGCCCGTCGAGCGACGAAACCAAGGTGCTCCAGCGGGCCGCGGCGGACCTGATCTGGTCCGCCAGTGCCAAACACTCGCGCGAGGACCGCGCCGATGTGTTGCGCCGCCTGCCGCCCTTGCTCAAAACCGTGCGCGATGGCATGGCCCGTGCCGGCATGTCGGCGGACAAGCAGGACGAGGCTGTGCAACAGCTCAATTCAGCACTGGCGGCGGCTTTTTCAGCCCGCTCGGCCACAATTTCGTCGGCGCACCTCAAGGAAGTCACCGAGCGCCTGGAAGCCCTGGACGATGTCTTGCCGGACTTGGCCAATGTCGAGCTCGACGAGCAAACCTTGCGCGACCTGTCGGGCCACGAAAGCAATGACCTGGAGGTGGTGGCCGAAGGCGGCACCATGCCGACCCCGGCCATGATGGCCTGGGCGCGTGAGTTGCAAATTGGCGCCTGGTTCCAGCTGGATTACCGTGGCAGTCAAGAGCAGGTGCAGTTTGCCTGGTCAGGCTTGCAAAAGCAGTTGGCCCTGTTCGTCACCCCACAAGGGCGAGGCGTGCTGTTTCAACTGCACCGCCTGGCGGCCTTTTTACAAGCCGGCTTGCTGGTGCCCGTCGAGGACGAGGCCCTCACGGTGCGCGCCACGCGTGAGGCCCTGACCAAACTGAATGCCGATCCAGAGCGGCTGTTGAGCTGATTCAGCTGTCCGTCAAGCCCGTCAAGGGCTTGATGTCGGTGAAGCCTTGCAGGGTCACCGCCGCGGCGGCCGCGATCTTGGTCAGCGCATCTTTGGCGATGGTCTCCTGGCTGTGCTCCATCAACAGGGCTTCGAACGCTGGCTCGGCCATGGGACGTGCCAGGTAATAGCCCTGGGTCTCGTCGCAGCCATGGGCGCGCAAGAAGGCGTATTGCTCTTCGTTCTCGACACCCTCGGCGATGATGCCCACTTCCAATCGGTGCGCCATGGCAATCAAGGCGGCGGCCAGTCGGCTGTCGCCGGGCGAGCTGGGCACATTGGCCAGGAAGGAGCGGTCCATCTTGAGTCGGTCCACCGGCAACTCGCGCAGGTAGGAGAAGCTGGAGTAGCCCACCCCGAAGTCATCAATGGCGATGGCCACGCCCAAGCCGCGCAACTGGGTCAGCACGGCGGCGGCGCGCAGTGACTCGCGCACCACCACGCTTTCGGTGATCTCCAGCTCCAGGGCGGTGGGGGGCAGTCCGGTTTCCAGCAAGACCCTGGCGACGAGGTCGACGAGGTCGGTCTGGTCCAGCTGAATGGCTGATAGGTTGACCGCAATGCGCAGGGGCCAGCCACTGCGCTCTCTCCAGGCCTGGGCCTTCTGGCAGGCCCGGCGCAGCACCCACTCACCCATCGGGATGATCAGGCCGGTTTCTTCGGCCAGGGGGATGAAGTCGGCCGGGGGCACCAGTTTGCCGTTGTGTTCCCAGCGCACCAGGGCTTCGGCGCCCGTGATGCGTCCGGTGGCGCAGTCAAACTGCGGCTGGTAGTGCAGGCGCAGTTCATCGCGCTCTAGTGCCTTGTAGAGGTCATTTTCGAGGCGCAGGGTGTCGATGGTGGGCGACTCCAGCTGCTCGGAGTACATCTGGATGCGATTGCGGCCCTGGCTCTTGGCCTGGTACATCGCCAGGTCGGCATGGCGCATCAAGGTGATGGCATCGACGCCATGGGTGGGGTAGATCACCAGCCCGATGCTGGGGGTGATGCGCAACTCGTGCGGTCCCACGCGCAGAGGTTCGATGAACAGCTCCAGCACCTTTTGCGCGACGACCACGCCATCTTCGGCCAAGGCAATGCGGGGCAACAGCACCACAAATTCGTCGCCGCCGAGGCGGGCCACGATGTCGGAGGTGCGCATTTCGGTGCGCAGTCGGCGGGCCACTTCGATCAGCACGCTGTCGCCGATGTGGTGGCCCAGGGTGTCGTTGATTTTCTTGAAACGGTCCAGGTCCAGGAACATCAGGGCCAGGCTATTGCCATCGCGCTCGGCCAGGGTCACCGAGGCCTTGAGCTGCTCTTGCAGCATGTTGCGGTTGGGCAGGCCCGTCAGGGAGTCGTGCAGCGCCAGATGCTGGAGCTGGCTTTCGGCTTCGCGCCGCGAGGTCACGTCCGAGGCCATGGCCAGGTAGCCGGTCACCTCGTCCACTTCATCGCGCAACAGCGTGACGGTGATCTCGGCGGTCAGTTGCCGGCCATCGGCGCGCACCAGCCCCCATTCGCTGGGCAGGCCCGGCGACTCGTTGGCCAAGTAGGCCAGCACTTGCAGGTCCTCCACCGGGCGGCTCAGGCGCAGGCTGAGCAGGCGGGCGCGGGCAGCGACCTCCTCGGGCACAAAGAAGCGTTCGGTGGTGCTTTTGCCAATCAACTCTTGCGATCGGTAGCCCAGCAAGGCTTCGCCCGCCGGGTTGACGGTCTGGATCACTCCGTGCCGGTTGAGCACAAAGATGGCGTACGGGGCATTGTGGACAATGACGCGGCGCATCTCGTCCACCTCATTGAGCTGGCGTTGTGCCTCCTGGAAGGAGTGCTCGGCCATGTCCTGCGAGGTCAGGTCGCGCAAAATACCCACGTAGTGCTTTTGGCCGTCGACCTCCATGGGGTTCACGGCCAAGTCCAGCGGAAAGGTGTGACCATTGACGTGACGCCCTTCCACACGGCGGCCCACGCCATCAATGCTGATGCGCTGGGTCAACAAAAACTCTTCCAGGGGCTGGTCCAGGCCATGGCTGCGAATGGCGGGGATCAGTCGGCTCAAGGGCTGACTGACCATCTGATGTTCGGTCTGCCCAAAGACGCGGCAGATGGCGGCGTTGACGCTGAGCACGATGCCTTCCTCGTTCACCGTGACGATGCCATCAATGGTGTTGTCGATCACCGAGCGCAGGTGTTTTTCACTGGACAGGGCCTGGCTGCTCAGCCGCTTGGCCATGCGACTGGCTTGGCCATATTGGTTGGCGAAGGTACGCAAGGCCAGAAAAATGGCCAGGGTTGCCACAGTCCCCCCCATCAGCAGCGCGAGCGGGTAGGGCTGAGACAGGGCATGGACCGGAGGGCGGGTCATGACCAGTTCCCAGCGGCGGCCCGCGACCTCGATGGACTGCACACGGCGATCTTCTGGGGCCACGGTGTTGCTGGGGGTGAAGGCAGGCACGCCCTGTTGGGTCGTGTCAAACAAAATCTGAGGCTGGGAGGGCGGCGCTGTGCGTTCGGCCGCGGCGCCTACATCACGGATCAGCCAATGGCGGGTGGCCCAGTCGGAGGCCGGCACGATGGCGCCGAGCAAGGTGTCGGCCTGAAAGGCGACCCCAATCTGTCCGGCAAAGGCGCGTTGGCGTTGCGTCACCGACTCGACAGGCATGTGAGGGCGATAGATGGGCAGGCGCAGCACAAAGCCCAAGGCATCGTGGTCACCCGACTTCAAGGTCACGGGCGGTGTGGCGCTGGCTTGTCCGCTGTCACGGGCCTGGAAGGCCGCAGCACGGCGGGCATCCTCGTGCATCTGGTCATAACCCAGGACTCTTTCGTTGCCGTGCGCAGGTTCTACATAGGTGACGGCCAGGTAATCGGCACGATCACCCTGGGGATGGATGGTGAAGTGTGGATAACCGTGGGGCAATAAACTGGTGTCACCGCGGACGCCCGCCTCAAACGTGGCTTTGTTGGCGCGTGAGACCAGGCGGGAGTACTGCACCGCGATCAGGCCGGGGAACTGCTGGTTGACGTCCAGGCTGGCGTAGTGGCGCTGAAAATCTTCACGGCTGACCTGTTCGGTGGCCAGAAACAGCGCCTGGAAGCTGCGCATCAGGTCCAGGTGCCGGCGCAGTGTTTGATTCAGTTGGCTGGTGCTGTCGAGTGAGGCGTGGTTCAGCCGCTCATCGGCATGGCGTTGGACTTCGCGCGCGGCGTATTGCCACGTGCTCAAGGTCACACACAGACCGAGCGCCAAGGTGATCCATGACAGGACTTTCCATCGATCGGCCCAGCGGCTGACTTGTTCTAGTGACTGATCCATGCGCTTTCCAGTTAAAACCCAACGGCCGTGTGAAGCCCGCAGGTCTTACTGGTATCGGTTGAAGGCGCCGGGTCTTGAGTCGGAAACAGGTACTAGCTCACGCTATTGCGGGCCATGGCCATCAGTTTTTCGACGCGCTCTTCGGTGGCCGGGTGGGTCGAGAACAGGCCGCGCAGGCCCCCGCCCGAGAGCGGGTTCATGATCATCATCTGCGCCGTCTCGGGGTGCCGCTCGGCCGCCTCCATCGGAATGCCCTGGGCGAAGCGTTGAATTTTTTGCAGGGCACTGGCCAGCGCATGAGGGTCGCCGCTGATTTCGGCACCGCCGCGGTCGGCCTCGAACTCGCGGGCGCGGCTGATGGCCATCTGGATCAGGCTGGCTGCCAGGGGCGCCAGGATGGCCACCGCAATGCCGGCGATCGGGTTGGCGGGGCGTCCTTCCTGGTCGCGTCCGCCAAAGAACATGGCGAAGTTGGCCAGCATGGAAATGGCACCCGCCATGGTGGCACTGATGGTGCTGATCAAAATGTCGCGGTGTTTGACGTGGGCCAGCTCGTGCGCCATCACGCCGCGAAGTTCACGCTCACTTAAGGCTTTAAGGATGCCGGTGGTGGCGGCCACGGCGGCGTGCTCGGGGCCGCGTCCCGTGGCAAAGGCGTTGGGGGCCGCTTCATCGATCAGGTAGACGCGGGGC
>JAZJZP010000101.1:0-4682 GCA_040389805.1 Pseudomonadota bacterium
GAAGCGCTGGCACCGCCAAGCCCGCCAACTGGCCCAGGACTTCAAACGCCTGCCAGAGGCCGACCAGCATCGGCTGCGCAAACAGTGCAAACGCCTGCGCTATGCGATGGAGCTCTACGCCCCGCTGTTGCCCAAAAAACCCGGCACCGCCCACTACCTTGCGCAACTCAAGTCCGCCCTGAGCGATCTGGGCAACTGGCATGACGAGGTCGTGGCCGAGGCTTGGTTTCGGCAAGCCTGCCACCAAGATGCCAAGGCCTGGTTCGGATTGGGCTGGCTACAGGGGCACCGCCCAACCATCACCAGACAGGTCAGCAAAGGCCTGACACCTTGGCGCAAACTCAAAGCGCCTTGGTGAGGCCTCAGGACTAAAGCCATCGGCGTGCGCGCAACGATCAGCGCACGCGCATGCCGGGCTGTGCCCCCGGGAAAGGCTCCAGCACATAAATGCCAGGTTGGGCTTTTTCATCGGCGTGCGAGCCGGCCAGCACCATGCCTTCACTGATGCCGAACTTCATCTTGCGCGGTGCCAGATTGGCCACCATCACGGTCATCTTGCCGATCAGGTCTTCGGGCTTGTAGGCCGACTTGATGCCGCTGAACACGTTGCGCATGCGCCCCTCGCCCACATCCAGCGTCAAGCGCAGCAATTTATCCGAACCATCCACATGCTCGGCATTGACGATCTTGGCAAGGCGCAAGTCGATCTTGGCGAAATCGTCAATGGTGATGGTGGGGGCGATCTCTTCACCGCCGGGTTTGGGCAACTCGGCCACAGCCGGTGCTGGCGCCTCAAACAAGGCCTCCAGCATTTTCGGGTCCACCCGGGTCATCAGGTGCTCATATTTGCGGATCGTGGTCACTGGCGTGGCACGGTCCAACCAAGTCAAGGGTTGGTCAAAGCCCAGGAAGTCAAAGGCACGGCGCGTCACCACAGGCAAGATGGGGTTGAGGAACAAGGTCAGGTACTTGAAGCCTTCCAGGCAAGCGGACAGCACTTCGTGCAAGGCACTGTTGTTGCTGTGCTGGGCACTGTCCTTGGCCAGCTCCCAGGGCTTGGCAGTATCAAAGTACTGGTTGATCTCGTCGGCTGCGGCCATGATCTCGCGGATGGCTTTGGCAAACTCGCGCTTGTCAACGGCATCGGCAATGTGGGCCTGTCGGCTGATCACGGCCTGCAGCGGGATCATCTCCTGCAGCTTGGCCTCGTCGCCCACCGCCAGCTGCGCCAGGTTGCCCTCAAAGTACTTGTGGATGAACGTGGAGCAGCGGCTGGCAATGTTGACGTACTTGCCCACCAGATCGCTGTTGACACGCGCCACGAAATCTTCGGGGTTGAAGTCCACGTCCTCGACCCGGCTGTTGAGCTTGGCCGCAATGTAGTAGCGCAACCATTCGGGGTTCATGCCCAGGCTGAGGTACTTGAGCGGGTCCAGACCGGTGCCCCGGCTCTTGCTCATCTTGTCGCCGTTGTTGATGGTCATGAAACCATGCACATTGATCTGGCTGGGCAGCTTGCGGCCACTGAACTTCAGCATCGCGGGCCAGAACAGGGTGTGAAAGTACGTGATGTCCTTGCCAATGAAGTGCACCTGCTCCACCGCCGGGTCGGCCATGAACTCTTCAAACGAGCGTGCATCGCCATAACGGGCCTTGGGGCCACCATGGGCAAAGTAGCTCTTGAGCGAGGCCAGGTAGCCCACCGGCGCGTCCAGCCACACATAGAAGTACTTGCCCGGCGCATCCGGGATCTCGATGCCAAAGTACGGTGCATCGCGGCTGATGTCCCAGTCGCTCATGCCGCCCACGCCGTGTTCGTCCTTGGCGAACCACTCCCGAATCTTGTTGGCCACTTCGGACTGCAGGCGCCCGTCTTGCGTCCAGGCTTCCAAAAAGTCAGAACACCGCGGATCAGACAGTTTGAAGAAGTAATGGTCGCTGGTCTTGAGCACCGGGGTGGCGCCGCTCAGGGTCGAATACGGGTTCTTGACCTCGGTGGGTGTGTACACCGCGCTGCACACCTCGCATGAGTCACCGTACTGGTCTTTGGCGCCGCACTTGGGGCATTCGCCCTTGATGAAGCGGTCGGGCAAGAACATGTTCTTCTCGGGGTCGAAGAACTGCTCGACCGAGCGCACCGTGATCAACCCCTCTTCGCGCAAAGCCACATAAATCTCTTGCGCCAAGGCGTGGTTCTCGGCACTGTCGGTCGATGACCAGTGGTCAAAGGCGATGTGAAAGCCATCAAGGTACTGTTTGCGACCCGCGGCAATGTCAGCCACGAACTGCTGCGGCGTCTTGCCCGCCTTCTCGGCGGCAATCATGATGGGGGCGCCGTGCGCATCGTCCGCACCCACAAAATGCACCTGATGCCCTTGCATGCGTTGAAAGCGCACCCAGATATCAGCCTGGATGTACTCCATGATGTGGCCCACATGAAAGTGACCATTGGCGTAGGGTAAAGCGGTGGTGACGAAGAGCTGACGTGGCATGGCGCAAAGAGCTTGGGGAAAGTCCCTGATTTTAGGCCGCGCTAGACTGGCTGTCTGGAAAGATTTCTCTGTGTCTGATTACCCCTGTCCCAACGCCCCCTGCATGACTCCCTCGAACCGTTCCGCCCTCGAAACCGCCGCCCTGGAGGCGCTCAAAACCGTCACCGATCCTTTGACCGGACAGGACTGGGTGAGCGGCAAGCAGCTCAAAGCGCTGAACATCCAGGGGGAGCAGGCGGTGCTTGACCTGGTCCTGGGCTACCCGGCCACCTCCCGCTGGCCCAGTTACACCCAGCTCATCGAGCAGGCCTTGCTGGCTGTTCCAGGCATTTCAAGCGTGCAAGTGCGTTGGGCCACCCAGGTGCAGACCCACGCCGCCCCGCGCGGCCAAGCCCCGCTGCCCAACGTCAAAAACCTGATCGCCGTCGCCTCGGGCAAAGGCGGCGTCGGCAAAAGCACCACCGCCGTCAACCTCGCCTTGGCCTTGGCCGCCGAGGGCGCCCGCGTCGGCATGCTCGACGCCGACATCTACGGCCCCAGCCAACCGCTGATGCTGGGCCTGAGCGGCAAACCGGAAAGCCCCGACGGCAAAAGCATCGAGCCGCTGCGCAACCATGGCCTGCAAATGATGTCGATCGGCCTGTTGATTGACGACAACGCCCCCGCCATCTGGCGCGGCCCGATGGCCACCCAGGCGGTCGATCAACTGCTGCGCCAGACCCGCTGGGGCTCGCCCGAGGCGCCGCTGGACTACCTGATTGTCGACATGCCTCCCGGCACCGGCGACATCCACCTGTCGGTGTGCCAGCGCGCGCCCCTCACGGCCGCCGTCATCGTGACCACCCCGCAAGACATCGCCTTGCTCGATGCCCGCAAGGGCTTGAAGATGTTCGAGAAGGTCAGCGTGCCCGTGCTGGGCGTGATCGAAAACATGGCCACCTTCCATTGCCCCAAGTGCGGCCACGAAGAACACATCTTTGGCGAAGACGGCGGCAAGCGACTGGCCCAAGAAACCGGCGTACCGGTGCTGGGCTCCATGCCGCTGGACATGAAGATTCGCATCCAGGCCGACAGTGGAACGCCCACCATGGTGGCCGAGCCCGACAGCCGCGTCGCCCACTTGTACAAGGACATGGCACAACGCATGGCCGCAGGCCTGTCACGCCTGCCCAAAGACTACTCCGGCAAACTGCCGGGCGTGACCGTCGTGCCCAAAGCCGACGCCTGAGCCAACGCCACACCATCAACGCCATGAGCACGCACGCCGAAGAAGCCTGGTTCGAACTGGTGCCCCAGGCCATGATCGAGTTTGACGAACGTGGCTTTGTGTTGCGGTGCAATACCGCCTGCCGCACGCTGCTGGGCGATCTTGAAATGCCCCGAGGCAGCTCATTGGCCGACGCATCGGCCGCCATGAAGCAACTGACGGGTTGGGACTCGCCCTTGACCCTGCTGGGCCTGGCTCCTGGCGACGCCCCCTTACAAAATCAAGCCCAGGTCCATGGCACAACCGGGGGGCAACGCCAACTGCTCAGCTTGGTGCATGCCCACCCCACCCCCGCCTCAGGGCAGGCCCAGCGTTATTTGTGCATGGTGCAAAACACCAGCCCCGTGGCCCTGATGCTGCAGGCCCCCATTGAGCCCGATACCGTGTCTGGCGGTCTGGATGAACTCGGCCCGCCTGGCGAAAGTGGCCCGGATCAGTTGCTACACGAACTCAGCACCATTTTGGAAAGCAGCCCGGCCGGCATCGCTTACCTGCGCGGCGAAATTCTGGTTCGGTGCAACCGGCGCTTTGAACGCATGCTGGGCTTTACCCCTGGCACCTTGCCAGGACAACACCTGAACGCACTCATGGCAGGTGACCCGCGCATCAACCGAGCCGTCACCCAATCGACCGCAGAACTCCAGTACACGGGGCAGTTTGAGAGCGAACTTGAAATCGTCGCCCCTGGCCAGCCCACCCGCTGGTACGCCCTGTCGGTGCGCCGCATCAACCCCCGCAGCCACCCGATGGAAGTCATCGCGGTGCTGTCCGACATCACCCGCATTCGCGCCCAGCAAGCACAACTCGAAGCCCTGGGACGCGACCGCGACCTGATGTTCAGCCTCTCGGGGGTCGGCATTGCGTTTGTGCGCGACGGACTGGTGCAAAGCGCCAACCCAGCGCTGGCCCATTTGCTGGGTGTT
>JAZJZP010000102.1:0-413 GCA_040389805.1 Pseudomonadota bacterium
GGCGGTTTGTTCCGCGACGGGGGTCAGCAGTTCCATGGCGATCGGGAACCAGTGTGGGCCATAGGTGTTGAAAAACACCGAGAAGACCGTGACGCGCAATAGGCCGATGAGCCCCAGCACGCAGCCCAGGATCAGGCCCACGAAAATCTCCCGGCGCATGACCACCCACCAGTCCTGGACGAAAGGGGATGAAGTTCCATTTGGTGCCTGCGGCCTGCAAAACTTCCAGCGTGTCGATGCCCAGCTTATGAAAGATCAGACTGAGCTCGTTCATCAGGGCAATGTTGACGTCACGCTGAGTGTTTTCAATCACCTTTGCCGCTTCGGCCACCTTGATGCTGCTGGCCTTGTAGGTCCCGGCGGTGATGATCTCGCTATAAAGTTGGTTCACAGCCTCGGCAACTTCGGGGGTG
>JAZJZP010000102.1:423-2105 GCA_040389805.1 Pseudomonadota bacterium
CGCTGGCCCAGGTAGGCGATATGGGTAGCCGCAGGGGTGCTGCCGCTGGTCACCTTCTGGATGCTGGGCAGCCGATGATGTTTGTCGCCGGGGTTGATGCGCTCAGGGCTGTAGCCACAGAAAAAGCCGACGTTGAATTTCTTATCGCTAAATTGCTCCAATACCGGCACGCACACTTCTTCCGTGGCCCCGGGGTACACGGTCGATTCGTAAATGACCACGGCGCCCTCCGGCATGACCTTGCCCACAGTCTCGCTCGCCTTGACAAGCGGCGTGAGGTCGGGCCGGTTGGCTTTGTCCACTGGCGTGGGCACGGTAACGATAAAGATCTGGCAGGATTTGAGATCTTCATCATTGCCGCTGAAGGTGAGCTGGCGGGCGCTTACCAGCTCTTCAGAGCTGACTTCGAGCGTACTGTCTTGGCCGATCCGCAGTTCTGAAATACGCGACGCGTTAATGTCAAAACCGAGAACAGGACGGTTCTTTCCAAATGCCGCAGCAAGAGGTAGGCCGACGTATCCCAAGCCGATGATGGCAATTTTTTTGTTACTCAAATTCATTGAATTTGTCGCTCAAATGGCTAGGGCCTCGAATTGCGTGGTCCTGCACTCAAGGCTTGCTCGAACTGCGGGGGGCGGAACTACTTGAGCCGACCGAGCCGTACTGGTAATTCGTGTAGCGGTAACGGCTGTACTTGTAGCCGTAGCCATAACGATAGCGATTCTTGCTCGTGTCAAGGTCGTTGAAGATGACACCCTTGACCTGCACCCCGGTCTGGGCCAAGCGCTTGGTCGACTCCTGCAACTCCCCCAATGTCGTCACCTCAGCGCGCGCCACCATAAACACCGTGCCGGCATGGGAAGCCAGAACCTGAGAATCCGAGACAGCCAGCACCGGGGGCGTGTCGATCAGGATGAGATCGTACTGATCGCCCAGACGCTGCAGCAATTCCGTGAGCGCGCCGGAAAGCAGCAACTCGCCAGGATTGGGGGGAAGGATACCGGTCGTGATTAAGTCGACGTTGGGGCTTACTGCCCTGCAGACAACCTTGTCGAGGGGCAACGACCCGGTGACCAATTCGCTGAGGCCACGCCCGCGCTCGACTCCGAAGTATTGGTGGATGTGCCCCTTGCGCAAGTCCGCATCGATCAGCAACACACGCTTGCCGCCCATGCCCATCACCGCGGCAAAGTTGACGCTCGTGAATGACTTGCCCAAGCCTGGCGTGGGGCCGGTGAACAGCACCACGTTATTGGTCGCTTCCAGCATCGCAAATTGCAGCGCCGTGCGCAGGCTGCGCAGGCTTTCGACACCGGGATCATGGGGGTGGTTGACAGCGAGAACGTGTTGCCCCTTCTTCTTTTCCTTGATCTGCTTCTGCAGCACGTCCTGGGCCATGGAATGGGGCACCGTGGCGAACACCGGCAGCCCGGTGACCGCTTCGATATCGGCTGCGTCCCGTATGCCGGGGCGCAGGCTGTTCCTAAAGAAGGCCAGCGCGACTCCCAGCATCAGTCCAAGCAAACCAGCCACCGCAAGCACAACTGGCTTCCTTGGCCGCACCGGATCTTCAGGCGTGACGGCCGGGTCCACCACCCGGACGTTGCCGACCTTACCTTCCTTGACCAGCCTCAATTGCTGTGCACTGTTCAGCAGGCTGGTATAGAGCTCGGCATTGACCT
>JAZJZP010000103.1:0-5961 GCA_040389805.1 Pseudomonadota bacterium
GGTGGCGGAATTGGTAGACGCACTAGTTTCAGGTACTAGCGGGTAACTCCGTGGAGGTTCGAGTCCTCTCCTGGGCACCAAATTCAAAAAAAGCCGCATGAATCACATCATGCGGCTTTTTTGTGGTCATTTGTTGCGGGCATTCAAAATGAATGATGCCAACACACAACGCATGCGCTGCGGCTTGTTGAGCCGCCACAAAAAAGCAGCCCTCAGGCTGCTCTTTTGGTTTCGTCATCCTTGATGGCGCTTGGCCAAGGCCTCCGGGCGCAAGGTGTCGTACTCTTCAAACGGTTGATGAATCCAGGGGCTGGTTGGCAAGCTTTCTACAAAGTAGTCAGGCTTGTAGCTAGACACCCCTTTGACCCACAGTACCGCCGAACGCAACTCCGTGATGGCAGGCATGCTGCGCAAGCGATCAACCACCGCACGCAGAGTCACCCCCGAATCGGCCAGGTCATCAACCAGCAAGACACGGCCAGCCAACTCACCCTTGGGCATGGTGATGTACTGCGCCATGTCCAAACGACCTTGCAAGGTTCCACCATCGTCACGGTAAGAGCTGGTCGCCATGATGCCCAGCGGCTTATCAAACACCCGAGACAACACATCCCCCGGACGCAAGCCCCCGCGCGCCAAACAAAGAATTTGATCGAACTCCCAACCCGACTGGTGCACCTGCAAGGCCAGACGCTCGGTCAAGTGATGGAACGCCTCCCAAGAGACATACAAGTGCTTGCCATCGTCAGTGAGCATGGGGTCTCCAATTTCGTGGTCTCGAATACTGTGGCACTGCGCCTGAGGAGGTTTGTTATCCAAGACGAATCAGCCTTTGTAAGGATGGCGCAACAGGATGGTGTGGTCGCGGTCGGGCCCGGTGGACACCATGTCGATGGGCGCACCAATGAAGGCCTGCACCCGCTCCAGATAGCTGCGCGCATTGGCAGGCAAATCATCCCAGTTCGTGACGCCAAAGGAAGTGCCATCCCAACCCGGGAAGCTCTCATAAATAGGCTGGCAATCTTCAATCTCGTCGGCATCCAACGGCAAAATATCCACGCGCTGACCATTGAGCTCGTAGCCCACACACATCTTGATCTCAGTGAGCCCATCCAGCACATCCAGCTTGGTGATGCACAAGCCCGACACACCATTGATGAGCACAGAGCGCTTCAAAGCAGCCGCATCCAGCCAACCACAACGACGAGGACGGCCGGTCACGGTGCCGCGCTCCTGCCCCACCGTCGACAGGTGATAGCCCACGGTACCGGGCTCGTCCATCGGCAACTCCGTCGGGAACGGCCCGCTGCCCACTCGGGTGGTATAGGCCTTGGTGATGCCCAGAATGTAGTGCAATTTGTCGGGACCAACGCCTGAACCTGCCGCCGCATTGCCCGCCACACAATTGCTGGACGTGACGTAAGGGTAGGTACCGTGATCAATGTCGAGCAGGGTGCCTTGGGCCCCTTCAAACAGGATGCTGCCACCCTTGACATTGGTGCCATGGATACGCACACCGACATCGGCCAGCATGGGCAAGATCTGCTTGGCCGCCGCCATGGCATTGTCGTAAATGGGCTGGAACTCAAGGGCCTCGCTGTTGAGGTAGCCCGTCAGCGCAAAGTTATGCAACTCCAGCAATTCGCGCAGCTTCTTGGCAAAACGATCCGGATGCTTCAGATCCTGGATACGCAGTGCACGGCGAGCCACCTTGTCTTCATAGGCAGGACCAATGCCCTTGCCGGTGGTGCCGATTTTCCCGTCACCACTAGATTCGCGCAATAGCTCACGAGCCTTGTCGACGGCCACATGGAACGGCAGGATCAATGGGCAGGATTCACTGATGAACAAACGCGAACGCACGTTCAGGCCAGCGGCTTCCAGGCGCGCGATCTCCAGCAGCAAGTGAGCCGGATCCACCACCACACCATTGCCGATGTAGCACGCCACACCATCGCGCATGATGCCGGAAGGGATCAACTGCAAGGCCGTCTTTTTGCCATTGATGACCAAGGTGTGGCCTGCATTGTGACCACCCTGAAAACGCACCACGCCCGCGGCGTGATCGGTGAGCCAGTCGACGACCTTGCCTTTGCCCTCGTCACCCCACTGGGTGCCAACGACCACGACGTTGCGAGCCGACGCAGATGTACTTTGCATGACTAAATCCTGTAATCCGAAATAACTATTGAAGATGCGAAGGCTTAAAGCGATTGCACTGACCAATGTCCATTGACCAACGCCAACTCGCGGTCGCAGTCAAACTCTTGCTCTTCATGCTCATGACCCGGCAAGACACACACGACGGTGTTCCCTTGCTGGCGCAACAGACGAATGGCTTGACGCAAGGCAGGATCTTCACCCCACGGAGCGCGGACGGCAGAACGAACCACCGCACCGTGCCGTCCGGACAGCCACTCACCCACAATTTTGAGGTCAAGACTGAAACCAGCCGCAGGGCGCGAGCGACCGAAGACCGCACCGACTTCGTCATAGCGCCCCCCTCGCAGCAAGGCATCGGCATGGCCTTCGCCATACACCGCAAAGCGCGAACCACTGTAGTAGGCATAGCCACTCAGATCGGCCAAATCAAAACCAACACGGACTTCGGGATGGGCGCGACGCAAGTGCCCGGCCAGCCAAGCCAGGTCGTCCAGTGCGGAACGCACCAAAGGATGATCCGGCAGCACCTGACGTGCCTGCGCCAGAACCTCGTCACCACCATACAAAGTCGTCAACGCCGCCAAGGCCGTGGCCGCCTCAGGAGAGCACTCGCCTCCCAGCGCTCGCAAGGTCGCCGCATCTTTGGCGGCCAACGCACGCAGCAGTTCATCACGGGTCTTCGCAGTCAAACGACTGTCGACACCCAAGCCTTGCAAAACGCCTTGCACCAGACGGACATCGGCCAAATCCATCACCAAACCGGTAATACCGATGGACTGCAGCACCTCGAGCGCGAGCTCTTGCACTTCCAAATCGGCCTCAAGACCTGCGTGGCCAAAAAGCTCGGCACCAAACTGCAAGGGCTCACGGGTAGCCTGTGGACTGGCTGGACGGGTATGCAGGGCCGCAATAGCACAGCCTAGTTAAACCATTGCGGTTGAGAAGATGGGCATCAATGCGCGCAACCTGGGGGGTGCTGTCAGCACGCACACCCAACGTACGCCCACTGAGCTGATCCACCAGCTTGAAGGTCTTGAGATCGAGCGCATGGCCGGTTCCTGACAGCAATGACTCGATGTGCTCCATCAAAGGAGGCATGACGAGTTCATAACCGCAACTGCGCGCGGCATCTAGACAAATGCGGCGCAGTTCTTCGAGGCGTCTCGCCTGAGCAGGCAAGACATCAGCAATGTGCTCTGGCAACAGCCAAGCAGACGACATAAGAAATTGGGAGGGGGTTAAAAACAGGATTTTACCGGGGGTTGGCGTCAATTTGACGGCCAAATTTTTCCCCGGCACGAATCATGACCCAGATTGGGTCATTACACACACCAAAGCAGCACCGAACCGATCAGTATGCTGAGCAGTCCAATGAAACGCAACTGACCATCGCTGAGGGCCAGCGCCTGCTCAAAAACCCGCCGCCACCCAGCGGGGTTAATCAAGGGCAACAAGCCTTCAATGACCAGCACCAGCGCCAAGGCCATCCAAACCACGTCAGACATTGCTCACCTCAGCGAGCCTCTGAGTTGGCACACAGCAGCCTTACTTCTTGGCGGCAGGCGCAGGCACACCAACATTGCCTCGCATGGCCTTGAAGAACTCACTACTGGGATCCAGCACCATCACATCCGTCTTGCTACGAAAGGTGGTGCGGTACGCCTCCAGGCTGCGATAGAACTGAGCGAACTGTGGATCTCTTCCAAATGATTCGGCATAAATGGCCGAAGCCTTGGCATCGCCCTCGCCCTTCACCTTCTGAGCATCACGGTAGGCTTCCGCCATGATGACCTCACGTTGACGATCAGCATCTGCGCGGATCTTTTCGCTGTCAGCAGAGCCTTCCGAGCGCAACTCATTGGCCACACGCTTGCGCTCTGATTCCATACGACGGTAAACCGACTCGGTGATGTTGGCTGAGAAATCAACGCGCTTGATGCGCACGTCCACCACCTCAATACCGAAAGACTTGGCATCATCGGCCAAGCGTTTGATCACGCCTTGCATGACCTTTTCGCGCTCCGTGGACAGCACCGCACCCACGGTCCGTTTGGTGACTTCTTCATTGAGCGCGGCCTGAACGATGGGACTCAAGCGGGTTTCAATGTTGCGAATGTCAACGCCGTTGTTGCGGATGAATTGCCTGGGTTCGGCAATGCGCCACTTGACCAGCCAGTCAATGACCAAACTTTTCTTTTCGGCGGTGAAAATGGGCCGCGACTCAACGCTGTCCAACGTCTGGATACGCCGATCAAGAAAAACCACGTTTTGCAATGGCGCGGGCAACTTGAACTTCAAGCCCGGCTCGTTGATGACTTCTTTGATTTCACCCAAGGCGTAAACCACGGCAAATTGCCGCTGGTCAACCACGAACAAAGTCGACGCCATGAGGATGACGGCCAGCAAAATACCGACCACGATGGTAGCAATGCGATTCATGTGCAGTTCCTTGCCTTAAGCGTTCAACGACCGTCGCGATCACGGCCACGCTGACCATCGCGTGAGCGCGCGTCAGGAGTGGTGGTCGCCGGATTGGTCGACGAATCAACTGGCGCGACACCTGCCGTGCCCGACGCAGGCTGTGGCACGTTAGCGGCCGGAGTCTGCTGGCCAGCCGTCGTCGTGGACCCACTACTCATCTGGATGAGTTTGTCCAGTGGCAAATACAAAAGGTTAGATCCAGAACGCGAATCAACCATCACCTTGGTCACATTGCTGTAGACCTGCTGCATCGCATCGATGTAGAGGCGGTCGCGCGTGACAGCGGGCGCTTTCTGGTACTCGGTCAGTACCGACTTGAAACGCTGCGCATCACCCTCGGCTTGCGCCACCACACGGGCGGCATGCCCCGAAGCTTCTTCGCGCAAGCGAGCCGACGAACCCTGGGCCTTAGGTATCACATCGTTGGCATAGGCCTGGCCTTCGTTTTTCAGGCGCTCACGATCAGCGCCGGCCTTGAAGGCATCGTCAAATGCGGCCTGAACCTGCTCAGGCGCCTGGACGCTTTGCATGTTGACATTGGCAATGATCACACCAGCCTTGACCTTGTTCACTTGCGATTGGATCGATTTAACCAACTCCGCCGCGATGGCATCACGTTGTTCGTACAGAACCGAGTTCATGGTGCTGTTGCCCACAATTTCGCGAACCGCCGATTCTGCCGCTTGCAAAACGGCCTCATCTGAACTTCGGTTTTCAAACAGGTATTGACGGGCATCGCTCAGGCGGTACTGCACCGTGAAGCGGATGTCGACGATATTTTCGTCGCGCGTCAGCATGGATGACTCGCGCAGCCCTGTTGATTGCATGACTGCGTTGTTGCCAACGTCAATCGAACGCAACTGGGTGAGGTTAACCACTTCGTGAGTTTGGAAGGGATAGGGCGCACGCCACTGAAACCCCGCCTCGGCCTTGTGGCTGTAACGCCCAAAGGACATCACCACAGCCTGCTGACCTTCTTGAACAATGAAAAAACCACTGCCCAACCAGATCAAGGCAACCAACCCGGCAATCAGACCCGCACCAATGCCCGCGCCATTGGAGTCGGGCGACATGCTACCGCCAGGGCCGTTGCTATCACCGCCGTCTTTACCCGTAAACAGACCGCTGAGTTTGCGGTTGAAATCACGCCACAACTCATCAAGGTCAGGCGGCCCTTCATTGCGGCCGTTGTTGTAGATGGCCCGGTGACCTGCCAGCTTAGGGAAGGCCGACAGCACCGCCGCGCTACCCATCCAGGCCAGCCTGCGGACCGCACCAACGACCAAATGCGTTGCAGCGGCAAGCACACTCAATAGA
>JAZJZP010000104.1:0-626 GCA_040389805.1 Pseudomonadota bacterium
GAAGCCGTCACCGCCTTCACCAAGCTGACGGAAGACTACCCTGAGCTGCCTGAGCCATTCAACAATTTGGCGGTGCTCTACGCGCAACAAGGTCAGTACGACAAGTCGCGCAACGCCCTTGAAATGGCGATCCGGACCAACCCCAGCTACGCCACTGCCTACGAGAACCTGGGCGACGTCTACGCCAAACTGGCTAGCCAGGCGTACTCCAAGGCGCTGCAGATCGATACGCGCTCGGCCGTGGCCCCCAAGCTGGCCATGATCCGCGATTTGTTCCCGAAAGAGCGTGGCTCTAGCATGGCCAGCCTGGGCAACAGTGCGGTCAACGGCAGCCCTCTGCCAGCGACGACTCCAGCGGCTCCAATGCCTGCGCCAGCCCCGGCGGCCCCAGCACCCAAACCGGCACCAGTGACTCCACCGGCACCAAGCCCCGCGCCGACGCCCGTCGCCAAACCTGTGCCTGCGCCCGTGGCTCCTGTCGCAATTGAAGCTAAAGCTGACGCCAGCGCCCGCGACGTTGAAACAGCCCTCAACGCTTGGGCTTCTGCCTGGAGCAAGAAGGACCTCACCCGGTATTTTGCGTCCTACAGCCGCGATTTCGATGGCGGCAAGACCCGCAAAGCTTG
>JAZJZP010000104.1:636-15944 GCA_040389805.1 Pseudomonadota bacterium
CCAAAGCAAGCGGAGCATTTCCGTCAAACTGTCCAACATTGACGTCAGCGTCAATGGCAACAAAGCCACCGCCCGCTTCCGTCAGGAATACAAAGCGGACAGCCTGAGCGTCAGCAGCGGCAAACGCATTGACTTGGTTCGCAGTGGCGGAGAATGGGTGATCGTGAAGGAAAGCACCGGCTCGTGATGAAGGTTTTCTCCAGCCGCCAGCCTGACCCAAGTGTTCAGCGCCAGCGGCGATTCAACTGGGTCAAATGCCTGGTCATCGTCGGCGCTGCCAGTGCCGGGCTGGCCTGGGCAAAATTGCCCGCGCCTGTCAGGCCAACACCACTCACCGCACCCACGGTCACGCCGTCAAACGTCCCGGCAGAAGCTCGCCTATTAGAGATCTACCAACTCATCGGCGAGGGACGAACCAGACAGGCCTTGAGCAAAGCACAGGGCCTCGTACAAGAGGTGCCCAACTTCCAATTGGCCCAACTGGTTTATGGTGACTTGCTGATGTCGCAGACCTCCGCCATCAAGGCCATGGGCAGTGCACCAGAAGTACTGGCCAATCGGGCCCCTCAACGACTGGATCAGTTGCGCACGGAGGCCGAGCGTCGCCTGCATGCGCTGCGTGAGCGCCCTCCCAGCAATTCTGTTCCAGCTCAATTCATCGACATACCAGCAACAACACGGCATGCCATCGCGGTGGACGCCAGTCGATCACGGTTGTACCTGTTTGAAAACGGCCCGCAAGGACTGCGTTTGGTGGCCGATCATTACGCCTCCATTGGCCGACTCGGCGCTGACAAGAGTACCCAAGGTGATGGCCGCACACCACTGGGCGTTTACTACATCACCAGCCGACTCGACCCAAAACAGCTCACCAGTTTTTACGGTGCAGGTGCCCTGCCCCTGAACTATCCCAATGAGTACGACCGACGCCTGGGCCGCACCGGATCAGGCATCTGGCTTCATGGCGTTCCGAGTGAAAACTACGCACGCAGCCCCAATAGCACCGATGGATGCGTGGCACTGGCCAATCCCGAGTTGCAAACCATTCTCGCGCGCGTCCAACCCCGCTCCACGCCAGTGATCATCGCAAAAACGCTGGAGTGGATTCCAGTCAAATCCGCCGAGCCAGGACGCCGCAGCCTGCGCAACGTGATTGAAGGCTGGCGTGTGGCACGCGCCAGTGGTGACATGCCTCGCCTGATGTCGTTCTATTCGCCACAGTTCTCTACTGGGACTCGCGACATCAATCAATGGCGCCAACAGATTGAAAAAGAAGTCACCTCGCAACGAGGACGCCCCCTTCAACTCAAAGACGTGGCCATCCTGAGCTGGCGTGACAAGAGCGACATGCTCGTCGTGACCTTTGGCGAGGTGCCTGACGGTCAACGCACCGGGACCGTCAAACGTCAATACTGGGGCAAAGAAGGTGGCCTTTGGAAAATTTTCTACGAAGGAGTGATCGGATGATGAACCTACCCAAATTCGCAAGCGTCGGCTTGATGGCAGTTGCACTGAGCTTGCCCTTGATCGGCAACGCTTTGGCCCAAACGGTGAAGCTGTCCACCTCAGAAGGCGACATCATCATCCAACTCGACGCGGCCAAGGCCCCCAAGAGCGTCGACAACTTTGTCCAGTACGTCAAGGCAGGCCATTACAACGGCACCGTGTTTCACCGCGTGATCGAGAGTTTCATGATTCAGGGTGGCGGCATGACCCCTGACATGAAGGAAAAACCAACCCGTGCGCCGATTCCGCTTGAAAGCCGCAATGGCCTGAGCAACGTGCGCGGCACGATCGCCATGGCCCGCACCAACGTGCCGGATTCGGCCACGGCTCAGTTCTTCATCAACGTCAAGGACAATGCGTTCCTTGATGCCGCGCGCTCGCCCGACGGCAATGGCTACGCCGTTTTTGGCAAGGTCGTACAAGGCATGGACGTTGTCGACAAAATCCGCAAAGTTCAAACCACACAAAAGGGTCCTCACGGTGATGTCCCCGTGCAACCCGTTCTGATCAAACAAGCCTCTTTGGAGAAATAAGCATGGCAAAGACCGTAGAACTACAAACCACCGCAGGCGTGATCCGCCTTGAACTGGACGACGTGAAGGCTCCCGCCACCGTGGAGAACTTTCTCAACTACGTGCGCAGCGGCCATTACAACGGTACGATCTTCCACCGCGTCATCAAAGGATTCATGGTGCAAGGCGGCGGTTTTGAGCCCGGACTCAAGCAAAAGCCCACCAGCGATACCATTCAAAACGAAGCCAACAACGGCCTCAAGAATGAGCACTACACCGTGGCCATGGCCCGCACCAGCGCCCCTCACTCGGCCAGCGCTCAGTTCTTCATCAACACCACCAACAACGAGTTTCTGAACTTCAAATCAGAAACCTCCAGCGGTTGGGGCTATGCCGTGTTTGGCAAAGTGGTGGCCGGCACTGAAGTGGTCGACCAAATGGAAAAGGTCAAGACCGGCCGCAGCGGTGGCCACGATGACGTGCCCGTTGAAAACATCGTCATCACGCAAGCCGTCGAGGTCTGAATGTCAGGGGACACCCTCCCCTTTCCTGCAGCAGACACCCTTCATGCACCGCCCTCGTGGCGGTGTATTGATTTTGTCTCCGACCTGCACCTGCACGCCGGATTGCCGCGCACGGCACAAGCCCTGGCCGACTATCTAAGTCAGACCACTGCGGATGCGGTGATGATCCTGGGCGATCTGTTCGAAGCATGGGTTGGCGACGACATGCGTCACTCCGAATTTGAAGCCCATTGCACCAGCTTCCTGTCAGCCGCAGGACAACGCTTGAGCCTGGGCATCATGGTGGGCAATCGCGACTTTCTGCTGGGCCCGGAGATGGTGTCTGCCTGCCATGCCCAACCACTGGCCGACCCAACCGTGCTGGAGGCCTTCGGTCAGCGTATTTTGCTGATCCATGGCGACGCGTTGTGCCTGGCCGATCAGGCCTACCTGAGGTTCAGAGCACAGGTGCGACAGCCCGCCTGGCGCCACAACTTCCTGGCCAAGCCACTGGCAGAGCGGCTGACCATTGCAAAGCAAATGCGTGAAGCCAGCGCCCAACATCAACACCAGCAGCCCCCCTCCGACTGGGCCGACGTGGATGAACCCGCAGCACGCCTGTGGATGGAGGCCGCGCACGCATCCACCCTGGTCCATGGGCACACCCACCACCCGCAAAGTGCCCCATTCGGTCCTGCAGGCGGCATCCGACATGTCTTGAGCGATTGGGATCTGGACGAGGGCAAGCGTCCCCGCGCAGAGGTGCTGCGTTTGAGTCAACACGGGTTCGAGCGCTTGGCCATTCCACTTCGCTAAGCACGCCACCAGCGCCACCGCAAACAACAAGGGCCCAGCCTTCCAGCTGAGCCCTTGTTTATTTCAACGCCACCCGATCATTCGGCCGTGGCTGCCTCTGGCTTGGTGCGGTCGCTCTTCTTGGACGGCTGAATGTCCAGCTTGACCTCCGATTCGCCCGCGGCGTTTTCAACCATGTCCACGGTCACACGACCGCCATCCGCCAAACGACCAAACAACAACTCGTCGGCCAAAGCCCGTCGAATCGTGTCCTGGATCAGGCGTTGCATCGGGCGAGCCCCCATCAGCGGGTCAAAGCCCCGCTTGCCCAGGTGCAGACGCAAGGCATCGGTAAAGGTCACATCCACCTTCTTCTCGGCCAACTGCCCTTCTAACTGCAGCAGGAACTTGTCCACCACCCGCAGGATGATGTCTTCATCCAAAGGCTTGAAGCCGACGATAGCGTCCAGGCGGTTGCGGAACTCTGGCGTGAACTGACGCTTGATGTCGACCATCTCGTCGCCAATCTCGCGCTTCGTCGTGAAGCCAATGGTGGACTTCTGCAAGGTTTCTGCACCCGCATTGGTCGTCATGATGATCATGGCATTGCGGAAATCGGCCTTGCGCCCATTGTTGTCCGTCAAGGTGCCGTGATCCATCACCTGCAGCAGGATGTTGAAGACATCCGGGTGCGCCTTCTCGATCTCATCGAGCAGCAACACGCAATGCGGCTTCTTGGTGACTGCCTCGGTCAGCAGGCCACCCTGATCAAAGCCAACGTAACCGGGAGGCGCCCCGATCAAACGGCTCACCGCATGACGCTCCATGTACTCGGACATGTCAAAGCGAATCAACTCAATGCCCAGGATGTAGGCCAACTGCTTGGCCACTTCCGTCTTGCCAACGCCGGTGGGGCCGCTGAACAAGAAAGCGCCAATCGGCTTGTCTGGCTTACCCAGGCCAGAGCGCGACATCTTGATCGCCGAAGACAAGACCTCAATGGCCTGATCCTGACCAAACACCACGCTCTTGAGATCCCGATCCAGGGTCTTGAGCTTGGAGCGATCATCATTGGAAACGCTGGTCGACGGAACGCGCGCAATCTTGGCGACGATCTCTTCGACCTCGGCGCGGGTGATGGTCTTCTTTTGTTTGCTCTTGGGGAGGATACGCTGAGCCGCACCCGCCTCATCAATCACATCAATGGCTTTGTCAGGCAAATGACGGTCATTGATGAACTTGGCCGACAACTCTGCGGCCGCCTGCAACGCACCCAACGCGTACTTCACGCTGTGATGCTCCTCAAAGCGAGATTTCAAGCCCTTGAGGATCTCGACGGTCTGCTCAACCGAGGGCTCCACCACCTCAACCTTCTGGAAGCGACGCGACAAGGCTGCATCCTTCTCAAAAATGCCACGGTATTCGGTGAACGTCGTGGCACCAATGCACTTGAGCTGACCAGAGCTGAGCGCCGGTTTGAGCAAATTGCTGGCATCCAGCGTGCCACCCGAGGCGGCACCCGCACCGATCAAGGTATGGATCTCGTCAATGAACAGCACCGCACCAGGTTGATCCTTGAGCTGCTTGATCACCGCCTTGAGGCGCTGCTCGAAATCACCACGGTACTTGGTACCTGCCAACAAAGCGCCCATGTCCAGGGAGTACACCTCGGCATCGGCCAAGATATCAGGCACATCTTTTTGCGTGATGCGCCATGCAAGGCCTTCGGCGATGGCCGTTTTACCCACGCCAGCCTCACCAACCAACAGCGGATTGTTCTTGCGACGGCGGCACAGCACCTGAATCACACGCTCGACTTCGGTATCACGGCCAATCAGCGGATCGATCTTGCCGTCACGCGCCAATTGGTTGATGTTCTGGGTATACAGTTCCAGAGGCGACGCTTTGGGCTCGCCTTCTTCCTTCTCAGACTCACCTGGGTGGGCGTCTGATGAGGACTTCATCGGTTCAGGAGGGTCCGCCTTGCGAATGCCGTGCGCAATGTAATTGACCACATCCAGACGCGTCACGCCCTGCTGGTGCAGGTAGTACACGGCATGGGAGTCTTTCTCGCCAAAGATGGCGACCAGCACATTGGCCCCAGTGACCTCCTTCTTGCCACTGCCCGATGACTGGACATGCATGATTGCGCGCTGAATGACACGCTGGAAGCCCAGGGTTGGCTGAGTATCGACCTCATCCGTTCCACCGACCGTCGGGGTGTTGTCTCGCACGAACTGATCAAGGTTCTTGCGCAACTCTTCCAGATTGGCAGCACAGGCTTTCAACACCTCGGAAGCAGAGGGGTTGTCAATCAAGGCCAGCAACAAATGCTCCACGGTGATGAACTCATGGCGTTGCTGACGGGCCTCGACGAAGGCCATGTGCAAACTAACTTCCAACTCTTGCGCAATCATGCGGTCTCCAGAATGCACTGCAGGGGGTGCCCGGCTCTGCGGGCGGCGGCAAGAACGAGTTCGACCTTGGTGGCCGCGACATCTTTGGTATAGACACCGCACACACCACGACCTTCGTGGTGGATTTTGAGCATGATCTGCGTTGCTGACTCAATGTCATGCCGGAAATATTCTTGCAATACGACGATTACGAACTCCATGGGCGTGAAGTCATCGTTGAGCATCACCACACGATAGAGCTTGGGCGGCTCCAGGCTGACAGTCTCTTTTTCGGCAATTGCCTGGCCCGCTCCACCCTCGCCAGGCCCAGTGGTCGGCTCAGATGAGTGGGGAAGTAACGGTTCGGTCATGAATTCATTCTACGAGACGCTTGTCTCTCGTGTCTTGCCATGTTGAGGTAACCCACGCGACTTCAAGGGGAGGAAATCCATGGGGCTTTGACGACTATTTAAGGCACCGCGCTTTTTAAGCTTGTACACGGTCTTTGCCTCCATCACAGAAAAACAATGACACCCAAAAATCATTTTTCATTTTTCATTGTGAAATTTGAGAAATGTCAAGCCAGGGTAAGCACGCATTCAGAGAGGTGCTTGACACCGTTCTGGAGGGGCTAGAAAATGTCCACAAACTAACAGGAGGACAGCATGGCCATAGGCACTGTCAAATGGTTCAATGATGCCAAAGGGTTTGGCTTTATCGAACCAGATCAAGGTGGAGGCGACGTGTTCGCCCATTTCTCAGCCATACAAATGGATGGCTTTCGTACACTCAAGCAGGGATCAAAAGTTCAGTACGAACTGATCGCTGGCCCAAAAGGCATGCTTGCGCAAAATATTCAGGCAGTAGATGGGGAGGCTGCAACCCAGTCCCACCCTGATGCCCTGAGTGACATGCACTTCAGAGATCTTGGCACCTCGACTGGACACAGTTTGGCTCATTGATAGAAACACCATTAAAAAACCCGCCTTTTGGCGGGTTTTTTGTTGGGTCAAACGGCCATCACATGTGGTCGATCATCACTTGACCAAACCCTGAGCAGGACACCTGAGTAGCGCCATCCAGCAAGCGGGCAAAGTCATAGGTGACCTTCTTGCTCAGAATCGATTTCTCCATAGAGGAGATGATCAGATCAGCCGCTTCTGTCCAACCCATGTGGCGCAGCATCATCTCGGCGGACAAGATCTCAGAACCGGGGTTCACATAGTCCTTGCCGGCGTACTTTGGCGCCGTGCCGTGGGTCGCTTCGAACATAGCCACCGAGTCCGACAAATTGGCCCCAGGAGCAATGCCAATGCCACCAACCTGAGCGGCCAGCGCGTCAGAGATGTAATCGCCATTGAGGTTGAGCGTGGCGATGACGCTGTACTCGGCCGGACGCAACAGGATCTGCTGCAAAAAGGCGTCGGCGATCGCGTCCTTGACGATGATGTCCTTACCCGTTTTGGGGTTCTTGAACTTGCACCATGGGCCGCCATCAATCAGTTCGGCGCCAAACTCGCGCTGAGCCAAGGCGTACGACCAGTCACGGAAGCCACCTTCGGTGTACTTCATGATATTGCCCTTGTGCACGATGGTCACGCTGGGTTTGTCATTGTCAATGGCGTACTGGATCGCTTTGCGCATCAGGCGCTCAGTGCCCTCGGTCGACACCGGCTTGATGCCAATGCCCGAGGTCTCTGGAAAGCGAATTTTCTTGACACCCATTTCATCTTGCAGGAAGGCGATCAGCTTCTTTGCCTTGTCGCTCTGCGCTTCGAATTCGATGCCAGCGTAGATGTCTTCCGAGTTCTCGCGGAAGATGACCATGTCGATCTTTTCGGGCTCTTTCACCGGAGAAGGCACGCCCTTGAAATAAACCACGGGGCGCAAGCAGATATACAGGTCGAGCTGCTGACGCAAGGCCACGTTCAAGGAGCGGATACCACCACCCACGGGCGTGGTCAGGGGGCCCTTGATGGACACCACATAGTCCTTGAGCACCTTCAAGGTCTCTTCAGGCAACCACTCATCGGGACCATAGACACGGGTGGATTTTTCACCAGCGTAGATTTCCATCCAGTGGATCTTGCGCTGACCACCGTACGACTTCTCGACGGCAGCATCGACGACTTTGATCATCACGGGCGTGATGTCGAAACCGGTACCGTCACCCTCGATATAGGGAATGATGGGGTTATGAGGAACATTGAGCGAGAAATCCGGGTTGACCGAGATTTTCTGCCCACCTTCGGGCACTTTGATGTGCTGGAACATGATTTTGGTCTCCGCGTTTGGCGTTTCCGATAAACGATGCCATGGATATCGGCATCGTGTCAGGGAATTCTATGCGACCCCTCAGACCAATCACGGATTGGAAGGCCGCAAATGCGGCTTTAGATCATCGTTTATGCACAACCGAGCATCAAGAATGCCAAGACGTTGCGGCATGTCAACGCCCACATCACGCGCACCACGCCTGCCATTGAGTCACCAGGCGGTGATAGACCGCCCAAGCGGACATGACCGCCAACATGAGTCCAGAGATGCGGATGGCCCATCGAGGGTTCGACAATGAACGCCAGCGAGAAACAGGCGCCAAGATCGAAGAAGCGGATCGGCAAGATACACTGGGCGCACCACCGACCCCCTTCGCATCGCCAGCCGCAAGCACGACCTGCGGCCTCAGCCATACGATGGGCACAGGAGCCATCGTGACCTGGCCAAGCGTTGATCGACTCCAGCCCATGCGAACCAGCAACCAGGGCGCGGCCCACAAACCAAGCGCACTTGGCAGGGCAAAGGCAACCATCACCAACGCACCATCCACGGGTCCATTAGCCAGTGCCGCCACCATCACTGCGCCATACAGCAAGCCACAGGGCAATGCCGCCCACATCATGCCCGCCAACAAAGGCGCGAACAGCGACGCAGCAGGCAGCGCCTGAACTCTGGGCGATGCCACGGCCCACGCTTGCAAGCGCCTGTAAAACCCCTGCCCCCATTGATCAAGTCTTGCTGGCATGGTGGCCGTCACAGCCAACCACAAACCCAACGAGAGCGCACTCAACTGAGCCAGCAACCACAAGGGTTGAAGTACGGCTGATTGTTGCGCCCACAGCGCCAAACCAGAGGTACTGGCCGCCGCGACCGCTCCCAGCAAGGCATAGCCGATGGCTCGCCCAAGCAACGCAGGTAGCGGCACAGGCTTGCGCAAGACCGCCGCACAAGCGGCACCACACATGGCGGTGCAATGCGGAATCCCACCCACGCCCATCAAAAAGGCGGTGACCATCAGGCCCGACAACATGGCCCGCTCCGATGGTTCAACTCAGATGATGCGAGAGAAGCGCTCCACGGTTTTATCTGCCTGGAGATGCCTGTCAAACACCATGGCGATGGCGCGCACAAAATACCAACCCAAGGCCGTGACCCGTACACCGTCAGACTCCATCAGCACCAACCCCGACTCTATGAGCGGATCCAACTGGCGCAGTTCAGTTTTGAAGTATTGCCGGAAATCGATCAGGTAGGCCAACTCAATGGATTCAATGTCCACCCGCCCCTGGCACATGAGCGCCATGATGACCGCACGCCGCACCACATCATCCCGCGTCAGCGTGAGCCCCCGAACCACCGGGAATTCTGACCGGGCCAAGGCATCGTAGTAGTCGTCCAGCGTCTTGACGTTCTGGCTGTAATGAGCACCGATACGTCCAATGGCCGAGACACCCAAGCCAATCAAATCGCTGTCTGGATGCGTGCTGTAGCCCTGAAAGTTACGATGCAGGCGGCCTTGACGCTTGGCCACAGCAAGGCTGTCCGTCGGCACCGCAAAATGATCCATGCCGATGTAGTCGTATCCGCCCACCCCAAACTCTTCGATGGCCATGGCCAACATGCCAATCTTGTCGGTAGGCACGGGCAGCAAAGCCGAATCAATGCGCCGCTGAGGCTTGAAACGTTGAGGTAAATGCGCATAGGCATACAGCGCGACCCGCTCTGGCTTAAGCGCCACGACTTGGCTTAATGTGCGCCGAAAGCTCTCCAGCGTCTGTCTGGGCAGGCCGTAGATCAGATCCATGTTGATGGACTCAAACCCTTCAGACCTCGCCGCCGCCATCAATTCAGCCACTTGTTCATAGGGCTGAACGCGGTGGACGGCATGCTGCACGTGAGGATCAAAGTCTTGCACGCCCAGGCTGATCCGGTTGAAACCCATGGCCGCCAAACGCTTGAGACGCCCGGCGTCCACCGTGCGTGGGTCCACCTCAATGGAGTACTCACCACCCGGCACAAAGCGAAAGGCCGTCTGCAACATGGACAGCAAGCGCTCCAACTCATCGTCGCTCAGGAAAGTCGGGCTTCCGCCGCCAAAATGAACCTGAGAGACCGGCTGACCTCGGCCCAACTGGGCCACGTGCAGATCGATCTCGGTTTGGAGCGCCTCCAGATATTCATGCGCCCTCTCGTGGTGCTTGGTGATGACCTTGTTGCACGCACAGTAATAACAAACCGACTCACAAAACGGGATGTGGACATAGACCGACAGCGGCATGGCAGCGCCGCCAAGGGCCCCTTGGGATCGCTGACTCAGCGCCTGCTGATACTGCGTCGGCCCAAAAGCCTCCACAAAGCGATCCGCGGTGGGGTAGGAGGTGTAGCGGGGGCCATTCACGTCCAACTTGGACAACAAGTCCCTGGTAACGTGTGGCTGCTGCGAATTGGCCAAAACCTGTGCACTCATAGGAACGCACTTTGCCAAACGCTTGTCCAGCAGGGTTGACCTGGATCAAAGTCATGCGGGACGAACTGGCAACAATCGGGCAAGCTTTGAGGTTCATCATGTTGCACGGTACTATTCCGGTCATTGACGCGAAATTCCCAACGAATGCAAACCACGCCACTGTGGGTGGTGCAGATACTGGTTCCATGAAATACGAAGCCTTCAAAGTCGCCTGTTCGAGCTGCAACCTCAGGGAGTTGTGCCTGCCTGTGGGTCTGAGTGAGCCACAACTCAGCCAATTGGACGGCATGATCGCTTCCAGGCGAACACTGAAACGCGGAGAGGCCCTGTTTCATACCGGCGAGCCCTTCCGCGCGGTGTATGCCGTGCGTACGGGTTTTTTCAAGACCTGCATCTCTGCAGAAGATGGCCGAGATCAAGTCACCGGGTTTCAGATGGCCGGTGAGCTACTGGGCCTGGATGGCATCAGCACCGATCGACATGCCTGTGACGCAGTCGCACTCGAAGACTCACAAGTCTGCGTGATTCCTTATGCGCAGCTCGAGGACCTGACCCGCGAGTTCTCGGACCTGCAGCACCAGTTCCACAAGATCATGAGCCGCGAGATCGTTCGCGACCATGGCGTGATGCTGCTCCTGGGCAGCATGCGCGCTGAAGAACGCTTGGCGGCCTTTTTGCTGAACCTGACGCAGCGCCTGCATGCACGAGGCTTTTCAGCCTCCGCACTCGTGCTGCGCATGACGCGCGAAGAAATCGGCAGCTATTTGGGGCTGAAGCTGGAAACCGTCAGCCGCACCTTCTCCAAGTTTCAAGAAGAAGGCCTGCTGGAGGTCAAACAACGCGACATCCGCATCGTTGATGAACCGGGACTGCGCGCCTTGGTCAACAACGTTCGTTGTTAAGCCTGGTGATGCGGCAGGTGGTGGTTGTTATGACCAGACTGAGCCGCAGTCATCAGCCAGTGGCTCATGCCAGAGGCCACCGCCACTAGACACCAAAACACCAAAAACGCCAAGCTATACACCGTCATGGCGTCGGGCTGCCAAGAGCCTAGGTGCAAATCAATGGGGTCCACCCACGAAAAGACCACCATCTCCAAGATACCCGCCACCACGAAGGCTGGCCACAAAATTTGAGCAGCGTGTAGGACTCGCTGTGTCATGCAGTTCTCCTTGATGAACGAGACACTGTTCACATAGTCATACTTCGGCCGCCACAGCGCCCCAGTAAAAACCCCTAAATAAGGGGCTTAAATACCCTGGGGTTTTACTGATCGGCAGGTTTGGTCGCCGGCTCAGCGGAGTGGTTACGACCCGACAGTGCCGGCGCTTGACTCGTCGTCGCAGCGGTCTTTGAGGTGTCGAGCACCGGGTCGATATTGCGCAACGCCACGACCATGGTCACCAACGAAGCAACCACCACCACAGCCGGGCCACCAAAAACCATCCAGACAATGGGGAAACGCCACCACGGTGCGTTGTCAGGGGTCTCGTTTTTTTCGGTTGATTGAGTACTGGCTGTATTTTTGGACATGGACAACTCCTGCAGGCCCACGCTCAGCGCGGCACCATGAATGTGGATTTTTCGCGCACATCAATCTGTGGCGCATTACCTTGACGCAACTGCTCGACCGTGATGACGATGGGATGCGACCCGGTCCCCAGACGAGCAGCCGTGTCTGGTGACACCTTGACTGAAATGGGCACCCAGCGCGCTTCCGCCGGCCCCAGCAATAGCTCATCACCCCCCGCCACCTGGGCCTGCGGCAATTGCTCCGCCCCAATGCGGTAGCGCTGCGGCTCCTCAGTGGCGTTCATCAACTGAATGCGGTACACATTTTCAACGAAACCATCGTCCACCACCCGAGCCAAGGCCCCACGGTCACGCACCACGTCCACCTTGAAGGGGCTTCGATTGAGCAAACTGACCAAGAAGACGGCCACAACCGCCATCAATACCGCCGTATAGATCAATACCCTGGGCCGCTTGATGCGCTGCCACATCTGACTGGATGTCCACCCCTGCTCCATTGAGTTTTGGGTGGCATAACGGATCAAACCCCTGGGGGTTCCCATCTTGTCCATGACCGAATCGCACACATCAATACAGGCGGCGCATCCGATGCACTCGTATTGGAGCCCCTCGCGAATGTCAATGCCGGTGGGGCACACCTGGACACACAAGGTGCAATCAATGCAATCGCCCTTGCCCAGACTTTTGGCATCCGCCTTGCGCGAACGAGAACCGCGAGGTTCACCCCGCTTGGCGTCGTAACTGATGATCAGGGTATCGCGGTCAAACATGACGCTTTGGAAACGCGCGTACGGGCACATGTACTTGCAGACCTGTTCACGCATGTAGCCCGCGTTGCCGTAAGTCGCAAAGCCATAGAACAGCATCCAGAAGGTCTCCCAAGGCCCCAAGCCCATGGAGATCACCTCTTGGAACAAGACTCGCACTGGGGTGAAGTAACCCACAAATGTGAACCCTGTCCACAACGCGAAGACTATCCATGTGACTTGTTTGCCTGCCATGCGCCCAAATTTTTCGACGGACCATGCAGCCTTGTCATTCTTCATGCGCTTGGCTCGATCACCTTCGAACTTGCGCTCAATCCACATGAAGATTTCGGTGTAAACCGATTGGGGGCAGGCATACCCGCACCACACTCGCCCAGCCACCGCGGTGAACAAAAACAGCCCGTAGGCCGAGATGAGCAACAACCCCGTCAGGTAGATAAAATCCTGTGGGTAGAGCACCAGACCGCCCATGTAGAAACGCCGAGTCCCCAAGTCAAACAAAACGGCTTGACGGCCATTCCACATCAGCCAGGGCATTCCGTAGAAGACTATCTGAGTGAGCCATACAAAGGCCCAGCGCCACTTGGTAAACCAGCCCTTCACTTCGCGGGCGTAGACCTTCTCGGTCTTCTGGTAAAGCGACACCAACTCCACGCGCTGAGCCTGAGCATCAAGCTCGCTGGGCGCCGGATCACTTGCTACCGCATGGATAGGAATGACCTTTTGAGAAGAAGGCACTTTGGGAGGGGTATCGCTCATGAATGCTCGACAAAAAACAGCGGCTGCGCCATATATACCCCTCAGGGTATCAGGACGCAGCCGCATGGGGGCTCACGACGTGATCAACTTGACCAACGCCAAGGGGTATTACTTGGCGCCTGCCGTCTGAGTTGCGTGTGAAAGGCTCCAGACATAAGACGCGACCACTTTGATCTGGTCTGCCGACAGACGCTGATCTTGGGCAGGCATGACGTTGATCTTGCCCTTGTTGACCATGTTGACGATGGCCTCTTCACCCCAGCCATGCAGCCAGATTTTGTCAGACAGGTTGGGCGCACCGATCGCTTGGTTGCCCTTACCGTCCGCGCCGTGGCAGGCAGCACAAACCTGCTTGAATTTGTCACGTCCCAGCTCGGCCATGATGGAGTTGTGTCCACTGCCAGACAGGCTCAACACGTAGTTGGCCACCTGACGAACCTCTTCAGGATTGCCCACAGCAGCTGCCATCACAGGCATCTGACCATTGCGACCATGGGTGATGGTCTCGATGATCTTGTCAGGCGAGCCCCCGTGGATCCAATCGTTGTCAGCCAGGTTTGGAAAACCCTTCGAGCCATGGGCATCGGACCCGTGACAGGCTGCACAGTTGTTCAGGAACAAGCGCTCGCCAATGGCGTGGGCCTGCGGATCCCGCGCCAGATCTTCAACTGCGACGGTCCGAAACTTGGCAAAGATCTTGTCCTGCTCCACGCCGGCACGCTGCATTTCACCTTGCAGTTGTCCAACCGAAGACCAACCCAACTTGCCTTGACGTTCACCCATGCCGGGATACAGCGCCAAGTACACCGCAGAAAAGACCAAGGTAATGATGAACAGCATCAGCCACCAGCGAGGTAGCGGATTGTTGAGTTCACGCAAGTCCTTGTCCCATACATGCCCGGTCGTGTTATCGATCTTGCCTTGGGAATCACGGATGACCTTGTGTCGACTGGCGCCCATCAGCACCAGCACGCAAAACACCAAACCACCCACCACGATCGCGATAACGAACCACGACCACCCAGTGGAAATGAAGTCGCTCATATTTGAGACTCCAATCAATCTTCTGCGAGGGGCAAGCGACCTGCCTCCTCAAACTGAGCGCGGTTCGAGCGTTTGAACGCCCAAACCACAATGCCCACGAAAATGCACAGGCTCACCACGGTGAACACGCTTCTCACGATATTGATATCCATGTGCATCACTCCTTTTTACTTGACGGCGGTGCCGAGCACTTGCAGGTAGGCAATCACAGCCTCCAGCTCGCTCTTGCCCTTGACCTCCTCGGCCGCCCCAGCGATTTCTGCATCGCTATACGGCACCCCGACGTGGCGCAGCGCGGTCATGCTAGGCGCCATGGATTCAGGCGCAACCAGAGCAGCCTCCAACCATGGGTAGGCTGGCATATTCGACTCAGGCACCACGTCACGCGGGTTATGCAAATGAGCACGATGCCACTCATCGCTGTACTTGCCACCGACCCGATGCAGATCAGGACCGGTCCGCTTTGAGCCCCATTGGAAGGGGTGGTCATAGACGAACTCTCCGGCCATGGAGTAGTGCCCGTAGCGCAAGGTTTCAGCACGGAAGGGGCGAATCATCTGCGAGTGGCAGTTGTAGCAACCTTCACGCAAATAAACATCGCGCCCCGCCAATTGCAGCGGCGTGTAGGGCTTGAGACCAGGGACGGCCTCGGTCGTGCTGCGCTGAAAATACAGCGGCACGATCTCGGCCAGTCCACCGACACTCACAACGATGAGCGTCAAAACGATCATCAGGAAATTGCTGGTCTC